>CACPHU010000001.1 GCA_902633855.1 uncultured OCS116 cluster bacterium
AGTAATCAATTTAAAGCATGAAAAGAACTACGAGGAAGCCCTAACGATTCTTGAGTCAATTGCGACAGATAACTCTGATAATATTGATGTCATATTCGAAATAGCTGATTGTTACCTGCAAATGGGAAAATTTGATTTCGCAAATGACTTTCTTGCAAACTTATCTCCACAAATATTAAATAATGAGAAAATAAGGCAGCTAAAATCAACAATTGAATTATCCCAGAGTGAACCTGTTGATGATGCCAATATATCGGATCTTAAAGATAAGATAGAGAAAAATCCAAGCGACCATCAATCGAGAATTGATTTATCACTTTACTATAATTCCGTTGGTGAAAAATCTTTAGCTGCAGATTTATTAATAAAATCTATTCATATAGATAGAGAGTGGAATGAAAAAGCAGCTCAGTCGCAGTTACTAAAATATTTTGAAGCCTGGGGCTTCACAGATCCTGTCACTGTTGAAAAAAGAAAAGATTTATCAGCAATTTTGTTTTCCTAGGAGTACACATGAACCAAGAAACTGATATTAGAGATTTACCAGAAGTTATTCCAATTTTTCCACTTGATAAGTGTGTTCTGTTGCCAAAAGCAATATTGCCTCTAAACATATTTGAGCCAAGATATTTAGAAATGATCGATGATGCTATGAAAAAAAATAAGCACATTGGAATTATTCAGCCCTCTATATCTCAGAGAAAAAACAGTGACACAGAGCGTGTTGGATGCCTTGGAAAGATCTCCACTTATGTTGAAAATGATGATGGTACACTAATAATTAAATTAACAGGTATCTGCAGATTTAATACCATCGAAGAGATAGAAAATAACGCTCCTTATCGAGAAATGAAGGTAACATACCATGCTTTTAATGATGACCTTTTAGTCGAAGATAATACAGACACAATTGACAGAGAAAAGTTGCTAAATGTCATCTCTGACTACTTAAATGTTAATGACTTAACAACCGACTGGTCTGTAATAACCGATACGGATACTGAAATTTTAATAAATGCCTTTGCAATGCTCAGCCCATTTACAGCAAAAGAAAAGCAGGCACTACTTGAAGCAACAAATATAGAAAATAGATCTGAGATCCTAATAGCATTAAGTGAAATTTCAATAGCATCCAGAAATAATAAAAAAAGTAATTTCATTCAGTAAAATGACAGATAATTTTGACCAGAAACTATTGGATGTTTTGATTTGTCCTGTTAGTGCAGGCCCACTGGATTATGATGAAGAAAATCAAGAGCTTATATCTGATAACGCTGGCTTGGCATACCCTGTAAGAAATGGTATTCCAATAATGCTTCCTTCTGAGGCAAGAAGGTTACCACAGAAATAGTCATCGCTCCACGCGCTCAACTAAGCTGAGCATTTAATATTTTATAGATATACCGGATCCTCCTCTAACAAGAGTCTTTTTGAGGATGGGAATGCTATCTGCCAAATTAATTACAAAGTCTTTTAAGGGATTCAGGCCACTAATATTATTTGAATATAACCTATTTATTCCGTCATATGCTAGCGCTGACGTCAAGATATCAGGCATTCTTTTTCTTTGGTATTCTTGAAGATTATTTATCGAACCAATATCTAATCCATACTTAAAGGCTTCAATGATCCTATCAGATAAACAAATGATGTCACGCAATCCTAAGTTAGTCCCCTGTCCAGCAAGGGGATGAATCGAATGAGCTGCATCGCCAATTATAGCGCATCTCTTGAAGTATAATTTTTGTACAACAGAGAAGTTGAGGTCAAAAAAACCAGAGTTATCTAATTTAATAATTTCACCGATATAATTTTTAAATTGTTTTTCTATATTCAATTTTAAGTCACTGTTACTTATTTTTTTTATTTGGTCGATATTATCTTTATTTACCGACCAAATGACGGAGGACGTACCTTTACCCATTGGGAGTAAAGCAATTGGACCCGTCTGTAGAAAATTTTCAACTGCAATATTCTCATTATTTTTTGAATGCTCAATTAGACAAGATAGTGCAAGTTGATTATAGTCCCACGATACTGATTTAATGTTGAGTTGTTTTTTTACGATTGATTTTCTTCCATCAGCCGCAACAAGTAACTTCGATGTTAATATTTGATTCTGAACTTTCACACTGACCTGATCAGTCTCCAACTTAATATCACCAATATTAGCGTAAATTAAGTCTATGTTACTAAGTTTTGCTGTTTGTTCAAAAACTATCTTTCTAAACACCTTCTCATCAATTATATACGATGCAACCTCGTCATTAACCCTATTATCTAGATTTAAAAAACTTCGTTTTTCTTTGTTCGATGCTGAGTGACTTATAAATATTCTAGATACTGGGTGTGTTTGTGGTTCTATGGATTTCCAGATACCAAGTGACTTACACAGGTTGATTGTCGATAGCGATAAGGAAAGAGCTCTAACATATTCCTTATGACCAGGATCTTTTCTCTCTTTATCAATGATGGTTATTCTTATCCTGCCGCCCAATATCTTTGATAATCTAAGTGCAAAAAATTGTGAAGTTATTCCATTACCTACAATGATTATATCCGAATGTGAAGATTTTAGCTGTGTCATTTTTTTCTTGTTATGTAGTCTTTAAAATATAAATATATAACTTAATTAAATAATTTCTATTTTATTATGAGTGCGATTAAAAATCTTAAGAACTTACTCAACATTGAGAAGATATCAGATAACAGGTTCAGAGCTTCAGTAAATGAGTTTGGTTGGACTAGGGTTTTTGGAGGCCTTATCGTTGCACAATCAATCATTGCCTCCTGCAGGACTGTTAAAGATAAAAATTTGCACTCATTACACTCATATTTTCTTCGTGCCGGTGATCCTGATATCATAATGAATTACGAGGTGAGTACTCTTCGTGAGGGCAGAAGTTTTGCTCAAAGAATTGTATCCGCGTACCAGAATGACAAGTTAGTATTTTATATGATTGCGTCATTTCAAAAAAAAGAGAAAGGGCTTGAACATCAAGAAAAAATGCCTCGTGGCATCGTTACTCCCGAAAACCTGAAAACGGAAATGGAAATACTTGATGATGTCTTTAAAAATAAACCAGACAATATTAAAGATACACGACATAGGGGTAGAGCCATAGAATATAGGCCAATAAAACCAAGAGACATTACTATGCTGAAAAATGAAGACCCTTTGCAACGGATTTGGTTAAAAACCTCGGCAAAAACAGATCTAGACCCAATAATGAACCAAGCTCTATTGGCGTATGCGAGTGACTATACAATTCTAGATACAGCTCTGATGCCTCATGGTATTTCAATTTTCCAAAAAGATATTCAAGTTGCAAGCCTAGATCACTCAATTTGGTTTCATGATAACAATTTCGATATTAATGATTGGACCCTTTATAGCCAAAAAAGCCCAAAAACCAGTGGTAATAGAGGTTTTGCTGAAGGAATGCTATATTCCCGTGAAGGAAATCTAATTGCAACTGTGGCCCAGGAGGGCATGATTCGAAAAATGCCTATTATTTAATCATATATTAAATAGTGCATAATTTTTAATCTTATTACTTTTATCCAAACAGCAAAAGGTTTTCTTAGAAAAAAATTCTTATTATATAACAATAGTTTATAAGAAAATTTCAAAACTTGGCACACTTTTTGCACTAAATATACCAAACGATTTTAAAAGGAGAAATTCGATGAAATTAATTACAGCAATCATTAAGCCATTCAAGCTTGATGACGTAAGAAAAGCTCTCGTTGATCTTGGGATTGAAGGGATGACCGTTACTGAAGTAAAAGGTTTTGGTCGCCAAAAAGGACATACCGAAGTTTATCGAGGCGCTGAATATGAGGTGAATTTCATCCCAAAGATCCAGATTGATCTTGTATTAAAGGATGATTTACTCGACTCAGCAACAAGCGCAATTGTTGAGGCAGCAAAAACAGATAAAGTCGGTGACGGTAAAATATTTGTATTTGATGTTCAAGGCGCAATTAGAATTAGGACTGGCGAAAAAGACGCTGAGGCCCTTTAGAAAACTAGGAGAAAAAAATGTTAAAAAAATTATTATTATCAGTAATTGGTCTCGGAGTTATTACTCTGTCCATGACTGAACCAGCCAACGCTGCGGGTGAAGATACAGCATACGTATTTAATACATTATTATTCTTGATCGGTGGTTTTTTGGTTATGTGGATGGCAGCTGGCTTTGCAATGCTAGAGGCTGGTATGGTACGTTCTAGAAGCGTTGCCATGCAATGTACAAAAAATATAGCTCTTTATTCGATAGCTGGTATAGCTTTTTGGGTACTTGGTTATAATTTAATGTATGATGGTGTTGATGGTGGATATTTTGGAAGCTTCACAGCTTTTAGTGTTCCTGACCCATCAGTTGATACAGGAGACTACTCTGCAGCTTCAGACTGGTTTTTCCAAATGGTATTCTGTGCAACAGCAGCTTCCATAGTATCTGGTACACTCGCTGAGCGTATCAAACTTATTCCATTTCTAATATTCGTTGTAATACTATGTGGTATTATTTATCCAATCCAAGGCGCGTGGCAATGGGGCGGTGGTTTCCTCTCCGAACTAGGTTTCAGTGATTTCGCTGGGTCTACAATAGTTCACTCAACAGGTGGATGGGCAGCTCTTATGGGTGCTCTAATACTTGGCTCACGAGCTGGCAGATATAATGAAGATGGTACAGTTAATGCTATGCCAGGATCATCCATGCCGTTAGCAACACTAGGTACTTTCATCCTATGGCTTGGTTGGTTTGGATTTAATGGTGGCTCACAGCTTGCACTTGGTTCATTAGAAGATGCATCATCTGTATCCAAGATATTTATGAATACAAACCTTGCTGCTGCCGGTGGTGTTGTTGCCGCGATTATATTATCACAAGTGCTGTATAAAAAGGTTGATCTAACTATGGCCCTAAACGGCGCTCTAGCAGGTCTTGTATCTATCACAGCAGAACCTCTAATGCCTTCACCACTTCTATCAATAATCATTGGTGGTATTGGTGGTATTATAGTTGTGCTTGCTGTACCGATGCTTGATAAATTTAAAATCGACGATGTTGTTGGAGCTATTCCTGTGCATCTACTCGCAGGTATTTGGGGAACATTAGTTGTTCCACTATCTAATGACGGAACGAGTGTTGTAACCCAGTTCATTGGTGTTATTTCAATTGGTGTCTTCGTAAGTATTGTAAGTGCAATTGTATGGTTCGTAATGAAATCAACAATTGGTATACGCATCAGCGAAGAAGCCGAACTATCCGGTGTAGATAAAACTGAATTAGGTATGGATGCTTATCCAGACTTCTCTAAGTCATAATATTTACACTGTTATATTCTCCCATAAAAAAGGTGGTCTCAATGGCCACCTTTTTTGTTAGTTATTAACACACGTTTAACCAGATAATTCTATAATAAAATATTGTTTATTATGAGGATTAATGGTATCTCTCTCACCATTTCAGCGAACACGCGAACTACTCAGTAACTATCCGGAGAAAGATGGTTGGATTGATATGTCTATTGGTTCTCCAAAACATGAAATGCCATCATTTATAAAAGAAATTATTTATGATAATTTTGCAGAATTCCAAAATTATCCTTCGGCAAATTCAAACCCAAATTTTGGCATGAATATATCCAAATGGATTTCCCGCCGGCACAATCTTAAAACAGATGTCCATACTAGTAATATTTTACCGATATCTGGATCGAGGGAGGGGCTTTTTTTTGGCAGCCTTCTAGCTAAAAAATTACAGGATAATAAATCGATATTTATTCTACCAAACCCGTTTTACCCCGTATATGCAACAACAGGATATTATGCAGACAGAGAAAATCTTACTATTAATGTGTCAGAAGAGGATAATTTTTTTATTAATTTAGGCATGGTTGATACTAATACGTGGTCTCAGACTATAGCATTCTATTTGTGCTCTCCATCAAACCCACAAGGATCAATTGCAAGCAAAGAATACTTAGAGAAACTCTATGAGATGTCACTTCGATATAATTTTATTATAATAGCCGATGAGTGCTATTCTGAAATTTATCGCGACGAAGCACCACATAGCATTATCGAAGTTGCAGAAAAAAATAAATTCAAAAATATTTTATCTTTCAACTCATTATCAAAGAGGTCAAATGCACCTGGACTGAGATCGGGGTTTGTATTTGGTGAAAAAAACCTAATTGATAAATTCTTTGATCTACGGAATGTTTCGGCACCAACTGTTCCTACACCAATCCAAATAGCCTCAGAAGCACTCTGGGGTGACGAAAATCATGTGATTGAAAATCGGAAGTTATACAATCAAAAATTTGAATTATTCCAAAATAATATCGATAAAAAGTTCAATTTTAATACACCAAAAGGTGGTTTTTTTGCATGGTTAAAAATATCAGAGTTTGGTTCCGATGAAGAAGTAACAATAAGGCTGTGGTCTGCAGGTTTAAAAGTAATACCGGGGTCATATTTGTCGTTAAATACAACTGATTCTTCATCAGCAGATGACTATATTAGAATTGCTTTAGTTGGAAGCAATAGTGATGTTGAGCAGGCAGTTGCGATTATAAATAAGGTCCTAAATTGAAATGAAATTATCGAGTTTAAATTTTATTGAGAGCGTACTACCCTCTGGCTTTAGATTATTTATGAGAAAACAAGCTAAAAGGCTTTTTGGTTTATTATTGTTCTCTCTTGCGATCTACTTAATTACATCTCTCATTTCGTGGACACCCTACGATCCAAATTTAAATAATTATAATGCAAATAGCATAAGTAATATCTTAGGTGCATCAGGGGCAATAATTTCAGATTTAATGTTACAATTTATAGGTCTTGGCTCATTTATTCTAATTTCGATTATGCTAATTATAAGCCTTGATATGATAATTCAATCAAAAAGAATGGCCGGCATCCCAGGATATATAAAATATCCGATATACTTCCTGGCTTGGATAACACTGCTGTCAAATATTGGTATTACTGACAGTAGTTTCTTTAAATCGGTGACTAACTGGTCCTATCTGGTCGGCGCCGGTGGACTACTTGGTGACTCTCTCTCACTTTTAATAAGAGAAATTATTATAGGCAATTTTGAAACTATTTCGGATAATAACTCTAAGCGGGTCATCTTCATTATTTCTGCATTAACAATCGTGGTTACGTTCTGTCTGAATAGACTAGTACTGGGGTTGAAGAGAAAAAGAAATATTAAATTACTAGAGTCAGATCAGACACATCAACAGGTCTCCCTAAAGAAATCAAATCCTTTAGCACTAGTTCTCAAAATCATTCTAAAAATGTTTGTGAATATCTTATTACGTCTGAAATCACTATTGCAATATAGAAAATACGAAGAAAAAAGCTTTGAAGAGATCAGGGACAGTCATGATAATCAAATTGGAGATGAGAGTATCATCATCGGCGAGAGTATCAAGCCACACATTGACCTAAACATATCTGAGAGACCAAAAAAAACTTACAAGAAAAAATTGAAGGTTAATAATAAAAAGGAAAATTTAGATCTATTTGAGCAGAATGAATTTTCTCTACCATCGGTCAGTCTTTTAAAAATAAACCCTGAAAAAAATTATGAAAAAATAGTCAACCAAGGAGAGCTTGAAGCGATATCTCAAAAATTATCAAACGTTTTACTGAATTATAAAGTGAACGGAGAGATTACAGATATCAAACCTGGTCCTGTTGTTACACTTTTTGAATTAGAGCCATCTCTTGGAACAAAGTCGACAAGGGTTGTTGGATTAGCAGAAGATATTGCCATGTCTATGTCTGCGCAGTCCGCAAGAATTGCAATTATTCCAGGACAAAATAAAATTGGTATCGAACTCCCTATCGCTGAGAGGAGCACTGTATATTTGAGTGACCTTATACAGTCAGATGAATTTGAAAAATCATCTTATAAGCTTGCGATTGCTCTTGGTAAAAATATCGGGGGTAAAACTGTTGTAGTTGATTTAGCGTCAATGCCACATCTATTAATTGCGGGGACAACAGGCTCAGGTAAATCTGTTGGCATAAACACGATGATACTATCATTGTTGTACAAGTATTCGCCAGAGGATTGTAAACTGATAATGATAGACCCAAAAATGCTCGAACTTTCTCTTTATGAGGGAATACCCCATCTTCTTACACCGGTTGTTACAGAGCCAAAAAAAGCTGTTGTTGCGTTGAAGTGGATTGTTAGAGAAATGGAGAAAAGATATAAGAATATGTCAAAAATTGGGGTTAGAGATTTAGAAGGTTACAATAAAAAAATAGAGAGAGAAGGCGGTACTATTAAGCAGAAGATCCGGATTGGTTTTGATGAAAAAACTGGTAAACCAAATTATCATGATGAGGAAATTACATTAAAGAAAATGCCATTTATAGTGGTTATAGTAGACGAAATGGCAGATCTAATGGCTGTTGCCGGTAAGGAGATAGATCATTCTGTTTCAAGACTTGGAGCTATGGCAAGATCTGCTGGCATTCATCTCATCATGGCGACACAAAGACCGTCAACTGATGTCATAAGCGGCGTTATCAAGGCCAACTTTCCAGCAAGAGTTAGCTTTAAGGTTAGTTCAAAAATTGACAGTCGCGTAGTTTTAGGTGAAGGAGGCGCTGAGCAACTTCTTGGGAAAGGTGATATGCTTTATGTTGCAGATGGCAACAGAACAACCAGAATACACGGGGCTTTTGTTGATGATAAAGAAGTAGCTGATATTGTTAATTACCTTAAGAAGCAAGCAACCCCTGATTTCATTGATGAAATCTTAGAAGAGCCAGAAGAAGCAAACAAGGATCCGGGTGAATATAATAATATAGACCCACAATTGTTTCAAAAAGCCATAGAAGTAATCATTAGTGGTAAAAAGGCCTCTACAAGTTATGTCCAAAGAAGACTTGGTATAGGCTACAATAAAGCAGCAAATATTATCGAAAAAATGGAAAATGATGGAATAATCTCTGAGGCTGATAGTTATGGACGCAGAGAAATATTGTTGAACGAACAAAATTTTGACAATATTTAACGCTAAATGTCATATATTATTGTACAGAAAATCAACGAATATATGTTCAGAATAATTATCACATCATTAGCTCTTTTATTAATACAAGTCACTCCTTCGAAATCGAGTTTCTTAGACCCTATTCAACTTGAAGCGGTAAATGCTGTTAATATGTATCTTAATAATATAGAACATATGGAAGGTGACTTCATCCAAATAAATCCAGACTCCACAATTTCAGAAGGTAGATTTTATATAAGGAGGCCTGGTCGGTTCCGATTTGATTACACTAAACCGGACTCACTTCTTGTTGTTTCTGATAGTGTCTGGTTAGGTATAATAGACAGAGAGCTGGATACGCTTGACCGCTACCCTATCAGGTATTCCCCTCATTATGTATTATTTAAGGATAATGTTAATCTACTTGAAGACGCAAGAATCTTGGGTATTGATTTTTATGATAAATTTCTTGTGTTATCCATTGAGGGCCTTACAGATGAAGAGATTGGTGAAATTACCCTTCATTTTCATGTTCGAGATAATATAACAGAGTCAAATACAAACCTTGAACTATACGAGTGGTACATAATTGATGCTCAAGGTTTTGAAACTAATGTGAAGCTGAACAATGTCGTGCATGGAAAAATTGCTGAAAATAGTTATTTTCTAGTCAAAAAAAATTAGTAATGAAGAAAAATCTCAAAGTCATTAGTTGGAATATTAATAGTATCCGCATAAGACTTGAGCAATTAAAAAAAATTGTTGAGGAATTAAATCCAGACATAATTTGTTTGCAAGAAACTAAATGCGAAAATGATAAATTTCCTTTAGCCTCAGTTCAAGAACTGGGTTACAAGTATATAGCACATAAGGGTCAAGCATCTTATAATGGCGTTGCAATAATTTCTAGAATTAGGTTCAAAAATCTAATACATAAGGATTTTTGTGATAAGAATGATTGCCGTTACATTGGTGCAGAATTTAATTTGGGTACAAAAAATAAAAGTCTAAAATTACATAACTTTTACGTACCAGCGGGCGGTGACGAACCTGATATTAATGTAAATCCAAAATTTAAGCATAAACTTGATTTTTTAGATGAAATGCATCATCACCTGAAAGATCAGGTCATTGATAAGCAATATCATATTATTGTTGGTGATATGAATATTGCACCCCATGTAAATGATGTATGGTCACATAAACAGCTTATAAATGTGGTCAGCCATACTGATATTGAAAGATCCAAGATATCAGAGATTATCAATACACAAAAATTTTGCGACGTTCTTAGACACTTTGCTAATGAAGGCGAGAAAGTCTATTCATGGTGGAGCTACCGCAATCGAGATTGGAAGAAGTCAAATCGTGGACGGCGCTTAGATCATATATGGATAACAGATAATTTATTGAAATATTATATGGAACACAACATTTTTCAAATGGCTAGGGATTTTGAAAGACCTTCAGACCATGTTCCTATATCTGCAACCTTCCAGCTTGGCAGTATTACTTAACTTATTGATCCATAGTCGCTTTCAGGCTAATAACCTTGTTATTTAAGTCACTAATTAGCTTGGATTTCAAATTCTTATTAAAATCTGGAAATTCATGTGATAGCTTTTCGAACAATTCTTTGCTTATCGACAATGCCAATCCTTTGGTGCCGGCGATTAGTGTGTTCTTTGGGCTACTACCATTTATTAATGACAGTAGACCAATCACAGAACCGGCCTTGAGCTCTATCGGACTCATTTTTTTTTGGACATATGCTTTACCTTCAAGAATAACAACGCATTTTACATCTTTTTCACCTGACTTAATGATTAAGTCACCAGTAGAATATTCTACCTTTTCTGCGGTAAAAGCCAATGTATTCAATAAACTATCCGTTTGCATACCAAAGCTCTCTGTTTTTTTTAAAATTTTAATAATTTGATTTATATTCATGTTCGTGAACCAAAAATTTCGCTTCCAACCCTTACATGGGTAGCACCAAATTGAATAGCCTTTTCAAAATCTGAGCTCATTCCCATGGAAAGGTATTTCATACCAAATTTATTAGCGATTTTATTTAATAGTGCAAAATATGGTGAAGGCTCTTCATCAAATGGAGGAATACACATTAACCCATTTATACCGATTTTTTCTATTTGTGTCCGGTCTTCTAACAATATTGGTATTTCGTCTTGGGATAATCCGTATTTTTGTGGTTCATCACCTAAATTTATCTCAATAAAAAACTCTTTGGTAACAGACGATGGCTTATTAATATTTTTTGCGATTTCAGTGATTATTTTTTTTGAGTCCAACGTATGAATAGAGTCAAATATGCCAAGAGCTGCTCTAGCTTTATTTGTCTGCAAATGGCCAATCAAATGTAAATTAATTTCTGGATTATTTATCTTAACATCAGCCCACTTTTGCTGTGCTTCTTGAACCCTATTCTCACCATAATCAATGTGTCCGCACTCAACTATTGGAAGAATTTCCTTCATATCGAAAGTTTTTGTTACCACAATAAGCGTTATATCAGCCGCACTTCTCCCAACGCTCTCAGCAGCGAGCTTGATACGTTCTTTCACATCATTAAAGTTATCGACGATATGGTCGTGAGAAAATTGTGATTTGGTGTACATTGTATAATTTTATTTCATAATAAATATTTTTACAAAAAAAAGGGTGGCCGAAACCACCCTTCTTTATAGAAAGTCTTATTTCTAAATTAAATTAGAAACCGACTGCTAGTTTCATTTCAGCAAATGTTGTTGTGAATTCACCACCGTGACCTCCACCATTTGCTTCTGAAGCGATTGCAATATCATTTGATGATACATCTAATGATAGGTCAACGCCATCACCTAGAGCAGTTGATAGACCAATGTGTACTACATTTTGCTCATCTGAAACTGGACCGAAGTCATTTTCTGATGTTGTGTAGTCTACAGCTACGTCAATATCACTAAGTGTTGTTGCAACACCGAATGATACACTTGTTTGATCTGCTTCACCTGTATCTAGTTCAGAATAAGCTGCGCTGAATGTCATATCACCCATTGCATATTCTGCACCGACAGCGATTAGGTCTTGGTCACCGCAATGCTCTGTACCGTATACATCGTCAAACAATGCAGCAGCTGTAATTGCAGCGTCAGCAAGTACTAGAGTAGCCGCTAGATCACAAGCGTTGTTTTCTGATGTTGCACTTTCAATACCACCACCTACTGTTAGGTCGCCTGATGAAAATGTCATACCGATTGAGAATGTGTCTAGATATTCAGCTGTGTCATCACCTGTATCACCTGAGTTAGGAGCATAACCAACGTATAGGTCTAAAGCACCCATTGTTGGAGCTTGGTATAGGATACCTGTTCCATCTGTACCAGATGTAGCTAATATGTGACCACCTAGGTCAAGAGCACCAGTTACGTCAGCACCTGATGTATCACCAACCATAGCAGCATCAACAGCTGAGTCAGCACCGTCTTTGAATGTTAGTGTACCGAAAGCACCACCAAGTGATAGTTCGAATGCACCTTCTTCGCCGTCAACATCTGCTAGATCTAGTGTGTCTGAGAATGATACTTCCAGACCGTTAGCTAGTGTACCTCCAGCGCTAATGCTGATTTCTTTACCAAATCCTAGGACTGGGTTGTCTTCATCATTACCACCACAAGGGTCAGCAGCATATGATACGATACCTGCAACAGCACCGTCGGCGTCAGTATGTTCTGAAACAGTTGCGTCATCAGCTTCAGCGTTAGCAACGCCATCACCGATATCTGCATCAGCAAGAGCTGTGTTTAGTGAGTCAGCAGCTTGAGCAGTAAAACAATTATCATTCATTGTTGCTGTCAGGCTAGCTTCACCGCCTAGCTCTAATGAGATGCTTGCAGATGCTGGAGTAGCATACATGCTACCTGCCATTAGTAGAGCAGCTGCACCACCTAATAGAATTTTTTTATCCATGATTTTTCCTTTCATAATAAAAAAAGTTAATAAAAAAAGTTATTTTATATAAAATAACGCACACAATGCACGTAGCATCGTGCACATGTGATCAATTTAACAAATTTTCGTTTGGTATCAAGCAAGAAACACACATTTTTTTTACTTTATTTATATGTGTGACATAAATACAACATCGATTAATCTATTGTTAATTTTTTGTTGGTTTGCCTTTGTTTGCTAACTATTTTGATAGTTTTCTATGTGATAGATTTGAAGAAAAATCTGTTTGATGTATAACAATATTAGTTTGTCAATTTAGAACCCTAAAGTAACTGATACACCAGCTCTCCAGGCGTCTTGTGGTCCATTTCCAAGTTCTTCGGAGGCCCTATCGATTTCCGCGTTAGAAATATTAAGTCCAAGATCTAAGCCTTCACCAAGTGGTTTTACTGCCTCGAGCATCATAATCTTTGATACATCTTGAACATCATCGCCGTTCACCTTATCCCGTGCATAATTGAGTGTTTCTTCTGAATAACCAACCGTATAGTCAATGTCATTGATTGTTCGACCTATGCCAAGTGACCAAACATTAGTATCACTGCCTTCAGATGAATCAAGAGATGAATATGCTGAAGATAATGTGTATTCACTGACCGAAAAATCAGCGCCAATTGCGGTTAGTGTCTCATCGCCACATTTTGAAGAGCCATACAAACCTTCAAAAAAATCTCCTGCATCGGATGCCGCATCTGCAGTAGCGAGATCAGTTGTCAAACAATTTGCTGGAGTGTCAATGTCACTATGCGCTTTTTCAATACCTCCGCCGAGCGAAATTACAACGTCGCCAATATATGTTTCATAACCAAAACCTATCGATATAGTGTCTTTAAATTCAGAGTCATCCAAACCATTAGCATCCGTATTTTGATTGTAGCCAAAAGCTAAATCTAGACCTGCTAATGAGGGTGTAAAATAAATAACACTGAGTGACCCTGATCCGCCATCAGTCCCTGAAGTCGCTGTCTCATGACCACCTGAAACTTCATATGGATGATTTGTAAGTGTAATATCATCGAACGCGGTCTTGGCACCGGATCCCGCCGTACCAGTCAGCATTTTATCTACTGCGTTGGCATTGTCTTGGAATAGAATTCTCCCAAACGCTCCGCCAAGTGATAGTTCAAAAGAACCCTCTTCTGCATCTGTATTAGTCAAGTCAAGTGTATCATTGAAGCTAACCTCTAATCCATTTGCAAGTTTTCCAGTAACATTAAAATAAAGCTCCTTCTCAAATTCAAAATGAGGCGATTTCTCACTTACACCAGCGTTTCTGCAAAAACTCTGAGCCATGCCCATTTGAGCTACATCCCCAATTGAAGAACCTGCGGCAAACCCCAATGTTTCAAGGTCATTGTTTATTGAAGTTTGATTTGTTGTATTTAATTCATTACTAAAGACATCTGCAGGATCTGCTTCATCTAAGCATTTGCCATTTATTGAAATACCTTCGAGCACCACTTGACCACCAATATTCAAACTCAGGCCATCTGTTTCAATACCTACTGGCGCATCACCCGCGTTAGCAAATGTCGATAAAAGTATTGTTGAACATATAAGGGGGATTTTTTTCATCTAAAATAATGACCGCTTTTATTAATTAATTAACGTTATTTTTTATAATATAATTATGTTTAAGTTAGTCAACGCATAACTTAGGACTAAGGATTATAATAATATTTTATGTTGTTTATATGATACAGTTGTTAATAGTTTGTTAAATGTTATTTTGTTGACATTGGAATGGCTTTATTTTTTACTGCCAATTAGTTGATATTTACGGTTTTTTATGAATAATTTTTTAAATAATCCAAAAAATAAAATATTGAGAATAGATCCACTTAAGAAATCAATACTCATTTTTTTAATTAGCGTCATCCTTTCAGGGTGCTCAACATCTTTCAACATGCCAGATTGGATGGATGCTGATTTATCTCGAGAAAGGCACGCAGAAAGGCAAGCCCAGCGGGATGGTGGACCGAAAGGAAAGATTCAAGATAACTTTAAGTTATTTGGCAGCGACATTAAGGACACTGGTGCTACTATCGGTGTCAATTCCCTATTGTGGCGAGCGTCTTTGGATACAATATCATTTATGCCTCTAGAAAACGCCGATCCATATGGAGGTATTATTATGACTGAGTGGTATAATAATCCCAATAATCCCAATGAAAGATATAAAATAACAATATATATTCTTGATACCCGACTCAGAGCCGATGCCGTGCGTGTTTCGCTATTCATGCAGCAGTATTTGAACGGCGAATGGGTAAATACTTCAACAAGTGACGAGACGCGTTTACAGCTAGAAAACAGTATTCTCACAAAAGCCCGCCAGATGAAACAAGAGTAATCCGTCACACCATGGAACGATATAACCACAGAGAAGTAGAAGAGAAATGGCAGAATAAGTGGGATTCCGAAAAGGTATTTCTGGCTAGCGAAGATTATTCAAAACAAAAATATTATGTTTTAGAAATGTTTCCTTATCCTTCAGGAAAGATCCATATGGGGCATGTTCGTAACTACACGATGGGTGATGTAGTGGCCAGATACAAAAGAGCACGTGGGTTTAATGTTTTACATCCAATGGGATGGGACGCCTTTGGAATGCCCGCGGAGAATGCCGCCATGCAAAATAATATCCACCCAGCAAAATGGACTTACCAAAATATTTCAAACATGCGTGAACAGTTAAAGCTGCTAGGTTTATCAATAGATTGGTCCCGTGAAATAGCAACATGTGACCCTGAATATTACCAGCATGAGCAAAGATTATTTTTAGATTTCTACAGAAAAGGTCTCGTTGGAAGAAAAAAATCAAAAGTAAACTGGGACCCGGTAGACAATACCGTTCTTGCCAATGAACAGGTCATTGATGGAAAAGGTTGGAGATCAGGTGCAGAAGTTGAAACAAAAGAGCTGACTCAATGGTTTTTCAATATAACAAATTATGCAAATGATTTACTGAGTAAACTCGACAAACTCAGTAAATGGCCCGAAAAAGTCAAAACTATGCAAAATAATTGGATAGGAAAGTCAACTGGCTTGCAATTTAAGTTTGAGATTGTAATTGCTCCTGATGATGATTGTAAAACAATTGAAGTTTTTACTACGAGACCTGATACACTTTTTGGCGCAAGCTTCGTTGCGGTTGCCGCGGACCATCCAATAGTCAAAAAGCTTGAAAAAAATAATCGTGAAATTAATAGTTTCATCAAGGAGTGCAGATCAAAAGGAACAACCTTAGCCGAAATAGAGAAAGCTGAGAAAATAGGGTTTAATACTGGTGTTAAAGTTAAGCACCCATTCATAAAAGATAAAAATCTGGATGTCTATATCGCAAATTTTGTCTTAATGGAGTATGGAACAGGAGCAATATTTGGGTGTCCTGCACATGATCAAAGAGACTTGGATTTCGCGCGTAAATATGACTTAGATGTCATACCTGTAGTGTTACCTGAAGATATAGAAAAAGGGAAATTTATCATAGAAAATGAAGCTTACACTGGAAATGGAACAATTTTTAATTCAGATTTCCTCGATGGAAAAACAATTGAAGAAGCAAAAGATACTATAGTAGAGAGAATATCAAAAAATTTGATTGATGGGTCACCCCAAGGTCAAAAGAAAATTACATATCGCTTACGTGATTGGGGTGTTTCAAGACAGAGATATTGGGGCTGCCCAATACCAATTATCCATTGTGGCGATTGTGGTGTTCAGGAAGTACCTGATGATGATCTGCCTGTAAGATTACCCGATGATGTTGACTTTAGTGTCCCTGGAAATCCACTTGAGAAGCATCCAACATGGAAAAAAGTAAAGTGCCCAAATTGTCAAAAAGATGCAGTAAGAGAAACAGATACATTTGATACATTTGTAGACTCTTCTTGGTATTTTGCAAGATTTTGCAGTCCAAAGGCCAATCAGCCTGTCAATAGAGAGTCAGTTGACTATTGGTTGCCTGTGGATCAATATATTGGTGGCGTAGAGCATGCTATTCTTCATCTTCTATATTCAAGATTTTTTACGCGTGCAATGAAAGAAACAGATCATCTATCCTTGGATGAGCCTTTTTCAGGGTTATTTACGCAGGGAATGGTAACGCATGAAACTTATAAAGACTCTTCAGGTAATTGGCTATTTCCCGAAGAAGTCATGCTAGATGGAAGCAATCCGGTACATATCAAAACTGGTGATGCTGTAACAATTGGGCCTATAGAGTCTATGTCAAAATCGAAAAAGAATATCATTGACCCCCAATCCATTGTAGAGACCTTTGGTGCTGATACAGCAAGATGGTTTATTTTATCTGACACCCCCCCAGAGAGAGACATTCAGTGGACAGATAAAGGGGCCGAAGCCTCATCTCGTTTTATTCAAAGGATTTGGAAAATTGTTAATGATGGAATGTCCATAATTTCTGGGAATACTATTGATGAACCAAAGGAGTTTACGGAAAACTCACTCAACATAAGAAAAATAACTCATAAGGCTATAAAAGACATCACTGACGCTCTTGAAAACTTGCGGTTTAATAGGGCGATTGCACATATTTACGAGCTCTCTAATGAGATGCAGAGCATAATAAATAAAAATAAAAAACTCAATGATATCAGTGAGTTATATGCATTTAGAGAGCTTCTAGAGACGTACTGCCAACTTTTTGCCCCAATGGCACCACATTTGGCAGAAGAATGTTGGAAAATAATTGGTTGTAATGGTATAATTTCTCAAAGAGAATGGCCACAATTGATTGAAAAATATATTCAGGAAGATACCGTTCTTATTGTAGTGCAGGTAAATGGTAAAAAAAGAGGTGAAATTGAAGTAGCTAAAGGCTTATCAAAAAATGAGGTTGAAGCTGCGGCTATGAAAATCGATAATGTCAGTAAATCAATCAATTCTAAGATTAGAAAAATCATATATGTCCCAAATAGGATTCTAAATGTTGTTATCTAAAATTAAAAATTTGTATTTTATAATTATGTTTCTACCAATTATCGCCGGATGCTCCTTTTCGCCAATGTATGGAGTCAATAGTAATTCTCAACTCATCATGAGCGAAATCTATATTAATGACGCGACAGATAGAAACCATCAGATTATTAGAAATGAAATCTTGAAGTACATGGGACAGAATGCTGAACGAGGTAAATCTGAACTTGAGATGGATTTTAAAATCAGCATTGAAAAAAATCCACTTTTAATCGACTCATCTGGTGAAGCAAAACGCATGCAATTAGAAGTTGAAGTTGAATATAAAATATTTAGGATCACTGAATTCAGAGAAATGGTATTTTCAAACACAGCTCGTGTCTACAATACTTTCACACTGTCATCTTCAGAATATAATAATGCTCAGGCAGAAATATCTACATATAACTTAATAGCAAAAGAAGTCGCATCCGTCATAAATAAGCAAATATCTCTAAATCATCCAAAATTGATGAATTAATAATCTAAAGCTGGTAATTAGACAGTGATCCTACGCAACAAACAAGCTGATGATTTCATAAAAAACCCTAGTGATGACATACAAGGTATACTGCTGTATGGTCAAGATAGTGGGCTGATAAACCATAGAACAAAAGCTCTTGTAAGTCACTATATCCCAAACAAAAATGATCCTTTTTTATTATCAACAATAAATAGTTCTCAGATAAATGATGACCCAGGATTACTTGCTGATGAACTGGATACTTTCGCACTTACCAATGATAAAAGGGTTATATTACTAGATTTGTCATCTGATCTAAAAAAAGAGCAAGTCGACTGCATAATTGAATCAAAGAGTCAGTCAATCCTGATAATTAATGCAGGCGATTTGAAGACAAGCTCACCCTCAAGAAAGGCATTTGAAAGTGATAAGAATTTTATCGTGATCCCATGCTACAATAGTTCAAATATTGATATAATGGCTCTACTTAATAACAAACTCATAGATAGAGATCTTACCATGCATAAAGATGCGAAAGATTTAATTGTAGCATCACTGGGTAATGACTACGGCAATACAACATCAGAAATCGAGAAAATTTTAAACCACCATCAAAGCGGCGATGAGATAAGTAAATCAGAAGTGGAGTCTATAATCGTCTCTTCATCAAATATAATTGTTACCGATTTAGTAGACACAGTGTTTGAAAAAAAAACAAAAAGCATAAGCCGCCTTTATCATTCAGTCTTAGATGAATTCAACCCTGCGCAAATACTTATTATTACATTGAATCATGTCATAAAATTAATGGAATTATTGGCGGAAAAAGATGACTTGAATATATCGAATAAACAAGTGATTGAAAATACAAAACCACCCATCTTTTTCAAAAGACACCCATCTTTGCAGAGGCAGCTCAATACCTGGAATAGAGGTACCCTAGGTGATATAATCGAGATTTTGTCAGTAACAACAATTGACACAAGGAAGAATAGCGATTTATCTGTCGAGTTGACGGAAAGATGTCTCTTAAAGATCTCTTCACTGAAGAATTAACCTAATAATTTATTTTTTATAAGCTCCAGATGCTGATCACTTGTATAGTTTATAACAACTTTTCCTGGTTTGGCATCTTTGGCATGGATTTGAACTTTAAGGCCAATTGCGTCTGTCATTAACTGTTCAAGTGAGCTTATATTCTTATCCTTCATTGATGATCTATTGCTTTTTTTCTGAGCTCCTAATGAGTTTTTAACTAGCTGTTCTATTTGCCTAACACTTAAGCCCTTTGATACGATCATGTCAGCAAGATTTTCAGCATTATCCAGAGATATCAATGCCCTTGCGTGACCTATTGTTAACAGTCCTTCGGACAAATAGTCTTTTACTTTCGTCGGTAAATTATTTAGGCGTAGTATATTAGCGATATAGCTTCTACTTTTTCCAATTACCTGCGCTAAATCTTCCTGAGTGTAATTATAGATGTCAATTAATCTCTGATACCCAGCTGCCTCATCTACCGGACTCAAATTGCTTCTTTGCACATTTTCTATAATAGCAATTTCTAATGCATCATCGTCAGATAATGTTTTTATTATTGCAGGTATATTATCTAGCTGAGCGATTTGTGCAGCTCTCCATCGCCTCTCTCCAGCAATAACTTCATATGATCCAGCACTATCAATTTCTCTTACGATAATCGGTTGAACAATACCTTTTTCTCTTATTGAGTTAGCTAAGTCTACAAGTTCATCTTCGGAAAATATACTACGCGGATTTTGTTTATTTGCCTGAATTTTTTCTATTGGAAGCCTAGCAACATTGAGTTCCAGTTCACTTTCGCCGGGTGCAACTTCTCGTGGGACATCTCCGATTAGTGAGGCCAAGCCTCTGCCAAGTCTTGAAGTCGATGCGTTTGTATGTTGCTCTGCCACTGTAGGTCCCCTGTTTTTATAAATTACTGTTTAATGCGATCTTATCTTTTTTTAAAACTTCTGCTGCTAAGTTCATATAGGCCTGAGAGCCCTGACATTTATAATCATACAAGATAACTGGCTTTCCATATGATGGTGCCTCAGAAACCCTTACATTCCTTGGAATTACTGTTTTGTATACTTTATCACCAAGAAAGTCTCTAACATCTTTTGCAACTTGACCTGAAAGATTATTTCTTTCGTCAAACATAGTCAAAAGTACACCGTGTATTAACAGATCTTTATTCAAGGTTGCGCGAACATGTTCGACAGTTTCTAATAGTTGACCTAGGCCTTCAAGCGCGTAGAATTCACATTGTAATGGCACAATGAGGGCATCTGCAGCAGCTAGAGCATTTATGGTTAATAAATTTAACGATGGTGGACAATCTATAAGAATATAATCATATTCATTTTTACTTTGTGCCTCAAGCTCTTCAACAGCCAGCTTTAACTTATATGACTTTTCATTATCTTCAGCCAAAACCGCCTCTAAACCCAGCAGGTCGAGTGTTGATGGTACAATATCAAGATTTTGCACAAGGGTTTCAAACTTTATGTCTATAATAGTTTGTTCACTGGTTAAAATATCATACGTAGAGAACTTCCTGTCATCTTTGTTAATGCCTAAACCGGTAGATGCATTTCCTTGGGGATCCAAATCAATGATTAGCACTTTCTCCCCCGCACCAGCAATTGCACAACCTAAATTGATTGCTGTTGTAGTCTTTCCTACACCACCCTTTTGGTTGGCGAATGCGAATATTTTGGCTTTGTTGTTATTTTTCTTTAATCCAAACATTATTTTCGTTCAATATTAAGAATATATGAGTTTTCTTGTGTTACACTATCTATAAACTCTACTCTTAATTTTGATGAAATTTTTGCGTTGGTCAACTCACTTTTTGCATTAACACCCTTTTGTAACAGGTATTTTGTTTTTTTATGCGCATATGGTCTGGATAAAGACATTATATTGTCGATACTTGCAAATGCCCTTGCTGTGATAACATCTACTTTGAATAAGTCCTTCACTGCCAGATCTTGAAGTCTCTCTGCATATATTTTAACATCCACATCGCATCTCGTGGCAACATGGTCTAAAAACGAACATTTCTTTTTATTTGAGTCTACTAGGTATATATCCTTACCTATTTGGTTATAATAAATTGCTAGTATAAACCCTGGCAGTCCTGCGCCAGTACCAATATCCATTAAACTCTGAAAATCCTCAGGTATTATGCTCACAAGCTGGATAGAGTCTAATATGTGCCTGTGCCATATAGAATTTATTGTAGATTTACCAATAAGATTGAACTTACTTTGCCACTCAATCAAACACTCAGCATAAATTTCGAGTTTACTGATTGTTTCACGTGAAACATTGTAGTCTCTCTCAATTAAATTTATGACTGATGTTCTATCTGTCACGATCTATGCTGACATTTCTGAGATTTTACGATGGGCCTTTATATATGACAATATCTTGAGAACAGTAGAGGGATCAATACCCTCCATTCTTGATAATTGTCCAACTGTGGCAGGCTTCATTTTCGACACACGATCCCGGGCTTCGTTTGATAGTCCCTTTACATCATTAAAGTCTATATCGACTGGTATAACCAAAGACTCATCCTTCTTAAAAGATACAATCTCGAGCCTTTGCCTCTCTAAATACTTCGAGTAGATTGCGTTAGACTCTATCTGTGCTGACACTGACTTATCAATTCTACTTAATTCGGGCCATATGGGATATAAATCTGTTAAATTTATGTTTGGGTATGAAATCAAATCTAAAACTGACCTCTTTTTGCCATCTTGATTAATTTTCAAGCCATACTGCTTGGCTCTATTTGGAGTGATTGTTAGATTTGTGACAAGGTTCATGGCATCATGGATTTCACTTAATTTAGCGTTGAAAGAAGCTTCTCTATTTTTTTTAACAATTCCAAGATCAATACCTTTTTGAGTCAGTCGTTGATCTGCATTATCAATGCGCAGAGAGAGACGATATTCTGCTCTTGATGTGAACATACGATATGGCTCAGTCACACCTTTTGTCACAAGATCATCAATCATTACACCAATATATGCGTCAGAGCGATCTAGAATGAATTCTTGGTTTCCAACACAATTGATTGCAGCATTTACTCCTGCAATTAATCCTTGCGCAGAAGCCTCTTCATATCCAGTTGTTCCATTAATTTGACCTGCTAAGAATAAGTTTCTAATTTTTTTGGTCTCAAGCGTTAGTTTTAATTCTCTTGGATCAATATAATCATATTCAATAGCATAACCAGGTCTTTCTATTTTAACATTTTCAAGGCCCTTGATGGAACGTACCATAATTTCTTGGATTTTCTCGTCAATCGAGGTGGAAATGCCGTTTGGATATACAGTATGACTATCTAAGCCCTCTGGCTCTAAAAAAATTTGGTGTCCATTACGTTCACCGAAGCGAACAACCTTATCTTCGATAGATGGACAGTAGCGTGGACCTGTTGACTCTATTTGGCCAGAGTAAAGTGGAGCATTATCGAGGTTACTCATAATTATGTTATGTGTCTTATCATTTGTTCTGGTTATGAAACATGAGATTTGTTCTTGCTGGATGCAATCAGTGAGATAGGACATATAAATTGGTTCTTGATCTGGTTGCTGCTCCTCAAGGGTTGCCCAATCTATTGTTCTTCCGTCAAGTCTTGGAGGTGTTCCCGTTTTTAATCTACCTAATTGAAAGCCAAACTTCTGAAAAACATCCGACAAGTGAAGTGATGGCTTATCTCCAACTCTTCCTGCTGGATAAGTTTTCTTTCCGATGTGAATCAAGCCATTAAGAAATGTTCCTGTTGTTATCACTACAGCTTTTGCATATATTTCATCACTGTTAAGTGTTTGCACACCACAACAAGCGCCCTCATCAATAAGAAGACCAATGCATTCATTTTCTAGTACTGTTAGGTTTTTGTATTGGCTCAAAATACGTTGCATTGCCTTTTTATATATTTTCCTGTCAGCTTGTACTCGCGGAGCCCTTACAGCAGGTCCTTTTCTCTGATTTAGCACCCTATACTGTATGGCAGCTTCATCAGAAGCAATACCGATTACTCCGTCTAGAGCGTCCACCTCTCGTACAAGATGACTTTTGCCCAGGCCCCCAAACGCAGGGTTACACGACATTTCACCTATAGTAGATTTTTTATGAGTAATGAGAAGAGAGTTTGCGCCATATCTTGCAGCTGCTGCAGCTGCCTCGCAGCCGGCGTGACCACCTCCAATAATAATAACGTCATAATCAAACTTCATGTAATACTCCTATGTGATATATATTGTATTCTGTTCTATTTACCAATACAAAAATCTTTAAAAATTATATCCAATAGGTCTTCAACATCAACATGCCCAGTAATTCGAGCTAATGAGTTTACTGCTGACCTTAACTCTTCTACTATTACTTCAACATCCAAAAGATCATTTTTAGCAATCATTGATAAATGGTTTTTAGTTTTTTCCAATGCATCACGATGACGTGATCTTGTAATAAATGACCCTTCTGTTCTGCAGCCCTTCTCAACAAATTTTCCAATAATATCAATGAGTTGTGTAATTCCTTGATCTTTTTTAGTTGAAATAATAATATCTTTATTTTCATGGATAGAAATATCGGATTTCGTCCACACCTCGATAGATTTATCCTTTATATTATGCGGGATACCATCGTTTTTATTGATACTTGAGTCCATCAGCCACAAAACAAGATCTGCCTCCTTCATCTTTGTTTGAGATTTTTTTACTCCAATATTTTCTACTTCTGTTTTTGCTTTCCTTATCCCAGCCGTATCAGTTATAATCACGGGGAATCCATTTATATCAAGATAAGCATCCAAACTATCTCTTGTTGTTCCCGCTTCATCGGATACAATTGCAATATCTCGGTTTGATAGATGGTTAAGAAGGCTTGACTTACCTGTGTTTGGAGAACCAGCAATTATTATATGAAATCCATCCCTCAATCTTTCTCCTTTATTTGAGTCATTCAGATGAGCATCCAATTCGCTCAGAACAACTCTGATGTCTTTTATTTGAGACCCCGCGATCTCTGGTGATATCTCCTCTTCGACAAAGTCGATTGTTGCTTCGAGATATGATAGGTTTTTTACTAATTGCCCCTTCCATTTCGTATATAAGTTTGATAATTTACCCTCCATTTGATCAAACGCCTGTTTTCGCTGAAATTCTGTCTCAGCGTTTATTAAATCAGCCAAACCTTCAACTTCGACTAAATCCAATTTACCATTTAAAAAGGCTCTCCTAGTAAATTCACCAGGCTCGGCATAACTAAAATTTTCTTCTGCTGCTAAAATACTAAAAATCAGATCTTTAATAGCTTTACCACCATGAATTGATAGTTCGACCATATTCTCTCCCGTAAAACTATTTGGTGACTTAAAAAATGTTATCAGTGCTTTGTCTATAAAATCACCGTTATGTGGATGAACTAATTTTGCAATTTGAACTTTTTTGGGATCAGGTAAATCAATGTTAAATAGATTCCCAATTTTTTTCGCTTCAGGGCCAGAAACTCTTATTACAGCAATGCCTGATTTTCCAGGTGCTGATGATAAAGCATAGATTGTTTTTGAGTTGATAGTATTATACATATTTCTGATTACTTAATTAACAGTTATTATTACAACAAAAAAAGCTCCCATTCCATTTTATTTATTAGGATTCCCTATTCAATTCTATATATGATATTATTGGCGTATGAAATCTCATCATAATTTGGTCAAAATAGTTTTAATTTTATTTATTACGTTTTTTACTCCCATAATTGATGAAAATTCGTTACAAGCAAGTGATCTCTATAAAAAGAATTTAGTATAGCGACCTGGGCAAACGATACGACTTTATCTGGTTGGCAAAATAATCTTGGATGGAAAACTCACTCTAAACAATATATGAAAAAATATGAAATAGAAAATAATATAAAACTATTTCAAGTTGTTTCAGAGCCAACCAGATATGGTAACACCTCATTCTTTATCCAAGCACCAGGTGATGGATGCTACAACAGGCCCAGTGACTGCAATCGGACTAATGGTGAGAGGCAAAAAAGAGTAGAGGCAAAATATAATAAGAGTTTTATAGGTATGGTTTGGGTTTCATACTCATTCATGATACCAAACTCATATGAATTGAATGATACCAGGAAAGCAATAGTTCAGTTCCACAGTGACTATGATTACTGTGGTCCTATGTTTCTTTTACAACTTGAAGATGATGGTTTGATTTGGACACATGAATCAGGGGCTGGGCACGTCATTATACCTGAGGGTACCGACGACTGTGCCGCTGGTTCAGACAAAAAAAACACACACAAAAGAAAATACTGTGAAGCAAGGATGGATTCATATCAATTGATTGCAGGCGAACAGTTAGAGAGAAATGTATGGTATGACCTTGTGTTCAACATCAACTTCGACAACAAGAAACTAGACAGAGCATTTCACAAGATATGGATCAATGGTGAGTTGGTGCATGAAAGACACAATCAAACTTTGTGGGAATACCAGAGTGGTTTGCCAAAGGAATTTATGAAAGCAACATTCAATTTCGGTATATATGGTTCAACTAAAGACAAGTCATATCAAGCCATATATGCTGATGAAGTCCACTTTGGTAGAACTTGTGATAAATTATTACTTGATATGTTAGGCTATGATTGTGAGCAAATTCAAGCGCAAGAAATAAACGAGTCAGAGCCTTTTGTCATAGAAGATAGGGCAGCATATCACACAACTGGAAAAGTCAAATATATCAAGGAAAGTCCATCTTGGAGGTAATTGATCATTAATGTAATGTGCTTTTGTCAGGAGATGTTCGACATCAATTCCATTTTACATTGATTTCAGGGATTATTATGCTAAAGACTAAGAGGTAACTATTATTTACTCAAGGGGAAGCCAATGAAGAAAATTATTTTAAATAACTTTGGTAGTGAAGAAGAGATGAAAATTGTTGAAGAAGAGCAGCAAAAACCAATCGACAATCAAGTTCTGATAAAACACATGGCTATTGGAGTAAATTTCATTGATATTTATCAAAGAACTGGATTGTACCCCCTAAATCTTCCATCAAGACTGGGTTTAGAGGCATCAGGTGTTGTTGAAGCAGTTGGAGATAAGGTAGAGGAATTTAAAAAAGGGGATAGAGTTTGTTACTGCAACGGTCCGCTTGGAGCTTATGCGACCCATAACATTGTCCCCGAAAACCTTTTGTTACATTTACCGGATGAAATTGAATTCGAAACTGTTGCAAGCTCGCTCTTAAAGGGAGTAACCGCATACTTTCTCATGCATGACATTTATAAAGTAGGGAAAGAGGACACGATAATATTTCATGCCGCTGCTGGCGGCGTTGGCTCGATAGCATCAGGCTGGGCAAAGTCACTTGGAGCGACTGTCATTGGCACAGTTGGATCTGACGAAAAGATTGATTACGCAAAGTCAAATGGCTGTGATCATGTTGTAAACATAAGCAAAGAATCTTTTAAAGATGCGGCCCTTAAAATTACTGATAATGAAGGTGTCTCTGTTGTTTATGACTCCATAGGCAAAGATACGTTAATTGACTCCATGGACTCATTAAGAAAAAGGGGGCTGCTTGTAAGTTTTGGAAATGCATCGGGTGTACCCGATCCGATAAATATTCTTGATCTAATGAAAAAAGGGTCCTTATTTATTACACGGCCAACATTATTTGACTATGTCAAAACACGAGAACAACTTATCAACGCGTCTGAAAAATATTTTGATGTGTTAAAAAGTGGACATGTTCAGATCGATGTCCAACAAAAGTTTACGCTTGAAGAAGTCGGTAAAGCACATGCGGCGATGTCAAATAGAAAAACGGTTGGCACAACAGTTTTAGTGCCGTAATCAGGTGTTCATAGAGTCATAAAACTCGTTGTTATCTTTTGTCTGTGAAATTTTATCTAAGAGAAATTCCATCGCATCAACGGTGCCCATAGGATTTAAAATACGGCGGAGCACAAACATTTTTTTAAGTGTCCCATCACCAATTAAAAGCTCTTCTTTTCTTGTACCGGAACGTAGAATATCCATCGATGGAAATACACGTTTGTCGGAGACCTTTCTATCAAGAATTATCTCTGAATTACCTGTTCCTTTAAATTCTTCAAAGATGACTTCATCCATTCTGCTACCGGTATCTATTAATGCTGTTGATATGATGGTCAGCGAACCGCCCTCCTCAATATTACGCGCAGCACCAAAAAATCTTTTTGGTCTTTGAAGGGCATTTGCGTCGACACCACCAGTTAAAACCTTCCCGGATGAAGGTACTACCGTGTTATAAGCTCGTCCAAGTCTTGTGATAGAGTCTAGAAGTATGATAACATCACGCCCATGTTCTACAAGTCTTTTGGCCTTCTCAATAACCATTTCTGCCACTTGAACGTGTCTTGCAGCCGGCTCATCGAAGGTCGATGAAACAACTTCACCATTCACTGATCTTTGCATATCAGTAACCTCTTCAGGTCTCTCATCGATAAGGAGAACTATAAGATAACACTCGGGATGATTAGTCGTAATTGAATGAGCAATATTTTGGAGTAATACTGTTTTACCGGTTCTCGGAGGCGCAACAATTAGACCCCTTTGGCCTTTTCCAAGCGGCGCCACGATATCAATTATACGGCCACTTTTATCCTTTAATGAGGGGTCCAAAACTTCCATTGTAAGAGACTGATCTGGATACAAGGGTGTTAAATTATCAAAGTTAATCTTGTGACGCCCCTTTTCGGGATCTTCAAAATTTATTGTATTTACTTTGAGTAAAGCAAAATACCTTTCCCCTTCTTTCGGGCTTCTGATCTCGCCTTCTATGCTATCGCCTGTTCTTAAGGTAAATCTTCTTATTTGGCTTGGGCTTACATATATGTCATCAGGACCGGGAAGATAATTTGCATCTGGAGAACGAATGAAGCCAAACCCATCCTGCAAGACCTCTACAACACCGTCACCAATTATTGTTATATCTTTTTCAGCTAGCCGCTTTAATATCGCAAAAAGCAACTCTTGCTTCCTGAGTGTGCTTGCATTTTCAATTTCGTGCTCTTCAGCAATGCCTAATAATTCAACTGGCTTCTTTTCCTTTAAATCTGCAAGTCGCACTTGATTGCTGTTAGTTTTTTTTTGTTTTTCGGTCATTATTGAGAATTTTGTATAGAATATACTAGATGAAATTATTAATTGATTTATATCACATAAAATAAATCATATCAAAAGAAAAATTAAGGTCTTAAAATGACCAAAAATACAATTAGTATAATTAAAACTGTTGGAATTTCGTTAATTACGCGAAAAAATCTATGTGTTTTTACATTCTTATCTTGTTGAAATTTTTTCATATACCCAATCAATAAACCATGATATGCAGATAAAATTACCACCAATAAAAACTTTGAATGAAACCAAAAATCTTGGGAAAAATCTATCACATCAAAATAAAAAATTAATAAAAGACCAAACACCCAAGATACTATCATCGCAGGAGACATGATATATCTTCCTAATCGATACTCCATAGTCTTCAGTAATTCCGAAGCTTCACTACCTGCTTGTAAATCAGAGTGATATACAAATAACCTTGGTAAATAAAGGAGAGCAGCAGACCAAGCAATTACAGATATTATATGTAACGATTTAACTATTAAGTATAAGTTACCATCATCCATTTAACTGAGGCTCCTAACAAATTGTACAAGATCTAGCACATGCTGAGGTGGTGTATTTTTCAGGATACCATGACCAAGTCCAAGAATAAAGGGTTGATCACGAAACTTGTTAATATTTAACTCAATGTCTTTCTTGAGTTCTGCTCCGCCTCTAAGTAAAATATTAGGTGAGATATTACCTTGAACTATAAATTTTTTCTGGAGAATATTCCTAACGTAATCTCTGTCTAGTTCACTATCGACGGCTATTATATTTAACCCTGTTTCCAAGGCATATTTTTCATAAAATTTATGAGCGCCCTTGGGGAAACCAATTATAGGAGTTTTTGGGAAAACATCTTTTACTTTTGCGATAATTTTACTCGTTGGCTTGATTACCCAATTATTAAATTGACTTTCATTCAGAACACCTGCCCATGAATCAAAAATTTTTACAATGTCAGCCCCTGCTTGAATCTGTAAAATTAAGTAAGCAGCAGATAGATCGACCAGTACATCAATGATATCATTTGCTAATGATTGGTTGTCCTCCATCCATTTAACGGATTGAGATAGATCTTTTTTTGATCGACCATTAATCATATAAGTCATTACAGTCCAGGGTGCACCACAAAACCCTATCAAACTCTTCTCTCTTGGTAACTTATTTCTAGTTAAATTAATCGCCTCACCAACGTTTACTAATTTTGATTTTTCGACTTCAGTGATAACATTCAAAACAGGGTTTTCTATAAGAGGTTTTTCTAAGACAGGACCAATCTTCTCCTCAAATTTTATACCCATACCAAAGTTTTGTAAGATTAATAAAATATCTGCAAAAATAATAGCCGCGTCCAAGTCAAATCTACTTATTGGCTGTAAAGTTACCTCGGATGCATAATCTGGTTTGTAACACAAGTCTAAAAAACTACCGGCTTTATTTCTGATAACATTGTATTCAGGTAAATACCGACCAGCTTGTCTCATGAGCCATATGGGAGGTGGCCATATTTTATCCCCATCGTTTAATTTACACAGAATAGTCATTATATATTATTAAATAGTTTTTGTTGTTGTTACCGTGTGGAAATTGGTAATTATTTTTAATGCACAAAATATCCACATTTTAAATATTAACAGGGTAAGCATATAACTTTAATAGCAAAGTTTGAATATCTAACTTTAAATTTAAATAATCATTCATTGATCGGATCTTTTATCTGTGTCGCTCTCTTACAAATTCTGTTAGCAATTTGTGTATAACTTGTACATAAGTTTTACTAAAAATATATGTTAGTAAAGTTTGTGGGTTATTAACTGCAACTATGATGTTAATAAATTCCGGGAAATATGTATAAAATTAGATATTTTTTCTGTATTTTAGAGATATACACATTATTGGAGTACTTATAAATGGTGCCTGTTGAAAATAAAATTTCTTATAATATACATTTGGTAAGTGACTCAACTGGTGAAACACTTAGTACAATAGCGAAAGCTGTACTAGTTCAATACAAGAACCTGAACTTTGAACAACATATACATTCTCTTGTTAGGAGCAAAAAACAAATTGAAACTGTATATGAAGAGATAAAAGAGAAACCGGGGATAATTCTGTGCACTCTATATGACATTGAGTTAAAGAAGATACTTCAGACTTTGTGCGATGAGCTAAGCATACCACTTATTGATCCACTTGATACAATTCATCAGTCGCTGACGTCAGTTTATGGAATAAAAGGCAGCCCAATAGTTGGTGGACAACACCAGTTAAATACTGAGTATTTTGAAAGAATTGATGCGATGAATTATACGCTCGCACATGACGACGGTATTATTTCTGGAGATTTAAATGCAGCAGACATTATACTCATCGGCGTCAGTCGAACATCAAAAACTCCCACAAGCATCTATTTAGCAAATAGGGGTATAAAAACTGCGAATATACCTTTTGTGAATAACATTCCTTTGCCACCCGAATTGGATACGGTAAAACATCCTATGATTGTAGGACTTGTAGCAACACCTGAGCGAATAATACAAATTAGAAAAAATAGACTGATGGCCTTAAATGCAAAAGATGATAGCAACTATGTGGATAAGAGGCTTGTTAGTGAAGAAATTCTAAAAGCAAAAAAACTTTTTGAAAATAATAATTGGCCCGTTATTGATGTAACTAGAAAATCTATTGAAGAGACTGCTGCGGAGATAATGCTTTTGCTCAGGGGAAGGCATACTGCATAATGGAATATGATATAATATTAGCAACTCAGAGTGAAATAAGAAGAAATTTACTCAAGAAAACAGGCATTAGGTTCAAGGCCATTAAATCAGATTTTGATGAGACACAATTACAAGATTCCCTTAATGGCAAAATATGCTCATTGAAAGATGCCCAAGATCTGGTAAAGAAACTCTCTTTCGAGAAAGCCAAAAATATTTCTGGTAGATATGGTAAAGATTTGATTATTGGTTGTGATCAAACACTCTACTTTAAAAAAAGAATTTTAAATAAACCAGTAAATTATGAAGAATCTATCGAGCAACTTAGGGGCTTAAGTGGTGAAAATCATAAGCTTATTACAGCCACTACTTGTGTCATGAAATCTAAACAGATCTGGTCTTACATATCGGTGCAAGATATGCAGATGAGGACACTTAGTGATGAATACATAAAAAACTACATAAGGGAGATTGGCGATAAAGTACTCAATATACTCGGCGCCTATGAGATTGAAGGTAAAGGAATTAACTTGTTTGAGAGTATTGGAGATGACCTATTCTCAATTCAAGGTATTTCAATATTACAACTTACAAAATTTCTAAGAAAAGCAGGGTATATTGAATGATCAAAATTGGCTTAACGGGTTCAATAGCTGTTGGGAAATCATTTGTTTTAAGCATATTTAAGACTGAATATAATATACCTGTATTTAGTTCTGATGAATGTGTAAGAGGGATTTATAGACATAATGTTGATTTAAATAATTTTATAAAAGATGAGATACTTGTTAGTGATAATGAGTTTAGTAACGAAGATATCGCGAATATTGTGTTTAAAGATAGTATAAAACTAGAAAAATTGGAGAATTATATTCATCCTCTTGTTAAGATAGAAAGAGATAATTTTATAAATCAAGAGCTTAGTAAAAAATCTAAATTTGTGGTTATAGAGGTACCGTTACTTTTTGAAAAAAACTTGGAGCATGAGTTCGATAAAATTATACTCGTAGATGTGACGGAAAACATTCAAGAAAAAAGGGCCTTATTAAGAAAAAATATGAGCAAAGAGAAGTATTTAGCGATAAAAGCAAACCAAATACCAAATAGTGAAAAGATTAATAGATCAGATTTCATAATTAATAATCATGACGAAGCGAAAACAAGAGATCATATAGAAAAAATCGTAAAAGAGTTAAATAAGCTGATGAGTATTTAAAATGAGAGAGATTGTTGTTGATATAGAGACAACTGGTTTAGACCCAAAAAAAGGTGATAAAATTATTGAGATTGCTTGCCTGGAGTTAATTAATCATATTCCAACAGATAAATATTTTCATGAGTACGTGAACCCGCAAGGAAAAGAAATTTCCGAAGGGGCTTTTAAAGTACATGGCATATCAAATGATTTTTTAAATGAAAAGCCAATTTTTGATGAAGTTGCAGATAATTTTCTTGAGTTTATCGGTGACTCAGCTGTTTTAGCGCATAATGCATCTTTTGATGTTGGCTTTCTAAATCATGAATTATCTCTTGAGAGCAAAAAACTAATTGCAGATGATAAGGTTATTGATACTCTTGCTATTGCAAGGGCAAAACATCCTGGTATGCCAAATAACCTAGATGCGTTATGTAAACGATATAACATAGCTGAGCAAAAAAGAGGTCTGCATGATGCAAAATCTGACTGCGAATTATTGGCACAAGTTTATATAGAATTAATCGGTGGTCGCCAAAGTAATCTCGAATTACACAAAGATGATACTAATAAAAGTCTACTTGATGATAATGTAAGTAGAGTTCTGCGTGAGAGACGGCCAGCACAGGAGCTTACACCTGAAGAGCTTGATAAACATCGTGAATTTACCAAGAATTTTGTAAAAAAAGCATTGTGGTCTAAAAAAGACTAAAATTAATTTTTCCGCATATTTTTTTCAAAAAGCTTTAAAAAATCTATGGGCTCAATATAAAGTGGAGGGAATCCACCATCTCTTACACTATCAGCAATTATTCTTCTCACAAATGGAAAGAGCATTCTTGGGATTTCAACAAGTATGACAAATGACTTGTTATTTTGTTCAATATTATTGAGCTGAACAACGCATGCATAAGACAAATCAATAATAAAACATGGCTCATCTTCAATTGTAGATGTAGCCTTGGTACTAATTTCGACCTCATAAATGCTATTTTCTTTATCTAAAGTTGCTGCATTCACGTTAACGCTGACATTTATATCTGGCTTTGCCATCATATGGGGAAGTTTTCTTGGGACTTTTGGGTTCTCGAAAGAGAGATCCTTCACATATTGGCTCAGAAATTTAAACCCACTTTTTAATTCTTCATTCATAGCAATAAATAAAAACTTGATAATTATATCATAGCAGATAGTGGCTTTCGGTCAATTATTTGAAAAATCTGATAAAATATTTTCAATTATTTCTGTAATACATATATATTATAGGTAAATAAAAACTTTTGATTCCAATATGTTTGATATCATAAATTTAATACTGCTCATAATTGTAATATTTATATTGATAATGTTACGCTCTGTTCTTGGTAGAAGAACTGGTCTAGAAAAACCAGTTGTCATAGACTTTGATGAGCATAAAAGTAAAGCTGCTGGAAAAACTCATGAAGGTGACGTTAGCAGCCCACAAGAGATTAATGAAGATGAAAAAAATATTAGCAGTTTTCTTGGTGAATTAAAGTATCTTGAGAAGTCATTGAATGGTTTTAGCCTTGAATATTTCAAGGAAGGAGCAATTAAAGCATACGAAATGATTCTGATTGGGCACTCTGAAGAAGATCACAAGACTTTGAACTCACTTTTGGGAAAAGAACTCTATGAGGATTTTAAGGCTTCCATTGACGCAAGAAATGAAGCTGCACAAAAACTTGAATATAGTATTATTAAAGTTAGCGAATTGCAGATTGATGACATAAAAATAGAGAAAAATATAGCGAGTATAACCTGTAGTATTAATGCTGAGACGAGCTCAACCATTAGTGAGTTGAAGGATGATGAAAAATCTACAAAAAGAAATAGTGCAAAGACTAAGGAAGTTTGGACGTTTAGCAAAAATTTAAAGTCGAAAGATCCGAATTGGAAAGTAATAGCAATACGTCGGCTTAATTAACCAAAGCAAATAATGATTAATAAAATAAATACAAAGCAACTTCAAAAAGTTTCTTTTGAAGATATAAAAGGTTGGGTACATGATAATCATTTGGATGCATTTACGGTTCTAAATAAGAGCACGAAGTACGACTTATTAGACAAAAAAATGCAAAATAATAATATGGCACGGAGATATTTTGAAAAGAATTATCAGCCGTATAGAGTTTTAAGAAAACAAAATATGGCAAGTCTTTACACAGGATACTATGAACCATCCTTAAACGCGTCATCTGATAAAACAGGGGAATATCAATACCCTTTGTATGGATCTCCAAAAAATAAATCAGATAAATTTGTAAATTTAACCAGAAGAGAACTCGAAGAAAAAATATATTGGGACCTTCCAATTTTAGCATGGCTATCAAATCCCGTTGGCTTATATTTCATGCACATTCAAGGCTCTGGTACCTTAAAATTTGAAAATGGAACAGAGCGAAGATTTGTATTTAATAGCAAGAATAATTATGAATACACATCAATAGGGAGGTACTTAACAGATAATAACTATATAAAAAAAACCCAAATATCAATGGGTTCGATAAAAAAATGGATGAGTTCAAGCCCAGAAAATTTAGCCAAAAAGTACATAAATAAATCATTTATTTTCTTTAAAGAAGACTTGAAGGATGAGGTAAATGTTCATCCATTGGGTCAACTTGGTATAAGGTTAACACCTTTCAGATCACTTGCTGTTGACATGTCAATATACAATGCTAATACCCCTATCTGGCTTGATACAAAAATCCCAATCAAGGACTCAAAAAAGTTTAAGCGACTCCAGAGACTAATGTTTGCGCAAGACAAAGGATCGGCAATAAAAGGTCTACATAGAGGGGATATTTTTTTTGGCAACGATGAAAATGCTGGAAATATGAAATCCCAGGGTGATATAATTATATTTGATAGACTATGAAAAAAAATAATAAGAAAATATCAAGTAGTGATTTGAAATTATGGAACCAGATATTAGATAAGGTTGAGCCGATAAAAAAATCTGGTAGATCTAAAGTTACACATCAGCAAGAAAGTATTATTAAAGATAACATAATAATATCAAGAGATATCAGTGAGCAAAGTACTGTCAAAAAAAGGGTCAAACGAAAAAAAATCATAAATGAAGACTTACCTAATATAATTTTAAACAATAACTCTGATGAAAAAGCTGAGTTCACAGGGATCCACCGAAGATTAGAACAAAAAATGTCAAGGGGTCAAATCAAAATCGACTCAACTTTGGATTTGCATGGTATGAACCAGGAAGAAGCAAAAGATGCTACTATTAATTTTGTGAGGATGGCAAAAAAGAATAACTTGAGTATTATTTTAATCATTACCGGTAAGGGTATATCAAAAGATAATGCTAATGATGGATATCGCACTAGATTTGCACGCGGTGTTTTAAATCAGAATCTTCCAAATTGGCTAAAGCTACCACAAATCCGAAATTACATAAATGGTTATAGGTACGCTAATTTAAAGCATGGTGGCGAAGGCGCCTATTACATACTTTTGAAAACTTAATTATAAAATAAACTTTGAAAGATCTGCATTATTCGCGAGATCTTCTATGTGATTTGATACATAATCTTGATCAATTTTTATATTTTTTTCATCAAGATCAGGCGCTGTGAAACTTATATCATCGAGAACTCTCTCCAGAACCGTATGAAGTCTCCTGGCACCAATATTCTCAACATTTGAATTTACACTTACTGCAATGTCTGCAATTTTTTCTATTGCGTCTTTTGAAAATTCTAATTTAAGACCTTCTGTATCCATAAGCGCTATATATTGTTTAATCAGGCTTGCTTCTGTATCTGATAATATACTTACAAAATCTTCTTTTGATAAAGCCCCAAGCTCAACCCGTATAGGCAGTCTACCTTGTAGTTCAGGAAGAAGATCTGACGGTTTTGCAAGGTGAAATGCACCTGAAGTAATAAACAATATATGGTCTGTTTTTACAATGCCATGTTTTGTTGATACTGACGTACCTTCAATTAGGGGAAGCAAATCTCTTTGAACTCCTTCACGACTTACATCTGCTCCTTGTCGATTTTCACGAGCGCAGATTTTATCTATCTCATCAATAAAAACAATACCATGATTCTGAACACTTTTTAGTGCCTCTTGGATAATTGTGTCGTGGTCAAGTAAATTATCAGACTCTTCTTGTAGTAGAATTTCATAGCTATCTTTTACAAGCATCTTTTTTGATTTATACTTATCACCCATTGCTTTTCCGAGCATGTCACCAATATTCAACATACCCATTTGAGCGCCCGGCATCCCCGGTAATTCAAATGAGGTCATGTTTGATGCTGAGTCTTTTATTTTTAGATCTATTTCTTTATCATCTAAATCGCCATCTCTTAATTTTTTTCTAAATGACTCTTTAGTTGACTCTGATGCATTCTCGCCAACAAGGGCGTTGATAACTCTTTCTTCTGATAATAGGTGAGCTTTAGCTTCAACTTCTTTTCGTTTTTTCTCTTTTATCATTGCTATGGCCGTCTCAACTAAATCACGTATGATTTGTTCAACGTCACGCCCAACATAACCAACTTCAGTAAATTTTGTGGCTTCAACTTTTATAAATGGCGCATCAGCCAATTTTGCAAGCCTACGTGAAATTTCTGTCTTGCCAACGCCTGTTGGCCCAATCATGAGTATATTTTTAGGTAATATCTCATCTTTTAATGGACCGGTTAATTGCTGGCGACGCCATTGGTTTCGTAGAGCTATTGCACACGCTCTCTTTGCTTTATTTTGACCAATAATAAATCTATCTAGTTCGGATACAATTTCTCGTGGCGAAAAGTCTGACATATCACTCCTTTATCTTGATGCTTTCAATAACCAAATTATCGTTTGTATAGACACAAATTTCTGATGCTATTTTCATAGATTTTTCTGCAATTTCTTGTGCGCTTGTATCAGTGTTAAATAATGCTTTTGCTGCTGCTAAAGCGTAATTCCCACCTGATCCGATCGCAATTACGCCGTCTTCAGGTTCAAGTACATCTCCATTACCCGTCAGTACGAAGCTACAATCATTATCAGCTACCAGCATCATCGCTTCCAGCCTACGTAGATATCTATCAAGTCTCCAGTCTTTAGCTAATTCAACAGCAGCTCTTGTCAGCTGGGTCGGGTATTGCTCAAGTTTTGCTTCTAATCTATCAAATAAAGTAAGGGCATCGGCTGTTGAACCAGCGAATCCAGCAATAACTTCTTGCTTAGGGCCAAGCCTTCTTACCTTTTTTGCATTATTTTTGATAATTGTTTGCCCCAAGCTAACTTGGCCATCACCTGCAATCACAACATTATCATCTTTTCGTACCATGATGATAGTCGTACCAACCATATTTTTTTCGTTATGCTCGATCATTTAATCCCTATAATTCTAGTCACATGACTACTTTTGTCATATTTAACATATATTAATATGTTTATTATAATATATATGTCGATTGTGATATATATATTCAAGATTTTAACCAATGGAAATTGATAATGGGTGATAACAAGAAAAGGGAAGCTCTTGTAGAGAGAAAAACAAAAGAAACAAGTATTTCCTGTAAATTGCTGTTAGATGGTACCGGAAAATCAAAGATTAATACAGGGATTGGATTCCTTGATCACATGTTAGAGCAGGTGGCAAGACACGGCTTACTTGATATTGAACTGAAAGCTGAAGGAGACTTACATATTGATATGCATCACACCACAGAAGATATTGGGATCGTAATGGGAACGGCAATAAAACAGGCACTGGGAGACAAAGCAGGAATAAGAAGATTTTCGCATATAATCATTCCAATGGATGAGGCCTTAACTCAAATCTCATTAGATATTTCAGGCAGACCTTATCTGAGGTGGGCAGTGAGTTTAAAATCACCGAAGATTGGGGAGATGGACTCAGAGCTTTTTAAGGAGTGGTTCTACGCATTTGCACATAATAGCGACATGACATTACACATAGAGAACTTGCATGGGAGTAACGCGCATCACATCATAGAGTCTTGTTATAAGGGTCTTGCTAGATGCATTAGAGAAGCAATCGCAATTGATCCACTCACAACAGGGTCAATTCCAACTACAAAAGGGATTCTATAATTTATTTTTCATTATGGCCTTATTTGAAATATATACAAAAAAAAGGGGTTTTGACGATAACAACGAGCATATCTTGATTTATCGGGATAAAATCTCGTACACAGCGTTAATTTGTCCACCATTGTGGTTTTTATTGAATAAAAATTTCTTTTTAGTTCCTTTTTATATTGCAACAATATTCCTATTATATGCTATCTCTATTTATTTTGGATCTGCAATAATGATATTTGGTATCATATTCATTCATCTTTTTTTCGGGTTTCAATCTAATCTTATAAGAGAATGGCTGTTGAATTTAAGAGATTATAAGTTAGAGATGATTGTTAATTCAGAAAGTCAAATTAGTGCTTACAATACATACAGAAATAACAAAGAAAATGAAGTCATACTAAGCGATAATTCCACCCAAAATAAATCCGGAACTGGTGGCGGTGATGAAGAGGCAATTCTTAATATATTTTAATAGCTTTGTGTGAAAGGTATGGAAATAATTGGCATTATTGATTACGGATCAGGAAATATCCATTCTGCAACAAAAGCCTTTGAAAACGTCGCAAAAGATCTCAAAAAAGAGATAAAAATTCTGCGCATACACAATGCAGCCGATATAAAGCCCTGTGATCGTATTGTGCTTCCCGGGGTTGGAGCATTTAAAGATTGTAAAGCTGGACTCATTAATATAGACGGTCTGGTTCCAACCCTAGAAAAAAAAATTTTAGATGAAGGAGCACCTTTTTTGGGGATCTGTGTTGGGATGCAATTACTTGCTGATATTGGGTTTGAGGGTGAAACGACACCAGGTTTTGGATGGATTCCAGGGGTAGTCGACAAAATACCAGCCACAGCAAGCCTTAAAATTCCCCACATGGGTTGGAATAATATTAAATTTAATAGGGCTCACAGCATTTTTAATGGATTAGAGAATAAAGAGGAAACAATAGTATATTTTGTTCATTCTTATTATTTTCAAGTAAAAAAAATGGAAGATTTATTAGGAGTCTGCGACTATGGCAGTGAAATTACCGCTGTAATTGGCAAAGATAATATCATTGGATGTCAATTCCATCCTGAGAAAAGTCAGAAAATAGGTCTGAAATTTATTAAAAATTTTATAAATTGGAGTCCTTAATGATCTTATTTCCAGCTATTGATATTAAAAATGGTGAATGTGTCCGGCTTCGACTTGGAGAAATGTGGGACTCAAAGATTTATAATAGTAATCCACTTTCGCAAGCAATAAAATTCCAAGAAATGGGCTTTGACTGGGTCCATATTGTTGATCTTGATGCCGCCGTAAATGGTAAAAGTGAAAACAAACCTATAATTGAGGAGATAATAAAAAAAACAAAATTAAAGGTCCAGCTTGGTGGTGGGATCAGAACAACGGAGATGATTGACTATTGGTTATCACTCGGAGTCGAAAAATTAGTCCTTGGCACAATGAGCATTACTAATATTAGTTTGGTGAAGGAAGTCGCAAATAAATACCCCCAAAAAATTGTTTTAGCGCTTGATAGCAAAGATGAATTTATATGTATAGAGGGGTGGAAGAAACAAACGGAGGTTAATATTTTTGATTTAATTAAGGAGTATGAGAACACTGAAATTGACTCGATCCTACACACAGATATAAACAGGGATGGGATGCTCGAGGGATTGAATTTTAGGGGCTCCAAAAAGTTAGCCATGGCAACTAATATATCGGTGATATTAAGTGGGGGCTTAAACTCTATTGAAGATATTAAAAAATTAAAGACAAATGAAAATTCGATTTTTAAAGGTGCAATAATCGGTAAAGCGCTATACGAAAAAAAAATAGATCCGATAGAAGCTCTTAAAATTATCGATAGTGAGGGTTTATAATTGTTAAAGTCAAGAATAATACCATGCTTGGATGTCAACAAAGGGCGAGTAGTAAAAGGCACAAATTTTGTAAATCTGAGAGATGCTGGAGACCCGGTTGAAGTTGCTAAAATCTATGACGAGCAAGGTGCCGATGAGGTGTGTTTTTTAGATATTACCGCAAGCCACGAGAACAGAGACACGATCTATGACATTGTAAGAAAGACTGCTGAGGTATGTTTTATGCCATTAACAGTTGGTGGTGGAGTAAGTAAAATAGAACATATACGAACATTATTGCTATCTGGAGCTGATAAAGTGTCGGTTAATTCAGCAGCAGTCAAAGATAATAATTTTGTACGGTACGCTGCAGATAAGTATGGCTCTCAATGTATCGTGGTTGCTGTAGACGCAAAAAAAAATGATGCACAGAATAAGTGGGAAGTTTATACTCATGGAGGTAGAATTAATACTGAGATTGATGTGTTGCATTATGTCGAAAGAATTGTATCATTGGGTGCGGGTGAGCTCTTAATAACATCAATGGATAAAGATGGAACAAGATCTGGATTTGACAATACACTGATTAAACAAATTACAGATATTGTGAATGTTCCAGTTATTGCAAGCGGCGGGGTTGGCAACCTTCAACACCTAGTTGATGGTATAAAGTTGGGACATGCCGACGCTGTTTTAGCGGCCTCCATTTTTCATTTTGGGGAATACACAATTAATGAAGCCAAACAATACATGAAGGAACGAGGCATCAACGTCAGATAGGGGGATCTATGTCTGAAAACTCGATGAAAAATATAGATTATTTAGAAAAGCTTACGGAAACAATAAAGAATAACGCTTTTAAGGATGCAGAATTTTCATATACTGCAAAATTAATCGGTGACATTGAGTATTTATCTAAAAAAATTGGTGAAGAAGCATCTGAAGTAATAATTGCAGCGCTGTCAAAGGATAGAGAAAACCTTAAAAAAGAGGCTGCAGATCTGATTTATCATTTAATGGTATTGCTCGAGCAAGGTGATTTAAGTATTGACGATGTTTGTGGCGAACTTATGCGAAGAAGGGGTATATCAGGTCATGAAGAAAAAAAATCTAGAAAATAGTAATTTTATCACATGCATCAATCAAAAAATCAAAATTCACCTTACATAATTTTTTCAAAAGAAGAATGGGCTGATTTGGGTTTTGGCGCTACTTTAAATCTAACTGAAAATGAAATAGTAGAGCTAAGGGGCTTAAATGAACCTATGTCAATAGATGAGGTAAGAGATGTATATTTACCAATCTCTCGTCTCTTAAATTTATATATATCTGGCACGGAAAAATTATTTGAAGCAACTAATTTATTTTTAGGAAAAAAAAATTTTAAAGTACCATTCATCATTGGTATCGGAGGTTCTGTTGCAGTTGGAAAAAGCACAACATCAAGAATTCTTCAAGCTTTGTTATCTAAATGGTCAGATAATATAACGGTATCACTTGTCAATACAGATGGTTTTTTGATGAGTAATAACAATCTTGAAAAGAGATCTTTGATGGAGCGTAAGGGATTTCCTGAGAGCTACAACCTAACACTATTACTTGATTTTTTAAATTCCGTTAAATCCGGAAAATCAAATGTTAAAGCGCCTGTTTATTCGCATTTGCTCTATGATAATGTTCCCGGTGAATTTATTCACGTAAATAAACCCGATATACTAATTATCGAGGGCTTAAATGTGCTTCAACCGGCCCCACTCCCAAGAGATGGCAACGCAATTCCGTACGTATCTGATTTTTTTGATTTTTCAATATTTGTTGATGCAGATGAAAAGAATATAAAAAATTGGTACATTCAGAGATTTTTAAAACTGAAGGCGACTGCCTTTAAAGAGGAAAAATCGTATTTTAATAAATATTCATATTTATCAGACGAAGACGCAGTAAATGTTGCAACGTCGCTTTGGGAAAAAATAAATCACGTTAATTTGATAGAAAATATTTTGCCAACTAGGCAAAGAGCTAACTTAATACTTAGAAAGTCAGAAAATCATTCCGTAAATCAAATCTCATTGAGAAAGCTATAAGATATATCTATGGATATTGTTTTTTATTTCTCTGTAATCAGAAAAATCTAATTTACCGCCATCTCTCTTTAAAATTTTTGAGGCGACAAAGTTACCAGCTTTCAAACAGTCAATTGGACTAGATTTATTTAGGTATGCTTTCAGGTACCCAGAGACAAATAAATCACCAGCCCCTGTTGTATCTATGCAATTTTCTACATCGTTTGTTGAAGCATCAATAAGCACACCCTTTTCGATGGATAATGAGCCATTTTTACCCGATGTCATGATTAATCTTTCTACAAACCTTGAAAGCTCTTTCATTTTTTTAATAAGATCCATTTCTGTCTTAACCTCCAAGAGACTCATCATCTCCATTTTATTACCAAAAATAAGATTGATTTCATTGGACTTAATTAGATTTAAAAAATGAACTCTATATCTATCAACACAATCCACATCTGATAGAGAAATTGCTGTAAAGCCCTTATTCGTTATGACACTGCTGATTGACTTGGATATAAGTTCGAGTCCATGGGGCGAGTATAGAATGTACCCTTCTATAAAAATACCAGAAATCCCACTAAAAGTAGCTTTTGGTATATCTGATGTATCAAGCTCTGCAGAGGCCCCAGGAAAAGTATTCATAGTTCTTTCCCCGCCCGGTGTTACATAAACAAGTGAAAGTCCTGTTGTAGATTTATTATCGACTACTATAAGGCCTGTTTCTACATTATGCGCTTTGTTCTGATCAAGATAGACTTTCCCATAGTGATCATTGCCGATTTTTCCAATGAAACATACTTCTTCCTCGAGCATTGCTAGGCCGCATGCACTATTATTTGCACTCCCACCCGGAACTATTTTTTTATTTGATAAAACCTTAATTTTATCATTGATCTCTTTTTGAGAGATAATTTGCATTTTACCAATAAAATTAGGGTCAAGTTGATTTATCTCATCCAAATGAGAGATTACATCGATAATTGCATTACCAATAAAAAGTACATTCATATTATGATTTGGTTTCTAATATCTTTTTACAAATAACTCAGTTTTTTTGATAATTTTCTTATTTTCATATTCATAAACAATTGGTATCCCAGTTGTTATTTCAACATTCACAATCGCCTCCTCACTTAAATCCTCCACATGCATTATTATGGATCTAAGTGAGTTACCATGAGCGGTAATAATGACATTTTCACCATCATGTAATTTGGGAAGTATATTTTTCTTGAAGTACGGGATAGTACGGTTGCATGTATCTTTCAGACTTTCCCCATTTTCTGGGGCAATATCATAGGAACGTCTCCATAGCTTAACTTGTTCATCACCCCATTTATTTCGAGCTTCATCTTTGTTCATGCCAGTTAAGCTGCCATAGTTTCTTTCATTTAACGCTTGGTCTGATATTATTGGAATATCTTTTTTTAATACATAAAGAACAATTTCTAGTGTCTTGCTGGCCCTCTTCAGTGCGCTCGTATAGGCGTGATTCACATCAACTCTTAAATTCTGGATCGCAAATGCAGCTAATTTCGCTTCTACTTTACCCTGATCAGTAAGATTCACATCTTCCCATCCAGTAAATAGGTTTAGTTTGTTCCACTCGCTTTCACCGTGTCTTAATATAATTAACTTTGACATGTAATTTCCTACTTTTCTATATTTAGAACATCATCCATACTGTAATAACCAGGATCCTTGCCTAGCGACCATCGTGCAGCTTGCATTGCCCCTTTTACAAATATTTTACGACTTAACGCTGAATGAGATAAGGTTATCACCTCACTGTCACCGGCAAATATAACAGAGTGTTCACCAACAATACTTCCACCCCTGATTGATGAAAAGCCAATTGTATTTTTGTCTCTGCGACCTGTATTGCCATGTCTTTCATAAACAGCATTATCTTCTAAATTTAATGATCTTCCTTTTGCCGCTGACTCTCCAAGTAATAATGCTGTTCCGGATGGTGCATCTAGTTTTTGATTATGATGTATTTCAGTAATTTCAATATCAAAATCTGATAATGCTCTAGCAATCTTTTCAGTCATTTGAGATAGTATATTTATGCCCAGGCTCATATTACCCGATTGAACAAGAACAGCGTGATTTCCTGCTTTCTTTAGACTCTCAATTTCTTCATTTTGAAAACCAGTCGTACCAATTATATGAGAGATTCTGGCTTGTGCAGCTAGTACAGCATTTGCAAGTGTTGTTTCAGGATTGGTAAAGTCAATGATAACGTCAGCAGATTTAATAAGTTCTAAAATATCAGAGGTAATTTTGATATTCATATTTGCTTCACCAATTACTTCACCAATATCCTTTCCAATCCAATCTGAACCGGATGCTTCTGATGCTCCAATAATATCAATATCAGAATCTTGATGGGCATATTTTAATAATTCACGACCCATTCGTCCTGCTGCGCCTGAAATAATCACTTTCATGATAGCACCATATTATTTTAATTATAATTATGTGATCATCTTACGATGAAATATCTCTTAATGCAAAAAATCTCTAAAAAAAATCTTTAAATTTTTTAAAAAAACTGCTGCTGAGAGGATTTGTTTTTTCATTCGATATTTTTTCGAATTCAGCTAGTAATTCTTTTTGTTTTTTTGTAAGGTTAATTGGTGTTTCCACGGTAATTTGCAAGTGAAGGTCTCCAAAATTACTTCTTCTAATAACTGGCATCCCCTTACCCCTTAATCTTAAACGTTTATTATTTTGGGAGCCTTCGGGTAAACTAACACTAAGTTTTCCACCATCGATTGTAGGAATATCAATCTGACCACCCAGGGTAGCTTTTACCATTGATACAGGAATATTTAGGTATAGATCTGACCCATCCCTCTGGAAGAGCTTGTGGGGCTTGATTGAGACAAATATATATAAATCTCCAGTTCTGCCGCCTCTAATTCCAGCCTCTCCTTGACCACTAAGTCTGATCCTATTGCCATCTTCAACGCCAGCTGGAATATTGACGTTTAATTTCTTAGGTTTTTTTACTCTTCCTTCACCACTACATGATTTACATGGATTTACGATAATCTGCCCCCTACCTTGGCAAGACGTACAGGTTCTCTCTATTGTAAAAAAACCTTGGCTTGCCCGTGTTTTGCCTGATCCCTGACAATTCGGACAAATAATCGGCGCTTCGCCTTTTTCACTGCCATTACCGTTACAGTTTGTACAAACGGAATTCATGGGGACATTGACAGTATCAGATTTTCCACGGTATGCATCTTCAAGAGTTATTTCCATGTTGTATCTTAAATCAGAACCTCGATTCGAGGTTTCTTGCGATCTTGATGTTGATGAAAAGTCACCAAAAAAATCATTAAATATATCAGAAAATGCTGAGGAGAAATTACCGTCAAACCCACCTGAGGAAGGGCCTCTTCCACCCGAACCATCAAATGCTGCATGTCCGTATCTGTCATAGGCGGCTCTGCTTTCCGGGTTTTTTAGTCGTTCATACGCTTCTGATATTTCTTTGAATTTTGCTTCAGACTCAGGATTACCGGCATTGTGGTCAGGGTGGTATTCTTTTGCGAGTTTTCTGAAAGCGCTTTTTAGTGACTTATCATCACAATCTTTTTCGACTCCTAATACGTCATAGTAATCTTTTTTAGCCATATCAGTCTTCCTTTGATTAGGAGAGCTATTGATTATGTATTTTTATCTTCATCAACTTCTTCAAAATCAGCATCTACGATTGTACTATCTTCGGGTTCGGGGTTCTCAGTTTCATTATTTTGAGTATCTTGTTGCGCTTTGTAGATAGCCTCCCCTAGCTTCATAGCTTCTTGAGTTAGTGCTTCGAGATCACTAGTTATTTTCGCGGCGTCATCACTTTCCAAGGATATTTTCAGTTGACTAATGGCGTCTTCGATTGATTTTTTATCATCTTCATTAATTTTATCACTATTTTCTGTGAGACTTTTTTCCGTTCCATGTATTAATGACTCTGCCTGATTTTTTGTCTCTATAAGCTCTTTTTTAGCCTTATCCTCTTCCGCATGCTCTTCCGCATCTTTTACCATTTTTTCAATATCATCATCAGATAGGCCACCAGAGGCTTGAATCTTGATCGATTGTTCTTTATTCGTAGCTTTGTCAACTGCTTTCACATTTACAATTCCATTTGCATCAATATCGAATGTTACTTCGATTTGTGGAATACCACGTGGTGCTGGTGATATACCAACAAGATCGAAATTCCCCAGTAATTTATTATCGGCTGCCATTTCTCTCTCACCTTGGAAAACTCTTATCGTAACAGCGGACTGGTTATCTTCAGCGGTTGAAAAAGTCTGGCTTTTTTTTGTAGGAATTGTTGTATTTCTATCAATCAGTCTGGTAAATACACCACCCAATGTTTCAATGCCAAGTGATAGTGGTGTTACGTCTAGGAGAAGAACATCCTTCACATCACCCTGTAGGACGCCCGCTTGGATGGCGGCACCAATTGCAACGACTTCGTCAGGGTTAACCCCTCTATGAGGTTCTTTTCCAAAGAAATTTTGCACTTTTTCGAGGACTTTTGGCATCCTTGACATTCCGCCAACCATTACAACCTCGTCAATTTCGCCAGCTTTCAGTCCAGCATCTTTGAGTGCTTTTTGACATGGCGTGATTGTATTTTCAATCAGATCTGCAACAAGTGTTTCAAATTTTGCCCTTGTTAGCTTTATATTTAGATGTTTGGGTCCTGATTGATCAGCAGTAATGAATGGCAGATTTATTTCAGTTTGAGTAGTTGAGGATAGCTCTATTTTAGCTTTTTCTGCAGCTTCTTTTAGTCTTTGAAGAGCGAGCTTATCTTTCAGTAAATCTACGGCCTGATCTTTTTTGAATTCATCCGCAAGGTAATTTACAAGCCTTGTGTCAAAATCCTCACCTCCGAGGAATGTATCCCCATTTGTAGATTTTACTTCAAATACTCCATCCCCAATCTCTAGAATTGATATATCAAATGTACCCCCACCAAGATCGTACACCGCTATTGTCTGTCCGTCTTTACGGTCAAGACCGTAGGCTAACGCCGCCGCAGTGGGTTCATTTATAATTCTCAAGACTTCAAGACCTGCAATCTTTCCTGCATCTTTTGTGGCTTGTCTTTGTGCATCGTTGAAATATGCAGGAACTGTAATAACTGCTTGTGTAACATCCTCGGATAAGTAGCTTTCGGCTGTTTCTTTCATTTTTTGGAGTATAAATGCAGATATTTGTGAGGGTGAGTATTTCTCCGAGCGAGCCTCTACCCATGCATCTCCATTATCAGCTTTAGATATCTTGAACGGGACAATGTCTTTATCTTTTTTAACAAGGGGATCGTCAAATCTTCTACCCATAAGTCTTTTTACAGCAAAAAGTGTATTTTCGGGGTTTGTAACGGCTTGACGTTTTGCTGGGAGTCCTGTTATGCGTTCGGAGTCTTCACCAAATGCAACCATTGATGGTGTAGTCCTCGCACCTTCAGAATTTTCAATAACTTTTGGATCCTTACCGTCCATTACTGCGACGCAAGAATTCGTTGTTCCCAAATCAATGCCTATAATTTTAGCCATTTTTTATACTCCTTAATTATTAAAAAAGTAATGAATATAATAAATATAATCCCTATAAGAGTTATATAAGGCTAAAAATTATTCCTACAAGATATTTACTAATTTTTTTTATTAAATTTCTAGACACGCATTGGCATCAAGACGTAAAGCGTCGCCTCATCATTTGGATCTAGAACTAAACAAGGAGAATTTGGTTCAGAAAATAAAAGCTTTACGGAATCACCGCTTAATTGCGATAAAATATCTAACAAATATTTTGAATTGAAGCCAATCTCAAAATCATCACCCTTAAAATCTACTGATATTTCTTCAATTGCAGTTCCAGCTTCAGGGCTAGTAACCGACAAGGTAAGACTGTTATTATTCAAAGACAATTTAACTGCTCGCCCGCGTTCGCTCGATAACGTTGCCACTCTATCTACGGCGTTGGTAAGTATACTTGTTTTCACTGACATTGCTTTATCATTTTGGAATGGTATCACCCGTTGATAATCTGGAAATGTTCCATCTATTACTTTAGAAGTTACTTCAATATTATTAAAAACAAACTTTAATTTATTTTCGGAAATCTTAACCTCAACATCTCCATCATTTTCAAGCGTCAACTTTTGTATTTCAGCGATTGTTTTTCTTGGGATAATGATCCCTGGCATACCTAATGCTCCTTCAGGTAAAGTTAATTCCGCCTGTGCTAGGCGATGACCGTCAGTGGATACAGTTCTTAGGGTTGAAATTTTATCTCCATTTATTGGCTTTGACTCATGAAAGTAAATACCATTCAGGTAGTACCGTGTTTCTTCATTTGAAATAGCAAATCTTGTTTTCTCAATCAATCTGTTCAATTCACCACTTACAATTGTGAAAGCATGAGAAAATTCATTATCTGATATTTCTGGGAAGTCTGATCGTGGAAGTGTTTGAAGTTTGAAGTTTGATTTACCTGACTTTATTGTTAAATGATCTTGACTGTCGTCTTTTGACAGAGTTATTTCAGATGAGTCAGGTAATTTTCTAATTATATCATAAACAAGGTGGGCCGGAGCAGTTAAGCTCCCACCTTTTTCAATTTTTGCATCAATTTCTTCAATTAGTTCGATGTCTAGATCTGTTGCGATTAATTTCAAACCAACACCTTCTGCAATAATTAGAATATTTGCAAGTATCGGTATTGTGTTCCTTCTTTCAACAACATTTTGTACATGAGTGAGTGCTTTTAGGAACTGATTTTTTTGAAGTATTGCTTCCATCAGAGTTTTCGATTAATTACTTATAATATGCTAAGAATATAAAAATATTAGCTTACATACCAATATTTATTGCAATAATTGACAGAAAATATTATTCAGTCACTCTTTAAGGGAGTTTTCAAGTGTGGTAATAGATTCCCTAATACTTGGATTTGTTTTTATCAGTTTTTCAATTTTTCTGACTGCGTGAAGCACAGTGGTGTGATCTCTGCCTCCAAATTTTCTTCCAATCTCAGGAAGAGAGCGAGTAGTTAGGACTTTCGCTAAATACATTCCAATTTGTCTTGGGTAGACTATTGTTTTATGTCGTCGGGATGATAAAATGTCCTGTTTTGTTACGTTAAAATGTCCACTAATTGTCCTTAACACATCTTCGATCATAATTTGCCTATTTTGTTCTTCGCTAATTAGGTCTTGGATCGATAGGGCAGCCTCTTCAACTGTAATTGGTCTTTTATTAAGGCTGTGAGCCGCAATAATTCTATTCATCGCCCCCTCAAGCTCCCTCCCGGAGCTTTGAATCCTGCGCGCGAGAAAATCTAGTACAGATGGTGATATTTCGATACGCGTGTTGCCGCGTAATGTTTGAGAGAGTTTTTTTTCAAGGATGCCCCGTCTTATATCGAAATCAGTAGGACCTATTTGTGCAACCAATCCACCTGATAATCTTGATCTCATTCTATCGTCTAACATTTCAAGTTTTGAAGGGGCTGAGTCACCAGCAATTACAATCTGATGCTTAGAAGTGTCAAGTGCATTGAATATGTGACAGAATTCTTGTTGAACGGATTTACCTTGTAGAAATTGCATATCATCGATTAGGAGTAAATCAACATCTGCAAATAGTTTTTTAAAACTGATAGTATCTTTTGATTTTACTGCTTCCACAAACGAACTCATGAACCTGACGGCGGATAAGAATAAAACCTTTCTCTCAGGGTGTCTGGCTCTAGACTCCCATGCTATTGCATTCAATAAGTGCGTTTTTCCAGTTCCAACTGGTCCGTGTATGTATAAAGGATTAAATTCTACAGGTATATTTTTTTGGGGCTGAGAAACCCGCATTGATGCTGCATGGGCGAGTGCATTCGACCTACCAACAACATAATTGCTAAAAGTATATCTTCTATCTAGAGGCGAACTTGTGTTTATAAGGGAGTTTTCATCTGTATTATCAAGCATTATTGTATTCTGCAAACCAGGTAATGAGCCATCATTATCATTTGCAGAGCTTTTTGTTTTTTCACCATGAGTACGGACTCTTAATTCAATATGATTTAAATCTGAAATTTCTTGTTTCCAGATTTCGGTTAGTTTTTCAGAGTATCTTGATTTGATCCAACTTTTTAAAAACAGTGTTGGTAATGACAATGTTAAAGTTCCATTTTCAAAGCCATGAACTTCCATTCTAGCAAACCAACTGTTATATAGATCGTCTCCTATTTGAATGCGTAAATTATTACTCACCTTATTCCAGCTATCATCGATATTGATTTTTTTATTGGGGGTGTTTATTGTTGTATCCATGGCAACCCCTCGAATTTCCATCCATTCACATTAGCCCGATGATGAGACTCGTCGGGATCACCTTCAAACCCTGAAGCGATATTATAGCAATTGATCCATCCGTATTGTGCCATCAATGTCGCGGCTCTCGCGCTTCTGGCGCCGGAGCGACATAAAAAAACTACATGACGTTCTTTATTAGGAGAGTCTTTAATTATGACCTCTTCAAGCTCAGCGACGAAATTCTCATTCAAATTACCGCCAGGAAAAAACTGCTGTTCAATGTTGATAAACGTTTTTTTTAGTGATGAGAGGTCTGGGTAACCAACATAATTTAATTCAGCTTTGGTTCGAACATCAACAAGTAAACTCTCATTATAATTCTCAAGTATGGACCAAGCAGTCTTTGGATCAATGTCCCCCGCGTATTCTACAGTATTATTGAATGTATCGATGTGCATTTGACTTTTGATCCCTATCTAGAATGGTGTTTTTGGTTATAACACTCGGATAATCCTTTGAAATTATCATGATTACTATATGTAAATATAAATTTATTGGAAAGACTATTTTTATATATTCAGTATACTGAATATATAAATTTTATAAAATAAAGTTATCAACCAATATTTATAAATACTGACAACTGACTGTAGAACAATAATAAATTTAAATTATGATTTGCGTAGGTTTAATTGGAAATTTTATTTAAAATTTTACATTTTTTTTTTTCAAAAAATGAATAATCTCCATACCTTTTTTATGACTTTGACACTTTAATTATAAGTTATTGAAATAGAATAATAATTTAGAAGCATCAAAAAAAGTTGAAATATTAATGGATGCTTCAAAAAAAAATTTACAACTTTGCCAGTTTAATAATTGCAAATTAGATATTTTTTATGAGTTTATGAGTTTTTTTGTGAGACGTGATATCTTTCTTGAGGCCATTTTTTTGTTAAATGCTCCTTTTTGTGCACCTCTCATGAGTTGCTTCTCAGCATTCAGGAGAGCTTCCTTAGCATTTTTCTTATCACCAGCCTCGATACTTGCTTCTGCTTTTTTGACAAATGTGCGAACTGAACTTCTTCTCATCTTATTGATGAGGGTGCGTCTTTCAATCTTACGCACCATTTTTTTTGCTGATTTTGTATTTGCCAACTTTACATTCCTTTTGATTAATATCTGAATATATAGAGATTGAATGATATTCAGTCAACTCAATAATGCATTAATCTTTGAATTGAGGCTTCCTTCTTTCAAGAAAAGCGTTCATCCCTTCAATACCGTTGGCACCTTTCAATAATCTCATGAATTCATTTTTTTCAGCAATTAGTCCCACTGACAGATTATCACAAGAATCCTTAATTAATTTTTTTGTTGAAATTATTGCCTCGATTGGATTTAAGGATATTCTATCAGCAAGCTGGAGTGCATTTTTTATTAATTCACCAGTGTCGTAGGTGTGATTAATAAGACCAATATCTTTTGCCTCCTCCGCTGTAATAGAATTTCCTGTCAAACACATCTCCATTGCGATGCCCTTCCCAATCTTCCATGGCAGCCGCTGTGTTCCACCACCTCCACAAATAAGTCCCAAGCTAATTTCAGGTTGCGCAAATTTCGCCTCTTTTGATGCTAGGATAATATCACACATTAGTAGTAATTCATTACCACCGCCAAAAGCTATACCGCTTACTGCAGCAATTATTGGTTTTTTTACAGTATCAATGAACTCCCATGACCTAATGAATTCTGGATTAGAAGCAAGTTCATTTATGTCAGCGCCTGCACTAAAGTTTTCCGATCCAGAAATTACGATGCACTTGATTAATTCTGATTGATCGCATTGTTTCAGCGCATCTATAAGTTCATCAGTTAGTTCAGAGTTTAGCGCGTTATATTTATTTTTCCTGTTGAGGATTATGTGCATCACACAATCATTATACTTCTCAATTAAAATATTTTTATATTTCATCTATTTCTCATTTTTTGGCATTTCGTGCAATAAAAAGTGGATCTCCCTGTCTGAACAATTTTTTTTATTTTTGCGCTACAATTTTGACTGTTGCATGTCATATTTTCTCTATTATATACATTAAACTTATATTGGAAATAGCCACTCTCACCTTTCACGTTCTTATGGTCCCTTATCGTTGAACCGCCGACCTTAATAGCATCATGCAATATAAATTTAATGGAAGAAATTAGATCGCCAGTTTTTATTTTATTTTTCACCACTTTTCCTGACTCCATCATTGGCGATATTTTTGCTCTAAATAATGCTTCAGATGCATAGATATTTCCTATACCACCCACGATCTTCTGATTTAATAGTGCGCTTTTAATATTGGTAACCCTATTTTTGAGGGACTCTTGTAAATATTTTATATCAAATTCATCACTTAAGGCGTCGGGACCTAATTCTGCTTTGAGTTTTTTAATTTCAACTTTCTGAGGGTTTACAAGTTTAAAAAATCCAAACTTCCTTATATCAATGTAGTCAATTTCTGATTGATCAGACATTTTGAACCTCAATCGTACATGTTTGTTGTCGCTGTGACCCATTTTTTGAGCATCTATTAAAAAATTCCCAGTCATTCCGAGGTGAATTAGTAAAGAATAATTATTTTCAAGGTCAACAATAATATATTTTGCAATTCTGCTTATATTAGTGACTCGTTGATTTTTTATACTCTCTGCTAAATTATGTGGTATTTTATATCTGAGTTTGTTGGTAAAGACTTCTATAGAATGGAAAGTTTTATCTATTAAGTAATCTGATAGATTATTTTTAATTATTTCCACTTCAGGTAATTCCGGCATTTTATCAATAATCAAATATTTTTAGTATTTCACTTTTATAAACAAAGCACTAAATAATAGATATGGCAAATAATAAAAAATACTTTTTTGGGGATACCGAAGTATCGAAGGAAGATAAAGTAAAAAAGGTTAACGAAGTCTTCGATTCTGTCGCAAAAAGATACGATATCATGAATGATATATTATCATTTGGTGCGCATCGTCTCTGGAAGGCAATTCTAGTTAATTCAATCTCAAATATAATATCTTCCAGAAGAGAATTTCGTTATCTAGACTTGGCTTGTGGAACAGGTGATATAGGGTACAAGTTATTAGATAAGAAATTAAAAAATATTAATGTATTAATGATGGATATTAATGAAAAAATGCTCGAGCAGGCAACAAAAAGAAAAGAATACCTTGAGCACAAGAAAAGCATAGATTTTATAGTTTCAGACGCAGAAAATATACCGCTTGCCAGCAACTCAATTGATTGTATAGCAATTGCTTTTGGTATAAGGAACGTTGCATCAATAGAAAACGCTTTATTCGAAATAAATAGGGTTTTAAAGTGCGGGGGAAAATTTCTTTGTTTAGAATTCTCCAATGTAGAAGTTCCATTATTAAAAAAATTTTATGGCTTCTACTCAAAAAATATAATTCCGCAGATTGGAAGCTATATAGTGAAAGATCGAAGATCATATCAATACCTCGTTGAGAGTATTGAACGATTTCCAAAGCAAGATGAGTTAACTGACTTATTTACAAAGTCAGGATTTATTAATTCTAAATATATAAACTTATCTGGAGGTATTGCATGCATCCACTCAGGATGGAAAATGTAAGAAAAAATTTATGCGTTATTTCACTCACTTATTTCAGATCATAAAAGTTGGTTATTTGTTCACCAGATGTGAGCTTCCAGATAACTTCCTTCCCAAAAACAACAAGTCTTTACTAAATAAACTATTGAATTATAATAAAAAAAAGAAGAAAACATTCAGTAGTACTCTTGAAAGCTTGGGGCCAGCCTATATTAAACTCGGACAATTTCTTGCTACAAGACCAGATATAATTGGTTCAAAATTTGCTAAGGAATTAGCAAATCTTCAGGATGATCTTCCAAAGTTTGATAAAAAAATTTCAGAAGAGATTATCGAGTCGGAGTTTAATACAAACATCCATAATGTCTTTGCTGAATTTGATGCGCCAATAGCGGCTGCATCAATAGCTCAAGTCCATACTGGAAAATTATCAGATAACCAAAAAGTTGCTGTGAAAATCGTGAGACCAAATATTGAAGAAAAGTTCGATAAGGATTTTGACTTCTTTTACTTTCTTGCCGACTTTATGGAAAGCTTTAATCCGGATCTTAAAAGACTGAGATTTAAAGAGTCAATACAAACAATGCAGAGGTCGGTTCAAATGGAGATGGATCTGAGGTATGAGGCCGCTGCAATCTCCGAGATAAATACAAATATGAATGAAAATGATGAGTATGTTGTACCAAGAATATTTTGGGAGAAAACCACAAAAAAAATACTTACTATTGAATGGGTAGACGGAATATCAGTTAGAGATAGGGAAAAATTAATTGAAAAAAAATATGATCCAAAAGATTTGGCAAGAATAATAATTCAGTCATTTTTAACTCAAGCTTTAAGAAATGGATTTTTCCATGCAGATATGCATCAGGGCAATCTCTTGATTAACGAAGCAGGCAAACTCGTCATATTAGATTTTGGTATAATGGGAAGATTAGGTGAAAAAGAACAAAATTTTCTAGCCGAGATTTTGTGGGGTCTTATCACAAAAAACTACAAAAGAGCAGCAGAGGTCCACTTCGAGGCTGGTTATGTACCCGATGATCAAAAGCTTGACGAATTTAGCCAAGCATTGAGAGCAATTGGTGAGCCATTATCTGGGAAGAATGCAAATGATATTTCCATGGCAAATGTATTAACTCAATTATTTGAAGTTACCGAACAATTTAATATGGAAACAAGACCAGAGCTTTTACTGCTACAAAAAACAATGGTAGTTACAGAGGGTGTTGCAAGGGATCTGGATCCCGAGCTTAATATGTGGGATATTGCTGAGCCCATTGTAAAAAAATGGATGGAAAATAAAATATCACCCGATACGAAAATAAAGCAGGGGATTGAGGGTTTATCGAGGTTTGGTATTGCTATCAGCGAGCTCCCCAACTTTTTAAATGATGCTAGGAAAACGAACGAGACTTTTAACAGGTTTCTTGAAGAAAGCCAATCTAGAAGTAGACAGAGTCAAAATTACTTTAAGAGAAATAGTTTTTGGATTATAACAGTTGTAGCTTTGATCTTGTTGGTAATTTTGATCACTGGATAAAAAAAATGCAAGAGCTAAAAAACAAAAAAATACTTTTAATAATTGGCGGAGGCATCGCCGCCTATAAGAGTCTTGAATTGATTAGATCCCTAAAAAAGTATGGATCACAATTAGAAGTTATACTCACAAGTTCTGGCAGGAAGTTTGTTACTGAGTTGAGTGTTTCACAACTTGCGGAGCGAGAAGTTCATACAGATTTATTTGATCTTAAGAGTGAACTTAAAATGGGACATATAAACCTGTCGAGAAATGCTGACATAATAGTTGTTGCACCTGCAACTGCCAATTTGATATCACGTCTGGCACATGGGATGGCAGATGAACTAGCCACCGCTACACTGCTCGCATCAAATAAACCAATAATCATAGTTCCCGCTATGAATCCACAAATGTGGAATAATCCAGCAACGCAAAAAAACCTCATGAGTATAAAAAAATTTGGCTACCACTTTTGTGGACCTGAAATTGGTGAGACTGCTTGTGGAGAAAATGGAATGGGTAGAATGGAGGAGCCATCGTCGATTGTTCACTATATTAATGAGTATTTTTCAAAAAAAAATAAACTCAAGAATAAAAAAGCTTTCGTAACAGCCGGTCCAACTATTGAGCCAATTGATCCTGTGAGATACATATCAAATAATTCTTCGGGAAAACAGGGATACGCAATAGCTTCTGCGCTATCGAAATACGGAGCCAACACAACTTTAATCAGCGGACCCTCATTTGAGAAAGCTCCAGAAGGAGTCGAGTTAATTAAAGTTAAAACTGCAATGGAGATGTTAGATGCTGTAAAAAGCTGCTCTCCTGCGGATATTGGTATCTTTGCGGCTGCAGTCGTTGACTGGAAGATCAAAGAATACAAAGATCACAAAATAAAAAAAAATGGATATGATAGAATGCTGGAGCTTATTGAAAATGTTAGTGTTATTCAGGGTGTTGTGAAAAATAATAGCCTCAAGCCAGAATTATCCATTGGATTTGCTGCCGAAACAGAGAATATTTACGAAAATGCTAAAGAAAAACACTCAAAAAATGATTTAGATTGGCTTCTTGCAAATGATGTTTCAGAAGATCAAGATGTTTTTAATGGTGACTATAATAGTATAGTTTTTTTTGATAGATCAGGGTCAGAGACATGGCAGAGGATGCCAAAAGTTGACGTTGCAGAAAAGTTAGTGAACAAAATTAGTGAATATTTTCAATAACTATTATGGAAAAGAAGATTGAGATTAACTTTTTGGATGTTTCAAAGTTCGGCTGTGAAGAGCTTCCCAAGTATCAGACGATAGGTTCATCCGGTCTTGACCTTGCCGCGAGTTCAGACATAGGCGAGAGTGGAATAGAAATCAAGCCAGGTGAGTGGGATTTAATACCTACAGGGATAGCAATCGAACTTCCAGAGGGTCTTGAGGCACAAATTAGGCCACGATCGAGCATCGCATTTAAAAATGGGGTAACTATATTAAATTCACCGGGTACTATTGACAGTGACTATCGAGGTGAGATTAAAATCATCCTTATAAACCACGGTCAGGAAACATTCACAGTCAAACCAGGTGATAGAATTGCACAAATGGTAATTACAAGGATCGAGCGTGTGAATTTAGAGAAGAGTGAGTTCATAACTAAAACAATTCGCGGCAGTGGCGGTTTTGGATCTACAGGGATTTGAAATGCTAGGTAATATTGAGCACACGCAAATGAGCGGACAAGAATTGGAGAGGTATTCAAAACAAATTCTTATAAAAAATATCGGTGGTGTTGGTCAAAAGAAGCTCAAATCATCAAAGGTCCTTGTGATTGGTTTAGGAGGACTCGGGTCGCCTGTGGTCACCCATCTCTCCAGTTCAGGTATTGGGGAGATAGGGCTTGTTGACAATGATAAAGTTGATTTATCGAATTTACAAAGGCAATTCATTCACAGTGTGGATACAATTGGCCTAAATAAAACAGAAAGCGCAAAAATTTTTATTGATAGACTTAATCCGAATTCGATAATCTACAATTATTCAACTGACGCAAAAACAGCAGAGATTATAGAGATTATTTCACAATATGATGTTGTCATCGATTGCACGGATAACTACAAAACAAGGTTCAAAGTTGCTGATGCTTGTCAGAAATATACGAAGCCTTATATATTGGGAACAGTGAGAGCATTTGAGGGGCAAGTAACAACTATTCTTCCATCAAAATCAAAAATAAAAAATCCTAAAATACGAGACTTATTTGATGAGGAAAATATTTCTAATACCGGGGATGATTGCTCAGACATTGGAGTTTTATCTGTAACTACAACTCTTGTTGGAACAATTATGGCTTCTGAGTGCTTAAAACTAATACTAAATATGGATGAAGTCTTAGTTGGTAAACTGCTAATGGTTGATTTGCTTAATTTGAAATTTGAAACTATAAAATACAAATAATATGATCGTAAAATTACTCTCAAAAAGGTTTCTTATTTTTATTTTAATTGCTATATTTCTAGCATTTGTTTCTTACAAAGTTTTTAAGAGTGCCTTTCAAGAATTTGAGGACACAATTGTAGACAGTTCAGCTTACACGACTCGTGATAGCAATTATAAATTTAAAAGCTTAAGATCCGGTAAGACTAATGTAAGAATTGGTCCATCTTTAGAACATAATATTCTCTGGACGTATCAGAAAAAAGGTCTTCCAATAGAAATATTGGAAGATATACAGGGGTGGAGTAAAATTAGAGATTATCAAGCTAAATCAGGATGGATAAAAAATACGTTAATTACCACAAATAGAACCGGTATCATCTCCCCATGGAGAATTACAGAAAATAATCCAAATTTTGAGAATTTATATAAACATTCCGATAAAAAAGAAATAAATATAAAGCTCGAGTCCGGTGTTCTCGTGAATATTCTTAGCTGTGATGGTGAGCAATGCCTCATAAAAATACAAGATAAAGAGGGCTGGATAGAGCAGGACCTTATATTTGGTGTTTATATCGACGAGGTGATAGCATTAAGAGAGTAATCCAAATTTCATTCATCACATAGGTTAATAATTAAATCTATGGATTTTATCTTTTTTCCTGCGGGAATTTTTGAGGGTGATAGCGCTATCTTCACATCTTCCGCAGCTATATCCTCAATTTTATTCTGGCTCTTGATATGATAATGATGAGCAGTATTTCTATCAAAGAATGTTTTTTGGTTATCTACTTGAAGAGTTTTGATTAGTCCGTTCTGTGAAAAGTGATTTAGTGTATTGTAAACAGTTGCAAGAGACACTTTTAAATCACCCTGTTTTGTCTCATCATGCAATTCTTCGGCAGTGAAATGTCCTTGTTTTAGATTAAATAATATTCCTGCTAGATAAACGCGTTGTCTGGTTATTTTTATGTCGGCTTTTCGCAGCATGCCCATAATACAAACTTTATTCACGTGCATTTCTGTATCTTTTGTTAAGTTTTGCATAATAGTTAATCTTGATATATATTAGGGTAACTTTTGTTATCCTAAATTTATAATAAATTTAAATAAATGTAAATTATTGAATAGAGTATATGTCAAATTTTGATAAAGATGCCTTTACATATGAAGACCTAATAGCATGTGCGGAAGGTAAGTTATTTGGTGCTGGTAATGCCCAACTGCCTATGCCACCTATGCTAATGTTTAATAAGATATCAAAAATTGACACAGAGAGCGGCTTGTACTCTAAGGGCCAAGTAATCGCTGAAATGAGTATATCAAAGGATAGTTGGTTTTTTGACTGTCATTTCAGAGGTGACCCAGTCATGCCGGGATGCTTGGGCCTTGATGCACTATGGCAGCTGCTTGGATTTTATCTGGGCTGGCTCGGTCAACCGGGAAAAGGAAGGGCGCTGGGAGTCGGGGAGGTAAAATTCTTTGGAATGATTACTCCAAAAATTAAAAGACTTGAATATATCATAAATATTAAAAAACTGATTACAAGAAATCTCACGTTGGGCGTTGCTGATGGTGACCTTTATGCCGATGGAGAGAAAGTTTATTCTGCGGAAAATCTAAAAGTTGGCTTATTTGAATAGTTTTGAGGGGTCTATGCGTCGAGTTGTTATTACAGGAATTGGTATTGTATCAAGTATTGGAAGCAATACTGAGGAAGTTAAAAAATCATTGTTCGATTGTACACCAGGCATTTCAAGAGCTATTGGGTATGATAATCTAGGATTTAGGTCACAAGTCTATGGCAGCCCAAACATTGATTTAGAGGAAAATATTGACAGAAAAAAATTGAGGTTTCTCGCAGACGGTTCCGCATGGGCATACATCGCAGCTGAGCAGGCAATCGCCGACGCGGAGCTGGACGAGGGCGATGTCTCTAATGAAAGAACAGGTCTAATTGTTGGGACTGGTGGGCCATCTACACGCGCTATCGTCAAGGCCGCCGACCAAACAAGAGATAGAGGCGCTAAGCATGTTGGACCTTTTGTTGTGCCAAAGGCAATGTGCTCCATGGCTTCTGCAACATTATCAACATATCTTGGTATCAAGGGAGTTAATTATTCGATATCATCGGCATGTGCAACTTCAAATAACTGTATTGGGAGTTCCTACGAGCTTATTAAATGGGGCAGTCAAGATATAATGATAGCAGGCGGTGGGGAGGAACTGGACTGGTCTTTGTCTGTACTGTTTGATGGCATGGGGGCTATGTCATCTAATTTTAATGATGATCCAAAAAAAGCCAGTCGAGCATATGATTTGAATAGGGACGGCTTTGTGATTGCAGGCGGCGCAGGGATATTAATATTAGAAGAATATAATCGCGCAATCTCAAGAGGAGCAAAAATATATGCTGAGATTATTGGTTATGGCTCAACATCGGATGGTAATGATATGGTACTGTTATCTGGTGACGGTGCAGAGAGAGCTATGCGACTTGCGGCAGCAGGTTTGGAATCAGAAATTGATTATATAAACCCACATGCAACCTCAACACCACAAGGTGATATAATTGAAGCGAATGCGATACGTAATGTTTTTGGTGATAAAGTTCCAACAATATCAGCGACAAAGTCACTTAGCGGGCATTCTCTTGGTGCCGCCGGGGCACATGAGGCAATATTTTCTTTGATTATGATGCAGAATAACTTCATTACAAAATCATGTAATATAGATGAATTGGATCCAAATTTTAATGACTTGCCTATAGCGCTTGAACGTAAAGATGATATTGAAGTTAATACAGCAATGTCTAATGCATTCGGTTTCGGTGGAACAAATGCTTGCCTTGTTTTTAGGAAGATATAATTATGTCAGATCCCAATAATATAAATTTAGCTCTGATGAAAGGCAAAAAAGGAGTGATCATGGGTGTTGCAAATGATCATTCAATAGCATGGGGTATTGCCCAGTCATTATCAGCAGCTGGAGCTGAGCTTGCATTTTCTTATCAGTCTGAGACTTTAAAAAAAAGGGTTGAGCCACTAGCAAAAATGTTAGGTTCAGATTTGATTTATCCTTGTGATGTTGAGTCAAGTGAGGACATTGAAATATTTTTCAATTTAATTAAAAATAAATGGGAAAGCATTGATTTTCTTGTACATGCAATTGCATTTTCAGATAAAAATGAGCTAAAGGGACCATACTACAATACAACAAAAGAAAATTTTATTAAAACAATGCTCATATCATGTTTTTCTTTTACAGAAGTTGTTAAAGAAGCTCAAAAAATTATGATTAGTGGTGGCTCAATTATTACTCTTACATTTGAGGGGGCGAATAGGGTGATGCCAAATTATAATGTTATGGGGATAGCAAAAGCAGGGCTTGAGTCTTCAGTTAGGTATTTGGCTGCAGACTTTGGAACAAGGGGCATTAGAGTAAATGCAATATCAGCAGGGCCAATGAGGACACTAGCGGGAGGCGGTATTGCTGATGCGCGAGCAATGTTTAACTTTCAGAAAAGACATTCACCATTGCAAAAGACAGTAACATTATCGGACATTGGTGGATCTGCGATTTATTTGTTATCTGATTTATCCGCAGGTGTGACGGGTGAGGTGCATTATGTTGATTCAGGCTACAACATAATCTCAACACCAAGACCTGAAATGTTGCAAGATGAAACTATTTACGACAACAAAGATTGAGTCTAAAGAATACAGATATTTTTAGTCTTTCTTTTTTCGTCTTTGTTTATTTTTTTCAGGCTTACTGCTGGAATCGCTTGACCCGCCCTCTTCAAGGCCACTTTCTTGATTTATACCTTTCATTGATAATTTTGATTTTCCCCTATCATCAAAACCGATCAATTTTACAAATACATCGTCATTTTCATTTACTACATCTGTGACTTGCGAGGTCCGCTCATTACTTAATTGGGATATATGGACTAGGCCGTCCCTAGGACCAAAGAAGTTCACGAAAGCACCAAAATCTACAACTTTTACAATTTTACCTTTATATATTTCTCCAACCTCAGGTTCATCAACGATTTGATGTATTCTAACTTTTGCAGCTTCGATTGCGTCCTTATCAGAAGATGCTATTGTTATGGTTCCTGAATCTTCAACGCTTATTTTTGCACCGGTTTGTTCAACCATCTCTTTTATTACCTTCCCTCCTGATCCAATCACATCTTTTATTTTATCAGTTGGGATATTCATAGTTACAATTCTCGGAGCAGTGTCGGCAACATCGTCTCTTGATGCCTTTATTGCTTTCTCCATCTCTGATAGAATATGTTTTCTGCCGGCTTTGGCTTGATCTAGGGCTTTTTTCATAATCTCTTTGGTTATTCCTGCAATTTTAATATCCATTTGAAGTGTTGTAATCCCTTTGCTTGTACCCGCAACCTTAAAGTCCATATCACCAAGATGGTCTTCATCCCCAATAATATCAGACAGGACAGCATAGTCCTTTCCTTCAAGAATTAGACCCATTGCAATTCCTGCAATTGGCTCACGAATTGGGACACCCGCATCCATGAGGGCTAATGATGTTCCGCAGACAGTTGCCATTGATGATGAACCATTTGACTCTGTTATCTCGGACACCACTCTAATGGTGTATGGGAAATCTTCTTTGCTTGGGAGTAATGGATGTACGGCACGCCACGCTAATTTTCCATGACCAATTTCCCTTCTTCCGGTTGCCCCGACTCTACCGACCTCACCAACTGAGAAGGGGGGAAAGTTGTAGTGGAGCATGAAGTTTTGTTTCTTTGTTCCATCTAATGAGTCTATATACTGTTCATCCTCGACAGTTCCAAGTGTTGTCACAACTATCGCCTGAGTTTCGCCTCTAGTGAATAGAGAGGAGCCGTGTGTTTTTGGTAGTAGACCTACTTCAACGGAAATTGGGCGAATATCAGATAATCCTCTTCCATCTATTCTTTTTGAGTCTTTCAGAATTGAGTTTCTGACAATGCTACTCTCAATATCTTTAAATACTCCTGACGCTTCGATTTCATCATAATTATCATCAAATTTCTCGTTGAGCTTTTCAATCATCTCATCTTTGATAGTTTCAACTTGATTATAGCGTTCCTGCTTATCTGTAATTTGAAAAGCTTTCTCAAGCTTTGATCTTACCTCACCATCTATAAAGCTTTTAATATCAGCATTATCCTTTTCTTCTATAATCATTGGGTCTTTAGCACATTTCCTTGCAAGATTAATTATCATTTCAATTACTTCTTGCATAGATTCATGGGCAAACATTACAGCCTCCAGCATCATTTTCTCACTTAACTCGGATGCCTCTGACTCAATCATCAAGATTGCGTTCTTTGTACCTGCTACGACAAGTTCAAGTTGAGAATTTTCAATATCTTCAACTTTCGGGTTTAAAATCATTTCATTCTCAATCAATCCAATTTTTGCTGCTCCAATAGGTCCTTTAAAAGGTATTCCTGAAATTGTCAAAGCGGCAGAGCAAGCAATCATAGCTACTATATCTGGGTCATTTTCATGATCATAAGTCAAGACAGTTGCTATGACTTGTGTTTCATTTTTAAACTCTTTAACGAAAAGTGGTCTTATGGGTCTATCTATGAGCCTTGATATTAAAGTCTCTCTTTCCGTAGGTCTTCCTTCACGTTTAAAGTAGCCACCTGGAATCTTACCAGATGCATAGGATTTCTCTTGGTAATTTACCGTTAAAGGAAAAAAATCAATGCCGGCTTTAGGCTTTTTTTCCGCGCATACTGTTGCAATCACTGAGGTTCCGCCATAGGTAACAATTACCGCACCGTCTGCTTGCCTCGCAATTTTCCCCGTTTCAATTTTTAGGGTTCTACCACCCCAACTTATTTCTTCACTGTGTATGTTAAACATTACTATCCAATCTTAATTATCTTCTTATTCCAAGTTTCTTTATTACGTCCTTATATTTATCTTCATCTTTAAGTTTTAAATAATCCAGCTGCTTTCGTCTTTGGCTTACAAGTTTGAGTAAACCAGTTCGAGAGTGGTTATCTTTTTTGTGTGTCTTAAAGTGTTCTGTGAGGTTCACAATTCGTTCAGTTAGTATTGCTATTTGAACTTCAGGTGATCCTGTATCCGTTTTATTTCTTGAGTATTCTTTTATTATACTTGTTTTTACATCTTTTGTTATCGACATCATGATCTCCTTCGATTTTTATAGTTTTATTAACTACAGATTAAACACTCGAATTGGCTGTAACTGCATATCTTTTAGGCTACAAATAGCAATCAATTTGTCTGCAGATTTAGCTACTACTCTACCAAGTTGAGGATCATTGCTATTACCACCAAAGGTAATTGTTGAACCATTTCTTAACCTGTTAGCATCATGATTATCAATTTGAACTGCCAGGATGTCGTCCAGCACAGTTTCAATTGGGCTTATAATCATATTGAGATTATCTATATCATGGTTTAATTGCATAAGTCTATCAATAGATAAAATATTTTTTAAATTGAATGGTCCATACCTCGTTCTTTCAATCCTACTTACATGGCAGCATAAATCCAGTTTGACTCCTATATGTTTACAAATTGAACGAATATATGTACCTGTTCCGCAGGTTACTTCTATTGTACATTCAGAGTCACTGTTCATTTCAACCAATTTAATATTTTCTATAACAACGGTTTTTGCTTTACTAACCATATCGGGAACTAGCCCTTTTCGGGCGAGTTCATAAGATCTAATTCCATTAAATTTTTTCGCAGAATAAATTGGAGGTATCTGATTTATTGGTCCAACATAGTCGTGCAATACAGATTTTATTTGATCAATGTCAGGCTTCCTGTCTGATTTACCAATTATTTTACCTGTTGCATCGTCAGTATCTGTCTGTTCTCCAAACTTAATTGCGAATAGGTAAGTTTTATTTTTTTCATGGATGTAAGGAACGGTTTTTGTTGCTTCACCTAGGGCTACTGGTAAAATTCCTTTGGCCATGGGATCCAGCGTTCCTGCATGCCCAATCTTGCTCCCTTTAAATATAGATTTTATTTGACGTAATGCATCATTTGAAGTTAAGCCACTATCTTTATAGAGGTTTATCCACCCGTGGTATAAATTATTGTAAGACCTTACCATAAATGTAATTTTGACTTATTATGAGAGTTTAACTTCTTGACAAATTATTTAGTAAACGGTCTATCTTTGAGGCATACTCAAATGTTTGATCCTCTCGGTAGACAATTGAAGGAGTAAATTTTAAAGACAGTTTTGGAGCAATTCTGCCTCTGATATATTTTGAATTTTTATTCAGGGCTGCAACAATATCTATTGTTCCTATCCCACCAAGCGGCATTACATATGCAGTTGCTTGTTTCAAATCAGGACTCACTGTCACCTGTGTTATAGTAATAGATACATTCTGTAAATCCGCATCATGTATTGTATCTCTATATAGAAAATCAGAAAGTGACTTCTTGATTATTTCACCAACTTTTAGTTGCCTTTGACTATAAGTATCTCTTTGTATTTTTCTATTGAGCATTTTCTAGAGGGATCTTTCAATTGTTTCAATTTCATAACACTCTATTATGTCTCCAGCTTTGATATCTTGATAATTCTGGAACGAAATACCACACTCTTGACTTACTTGCACTTCACGAACTTCTTCTTGAAACCTTTTGAGGGAAGACAGTTTGCCCTCGTGGATAACAATACTATCCCTAATTAGTCGCAAGTTTTCTTTGTTTCTAACAATTCCATCAGTTACCATGCAGCCTGCCACCTTTCCAATCTTCGAGATATAAAAAACTTCTTTAACTTCAGCATTACCAATTATTTTCTCATTTACGGTTGGATCCAATAGACCAGATAAAGCCAATTTAATCTCATCAATTAAATTATAAATTATTGAATATTGTCTAATTTCGACGCCATCCGTTTGGGCTTGAAGTTTAGCATTTGGGTTTGGACGTACATTAAATGCGAGCAGTATAGCATTTGATGCAGAAGCGAGGGTTATATCTGTTTCGGATACTGCCCCAACAGCCGAATGAATGATTCTTACCACAACTTCGTCAGAACCAAGCTCATTCAAAGCGGAGCTAATCGCTTCTATTGAACCTTGCATATCTGCTTTTAGTAGAACAGGTAGCTCTTTAAGGTTTTTCTCTTTAATTTGCCCCATCATATTCTCGAGAGTTAATTTGTTGGTGATCCCTGTTGCATAATTTTTTATTTTTCTATGCCTGTATTCGGTAATCTCTCTTGCTCTCGCCTCACTGTTTACGACTGTAAATTTGTCACCAGCTTCCGGAACGCTATTCAGGCCAAGAATTTCAACTGGATCGGATGGCTGAGCTCTTTGGATTGATGCCCCCAGGTCATTAGATAATGCACGAACTTTACCCCAAGCAGACCCTAAGACAACAATATCACCAATATTTAGGGTTCCTCTTTGAATAAGGACTGTAGCTACTGGCCCCTTGCCTTTGTCAAGTGAGGACTCAATTACTGTTCCATCTGCGCTGCGGTTTGGGTTAGCTTTGAGATCAAGTACTTCTGATTGTAAAATAATTGTGTCAATTAACTGATCAAGATTAGTTTTTTTTGTGGCTGATACCTCAACCTCCAATATGTCACCACCAAGTGACTCCACTATAACTTCATGTACTAGTAGTTCGTTTCTCACCCTATTTGGATCAGCGCCATCTAGGTCTATTTTATTTATTGCTACTATTATGGGTACGTTAGCCTCTTTTGAATGGTTAATAGCCTCAATCGTTTGTGGCATTACTCCATCATTTGCAGCAACAACGATAACTACTATATCAGTAACTTTAGCCCCCCTAGACCGCATTGATGTAAATGCAGCATGCCCAGGTGTGTCTATAAATGTTATTGTATTTTTTTTCGAGGTATTAAGCTGGTATGCTCCAATGTGTTGGGTTATTCCTCCCGCTTCCCCCGAAACTATACTAGTCTCTCTTAGTGCGTCAAGCAGACTAGTTTTTCCATGGTCAACATGTCCCATTATTGTAACAACAGGCGATCTTGGTTGTAAATCATCTTCTTTGTCATCAATCCCCTCAAGGCCATCTTCAACGTCAGACTCAGAAACTCTTTTTACACTGTGACCTAATTCTTCTGCAATTAGCTGTGCTGTATCAGCGTCAATTACATCTGTAATTTTATTCATTTGGCCTTGCTTCATAAGAAGTTTTATTACATCTACAGCTCTCTCAGCCATTCTATTTGCGAGTTCTTGTATTGTTATTGCTTCTGGGATTATAATTTCTCTGCTTATTTTTTGCGTTGGCATAGGGGTTGTGTGTTGCCGTCTTTCACGTTCCCTCCTCCTCCTTATTGAAGCAAGAGATCTCTGTCTCGGGGAATCATCTAATGCAGTCGTGACAGTAATTTTTGTTTGTCGACGCTCCTCTTGAGGTCGAAATCTTGTAAACTTATTTGGCGCTTTTTCTTCGTCTACCTCTTCTTTAAGCACATTTTGTTTTTGTTCTTCAACTGAGTCTGTATTTCTTTTATTTTTCTTACCTCCTTCCATTTCTTGTGGAAGGGGGACATTTGCATTATCTAGAATTTTTTGACTGACCGTGTCACTTTCTTCGTTAATTTTACTTCTCTCACCTTTGGAAGTATCTGTAATGTTTTCAGGATCAGTTTTAGGTACGTTTAAATTTGAATTTTTTGAGTCAATTATTGCTTGGTTTCTGGCACTTATCTCTCTATTTGTGAGTTCACCACTCTCTGTTTTATCAAAAGAGGCTGCTTTTTCAGGGTTTCTTATGACTCTTTTTCTTTTTGTTTCTACAACAACAGTGTTAGCCCTGCTCGAAGAGAAGTTGGATCTAATTTGAGTTGGATTAACGTTGGTTTTTAGGCTAAGAGTTTTTTTTGACCCTTTCGCTTTTTTATTATCTTTTATATCTTTTTCTTCAGTCATGCTCAAAATTTATTAAATTATAAATTATTTCCAATTATTTCAGTATTCTTGCATTTGCAAGCTTTTCTGCTAATTCTATTTTGTTATCTTCAATTTCATTTGAAGTAGTATCATCATTATCGAGATCAACTTCATCTACTTCAGCTATCCAACCAAGTTTTAGTCTTGCATGAAGAATCATCTCTTCTATTTTTTCCATCGTTATATCGAAGCCAGTGAAAAGTCCATTTTGTTTTTTGCTTCCCAGTTCAGTCTTTTCTACCCATCCAAATAGCTCGTCCGTTGAACATCCGGCAAAATCGTCTAGAGTTTTAATATCATTTTCTCCAAGAGAGACAAGCATATTGGTTGTCATCCCGTCAATTTGTGCAAGGTCATCTTGGACTCCCAGCTCTTTTCTTTTCGCATCCTGCTTCTTGCTCTCTTCTTCAATAAATGTTTTCGCTCGCGATTGAATTTCTACAGCTGTATCATCATCAAAACCCTCGATGGAGGATATTTCTGATGTTTCAACAAAAACAAGATCTTCAATTGATAAGAAGCCCTCTGAAACAAGAAGTTGCGCAATTACTTCATCAACATCGAGTGATTGTATAAAAATTTCACTTTTTTCATTAAATTCATTTTGCCTTCTTTCCGACTCCTCAGCTTCAGTAAGTATATCAATATCCCACTTAGAAAGTTGACTTGCGAGTCTTACATTTTGTCCTCGCCTACCGATTGCTAGAGATAGATGGTCATCAGGTACAACAACCTCTATGCGTTCAATCTCCTCATCCAAGACAACTTTTGTGGCTTCCGCAGGGGCAAGTGAACTTATCACAAATGTTGCTATATCCGGGCTCCATTTAACTATATCAATTTTCTCACCTTGTAATTCATTCACAACGGATTGGACTCGGCTTCCCCTCATACCTACGCAGGCACCAACAGGGTCGATTGAATTGTCAGATGTATGGACAGCAATTTTAGCTCGGCTTCCAGGATCACGTGCAACAGATATTATTTCTACAATACCATCGTATATTTCTGGCACTTCTTGCATGAATAATTTTGCCATAAAATTATTGCTAGTTCTTGATAGAAAAATTTGCGGTCCTCTGGGTTCGCGCCTGACATCTTGGATGTAAGCTAGGACCCTATCACCACTTCTATAGCTTTCGCGAGGAAGCAGCTCATCTCGTCTAATGATTGCTTCGTTTCTCCCAAGGTCAACAATGACATTTCCGTATTCGACTCTCTTGACGATTCCTGATATAACCTCATCAATTTTATCTTTAAACTCATCATATTGACGGTCTCTTTCAGCATCTCTAACTTTTTGGAATATAACTTGTTTTGCACTTTGGGCTGCAATTCTTCCAAATTCAATGGGGGGCAGTTCTTCAGAGATGAAGTCACCTATTTCTGCTTCTTTATTTTTTTTTCTAGCGTCTTTTAAATCTATCTCAGTTGCTTTATTTTCAACGACTTCAACAACTTCAAGTAGTCTTGCTAAATTTGTTTGTCCAGTTTTGGGATCAATTTCTGCGCGAATTTCATTTTCGCTTCCATAACGTGTTTTCGCTGCTTTTTGAATTGCATCTTCCATCGCAGAAATCACAATATTTTTGTCTATGGACTTATCTCTTGCTACTGCATCAGCAATTTGTAGCAATTCAAGTCTGTTTGCGCTTATTCCTAACTCGGACATATTCACTCTCCAATTTATAATTTCAATAATTTATGACTAAATACAAGTTTAGCCTTGTTAATATTTTGAATGGGTATTTTCACTTTATTATTTATGTCAGTTGACTTTGCGTCGGTAAGTAGCAGATAATCCTCCTCAAATCCAAAAATTTCACCCCTGTAATTTTTTTTATTTTCAATTTTCTCGATTAATTCTACCTTAATTTCATTACCAATATACTGAATAAAGTCTTTCTTTCTAACCAGTATTCGATCAATACCGGGTGATGATATTTCAATTCTATAATTATCAGGTAACAATTTATTGGATTCAATCATTGGCATTATGACTCTACTAGCATTAGTGCAATCATTGATATTAAGCTCTCCGGAAATTCTCTCCATCATAATTTGTAATGCCCTCTCGTGACTATTAATTTTTACTTGCACAATCAGATAACCAAGCTCTTCAAGTTCTAATTCAATCAGGGAAGAAATTTTACTTTCTTCCAATGTTTCGTTGTTTATCCGGTAGTCTTCCATTTTTTACTTAACGTATAAAAACCCAAAAAAAAAGGCTTTTCGAGAAAGCCTAACATTGATGAATTCTTGAATTTGTGTTGATTATATCTTTACGGCATTAATATTACAAGCTTATTTTTTTGAAAGTTAAATAGACCGGGTTTTGTTCATTTTTGATGGCTTTCTTTTCGTATTTTGATTGTGTTGATGGGAATGGCTTTTCTGTAAAATCACTACTTTTTTCACATATCCAATCAAACCGATTATCATAAAAAAAATCTAATAATATTGAGTATATGTATCCTTTATGATCGCTAGCGATTAAGATCTTACCACTTTTTTTAAGTACCCTATGAAATTTATCTATATTGTTCGGATTGATTAATCGTCTTTTGTGGTGTCTTCTTTTAGGCCAAGGGTCAGGAAATAATATGTAGATAGATGAGAGACAACAATCTGCCATGGTATCTAAAATATTTATAGCGTCATCTGTGCTAATCCTTATATTTTTAATTTGTTTCTGATTAACTTCCTTAATTAAGTTTATTGCGCCACTTATAAATGGCTCAGCTCCAATAAACATTTTATTTTTATTATTTATAGCTTGCCAGAGTAAATGTTCTCCATACCCAAATCCAATCTCAAACTCGATATTTCCTCCAATGGCGATAATGGACTCATCTTCAAGCTTGTACTTCGGAAATAGATTTTTTAAAATATATTGACTATGAGTATTGAGAGAGCGGCTTTTTTTCCGACCATATAGCTTGGACACGTATGGACTATCATGTTTCATAACTAAGAAAGTTCTGATAAAAGTTTTTCTGCTAAATCTAATTTTTCCCATGAGAATGAACCATCCTGATCAGGAAATCTACCAAAGTGACCATAGCAGCTTGTTTTTGAATATATTGGATTTTTTAGTGATAGGTGATCCACTATCCCTTTTGGAGATAAATCAACAATTCTCATTATTGCGTCAGACAGTTTTTTTGTATCTATATTAGCACTTTTATCCAGTTTTAAATAAAATGACATAGGGTAGGAGAGGCCTATAGCGTACGATATTTGAATTTGGCATTTCTTAGCTATTTTTGCGTGCACAATATTTTTAGCAATATATCTGGCCATGTAAGCGGCTGATCTGTCAACTTTTGAAGGATCTTTTCCTGAGAATGCACCACCACCATGAGGAGCGGCTCCGCCATAGGTATCAACAATGATTTTTCTTCCGGTTAGTCCAGCATCACCATCCGGTCCGCCAATGACAAATCTGCCTGTTGGATTAATTATTAGATCCTTATTATTTTTTATCCATCCTTCCGGTAAAGCGGATAAAATGACGTCCACAAGTATATCTCTCACATAGCTATTTTCTGCGGATTCATTATGTTGGTTCGATACGAGAATTTTATCTGCACATACAGGGTAATCATTTTCATACAACAGAGTTACCTGACTTTTTGCATCGGGTCCAAGCTCTGGCAAATTGCCTGCTTTTCTTTCAATAGATATTTTTGATAAAATTTGATTTGCAAAATAAAGGGGTGCGGGCATATAGGTATCAGTCTCATCAGTCGCATAACCAAACATTATACCTTGATCACCAGCTCCCTGGTTTTTGTTTTCTGTCTCCACGACTCCTTGGGCGATATCTTCAGACTGCCCATGAATTTTATCAATGAGTTCAATCTTTTCCCAATGAAAATTTTCATCTTCATATCCAATCTCACGAATGCAATTTCTTACAAGATCATCAAGATCGATTTTTTCACGAAAATTTATAAGGTTAGTTTCACCTGCCAGCACTACAAGATTAGATGTTACTAATGCTTCAATCCCTGCGCGCGCACTTGGATCAAGAAGAATTAAATTGTCCAAAATTCTATCAGATAATTGATCTGCAATTTTATCAGGATGCCCCTCCGAAACAGATTCACTTGTAAATAGGTATGCGTTCTTTGACATTTGTGTACTCACCGTTCTTTATTTTTTGAAATTAACTTTTTGTTTGAGTAGTATATTAATAAAAAACAGATCAATAAAATAGAAAATAGAGGAATATATCCGTATTTTGTATAAAAAGTTATGTCAGTTTTTTGAGGTAATATTGTCTTGTTATAATATTCTGTATTTAATTTTGATTTAATAATTACTCTGCCGAATGGGTCAATTACGCCACTAATACCAGTATTTGCGACTCTTACAACTGGTAAACCTCGTTCAACTGCCCTCAGGATTGACATGCTAAAATGTTGATATGGGCCCGAGCTTCTGCCAAACCATGCGTCGTTTGTAACATTCAGTATAAAATTTGTTTTTTGATTATAACTATGAAGAAATTCTGAAAATATAATTTCATAACATATAAGCACATGAGGTATGATCAAGTCATCATCCAATACTGTCATACCTCCTTGACCATTTGAGAAATTCCCGGATAATTGTTCAAAATTCAGAAACCCTAATTTTGATAGGAGGTAACTAAATGGCAAATATTCGCCAAAAGGCACTAACTTATTTTTGTCATACTTACCAATAATTTTATTTCTCCAATCAATCATAAATAAGCTGTTATAAATTGATTGGTTATTTACCGCGCCACCTTCTCGCCGCAGAGAGCCCACTAGGAGGTAGTCTTTTGATGACATATTTTTTGCTAAATAAGAAGTTATTTGTAAATTTTCATTAATTAAATAGGGCGTGGCAGTTTCAGGCCATATAAAGTATCTCTTACCCAAGGTTGCTTCTTTATTATTTAACATTTCAATTGTAGCAGATATTAGTTTGTTCAAATTGACTTGGGCCAATTCTCTATCCCATTTATCTGTCTGTTTTATGTTTGGCTGGATTATATTAATTTCAATATTATCAGTTTTACCTTCTAATATTCCAGGCCTTGATAGCCCAAAGGTTATAATTCCAAGTAATACGAATAAAGTTGCAAGCAATGATATGTATTTTAACTCAGGCGATTTACTCAATATCAATATTAAGGGCAAAGAAAATATTATTACTGCAAGCGTTGTTAAAAATAGTTCACCAAAAATAGAAATAATTTGTAGAATAGTATTAATGTAAATAAGGGAATGGCCAATTTGTGCCCAAGGGAAATCAGTGACGCTTATTCTGAGATATTCGGCTATTGTCCATGCAATTGCAACAATAAATATTCTCGTTATATTTCTTGGGTAAAAAAAAGCTAATAATAAAGTTGATAAACCATAAAATACAGATAGTGCTAATGGGACAAATAACAAGCTTGGCAGTAATAGAAGATAGTAAACTTCAATTTCAATTAACAGCGCAATATTAATCCAATAGAGGCTAAAGAAATAAAAACCATAACCAAAAGACATACCCAATAAGAAACATTTTACGAAAAACATTTTTCTTGAATGAAAATTTTTTTCATCATTAAGAGTATCAAAATTAAATATATAAATTGGTATTGTAAAAAATAGGACCACAAAAAAGTTCATAGGCTCGAGAGATAACACTGAAAGTGAGCCCATCAAAAAATTTATTAGGCATTTTCTTGGAAAGCTTAGATTATTTGGTTTTATTAAATTAAAATCCATTAATTTAAGTATAAATTATTTATGCAATAAATAGGGGTTTTTGTAACCAAGATTACTCATAATATTTATCTCAATTTCTTCCATTTCAATGGTATTTGTGTCATTATCATGATCGAAATCTAATAAATGTAGAATACCGTGTATTATAAGATGGCTTAAATGCTCATCGAGATTTTTTCTTTGTTGAACAAGTTCATCTGATATATATTCGTACGATAGAACTATGTCACCCAGATGAGGCTCTTCTGATTTAAATGATAAGATGTTTGTAGCTTTATCTATATTTCTAAATTTTTTATTTAGCGCATTTATGTTTTTATTTGATGTGAGCAATATGCTTAATTCGTCATATTGAGTATTATTAACATAAATTAATGTCTGTTCGACAGCCTTCTCAATGACAGAATATATTTCGGAATGTTTCTCCCACTCATCAAAATCAATAATAATATCAGGTACTAGTTCATTTTTTGTGTATTTTTTCATACGCGTTTATTATTTTTTTTACTAGTGAGTGTCTTACGACATCATCCGAGCTGAATTTAATTTGTTTTGTTTGACTCATATTCTTTGTAACTTGGATTGCTTCAAGCAAACCAGATTTCTCGCTAGCTGGTAAATCAATCTGTGTTGGATCTCCAGTAATAACCATCTTGCTATTTATGCCAAGTCGTGTAAGGAACATTTTCATTTGAATTGAATTGCAATTTTGTGCCTCATCTAAAATTATAAATGCATTTTCGAGCGTTCTACCCCGCATGAATGCAAGGGGGGCAATTTCAATTATGTTATTATCTAGCCCCTTTTGAACTTTATTTGCTGGAAGGCAGTCATATAGTGCATCATATAGTGGACGTAGGTAAGGATCTATTTTTTCTTTTAAGTCTCCAGGTAAAAAACCAAGTTTTTCTCCAGCTTCTACAGCTGGTCTTGATAGGATAATTCTATCCACCAATCCAGCCTCCAAAAAATATGCAGCAGCTGCGACAGCAAGGTATGTTTTTCCAGTTCCTGCGGGGCCAATACCAAATGTTAAAGGATTGTTATAAATCGAATTTATATATTTATCTTGATTTAATGATCTCGGAAGTATCGTTTTAATTTTTGTTTTTATAATACTTTTCTCTGACTTTTTTTGGTCAGATTTAATATTTTTAACTCTTATAGAACCTGAAACTTCGTCAATATTATTGTTTACACCCAAATTATCTCTTTCGACCATATCAAGAATAATACTCTCTGCTATATTTAAATTTGATTTGTCACCTGAGATCTGTATTGTATTTCCGTGTGGTATGATCTCAACTGACACTTCCTTTTCTATTAATCTTAAATTTTCATCATTTTTACCAAAAATATTAACCAATTTACTTGAGTCATTAATTACAATATTCATACAAGAGTTTGATATTCGGTTAACGGTTAGGCTCTGTTTACTCTTAACTGTTTTCAATTAACTCACCGCTTAGATTATTAATTTTCACAGAATCTATTTTAATATTAGCAAATTCTCCTATTTTATATACTTTTCTAATATCTTCAAAAAAAACTGATTGTAAATGAGGTGTTCTGCCAACCAACTGACATCCCTCTCTCCCAACCTTTTCAATTAATATTTTCACAATTTTACCAATAAACTGATTATTAAATTGGAGTTGCTGCTCTTTCAAAATACCCTGAAGCCGGTCTAGTCTTTCAGATTTTGTAGCTTGAGGGATCTGCGCTTCATAGTCAGCAGATGGTGTGCCGGGCCTTGGAGAATAATTAAATGAAAAGGCCTGCGCAAATTCAATCTTTTTTACAAGATCCAAGGTGTCTTCAAAGTCCTTATCTGATTCACCCGGAAATCCCACAATAAAATCTGATGAGATTGCTATTCCTTTTTTAGCCGAGCGAATTTTATCAATTATATCTATATACTTTTCAACATTATGCTTTCTATTCATTGACTTTAATATCTTATTTGACCCCGATTGTATTGGCAGATGCATATAAGGCATTAATTTTTCAATATCCCTATGTGCACAAATTAATTCGTCATTAACATCATTAGGATGATTGGTTGTGTATCTTAATCTTTCTATTCCGGATATTTTAGATAATTCATAAATTAAGCGAGCCAAGTTTGAAGTACCATTTGTTAAACTCTCTCCGTGGTAGGCATTTACATTTTGGCCCAGTAATGTCAATTCAACAACGCCCTGATCAACAAGTGACTTTGCCTCCTCAATTAATTCCGCTATAGTTCTCGAATACTCTGCACCTCTTGTGTAGGGCACAACGCAAAAAGTACAAAATTTATCACAACCCTCTTGTATTGTTAAAAAGGCAGTAGGCTTCTTTTCGAGCCTTTTTCTTCTTGCAAGCAAATTGAACTTATTTTCAATTGGAAAGTCTGTTTCGATAATTTTTTTCTTTTTATCCAATTTAGACACTAATTCAGGAAGCTTATGGTAAGTTTGTGGACCTATGACCATATCAACATCAGGCATTCTCCGAATAATCTCACTATCTTCTGCTTGCGCCACACAACCAGCAACTACAATCTTTTTTGTATTATTTTGTTTTTTTAATCTGCCAATGTCAGAATATAATTTCTCAGCTGCCTTTTCTCTTATATGACAAGTATTGAATATGACCAGGTCACTTTCATCAGAGTCTTTTGTTTCAGTGAAACCTTTCTTGTCCAGAGCTTCTAATATTCTTTCTGAGTCATAAACATTCATCTGGCAACCATATGTTTTGATGTATACCTTTTTCACAGTTATTACACTCCTCTGTTAAGAGATTGTAGAAATCCATCTCTCACAATATCTTCACATTCACTTGCAATATCTTTTCTAGATTTTTTTTCGGATATGTCAATTCTATTATGGAAAGTTACTTCTACCTCAAATGAGCCCGAACGGATTATATTATATATGTGGTCCAGTAAATTCATATCCCCATACCATGCGATAAGCATGCGCTCAATTCTAGTCATACTCAACCCGTTGTATTTAGTGTAAGCAATTGATATTGGTTGGATATTAAATTTACTTACTTCTGAAAGTTCGCATAATATAAATATGGATGATTTAAATGGAAGTACCCTATTCCCATCACTTGATGTTCCTTCAGGGAATAGGACAACATTTTGATTATTAGTTATTCTATCTTGTATTTCATTTGCTGTTTTAGCAAGCTCCTTATTGTTATTTCTATTTATAAATATTGTCCTTTGAAGTTTTGCTAACCAACTTATGAGAGGCCATCTAGATACTTCGCTCTTCGATACAAAGGATGTTTTAATGATGGAACTTATTATAAGTATATCTATCCATGAGGCATGGTTTGAGACAATTAGTGATCCATCTCCACCGAAACTTCCTTTCACAACAATTTTTATTGACAGTAATTTTAAAATGATCTTGTGGTAAATCATTGGGATTATTTTCGAGAGGGGTTTTTGAAATGTATGCAGTAATACTTGAACTGGAAGTAACAAAATAGTTATAAAAATAATGAGAAAAATAATCAAATAGCTCTTAAGAAATGACATAATTAATTACTTCTTATTATTTATTTTTTTTTACAGCATAGATTTCAAGACGGTGGTTTATAATATTATAGCCCAATTTATTAGCAATTTTCTCTTGTAGTTTCTCAATTTCCTCATCCTGAAATTCAATCACCTTTCCTGTTTCAATATCAATCAAATGGTCATGGTGATCTTTATAAACTGTTTCATAGCGTGATTTTCCATCTTTAAACTCATGCTTTTCTAATATACCGTTATTGCTAAAGAGTTTAAGCGTACGATATATTGTAGCTAGTGAAATGCTATTGTTTATCGCATTTGATCTTCTGTATAATTTTTCCGCATCCGGATGGTCATGAGATGATGATAGTACTTGAGCAATAACTTTACGCTGCTCTGTCATTCTCAAGCCTTTTTGTATGCATTTTTGTTCAATTCTATTTACAACCATCTTATTTTGGTTATTTCTGTATTTACCATCACTCTAATATAACATCAATTTTTGGTGTTGACCATTTGATATAATGCTGCATCAATCATCGTTTCGTTATATTTATAGTATGACTGTCTGGTATTAATTTTTTTAAAGCCATTTTTTTCATAGAGATTAATCGCGTGAATATTATTCACAGCAACCTCTAAGTAAATATTTGTGATACCCATAGCTTTCAGTAAAGAAAGCGTGCTACACAACAATAATGATCCAAAACCTTTTTTTCGACTTTTGATATCAATAACCATCATAATGATATCACAGTCTCTATCAGATACGGTGCCTGCAACAAAACCCACTGTGCCTTTCTTGTCTTTAAGTATGTATAAAATTGAATTTTTATTTTCTATTAAATTTAAAAAAAATTTTTTATCCCAACATTTATGATATCCACCCCTCATTATTTCTAAGATATTTTCAATATCATTAGTGCTAGCGGAATTAAAATGCATACCCACATTATTCATAAATATCCCTTCTTTTATACTTCACAAAATTTGGCGTTTTAATATACTTTGCTTCAATATTATTGGAAATGATTGATTTTGACTCACAAATTTTACCTAAATTATCATCTGGGATTTTATAATTACTTATAAGATTTTTAACGCTTAAATTGTTTTTAATTAGATAATTCAAGAATTCATTTCCAGTCTCAATTATATTGGACTTAATTTTATCAATTTTATTTAAAACCTCATCTGCGTGGAGTAGTATTGGATCAAGCTGATCGGGCATATTCTGATTAAATTCTTTGTAGTAAAAATTGTTATTTGTCGAATGCGTTATAACTATAAAGGCATTAGAAATAGGTGAATATTGATAAGTTTCTGCAATTAGCTCATGCTGTGTTATGCCATGTGTATCAATGTTATTCACTAAAGATATACTTTTTGCGACTGCCAGACCTGTTCTTATGTTAGTATAGTTTCCCGGTCCAGTCACACAAATCACTTTTTTAATATCTAAATAATTAAAAGTGCTCTTGCTAATAAGTAACTCAAGAGCTGGGACTATGCTTTCGCTATGTAATTGATTGCAATCAAGATTTATTTTTTCGAAAGTTTTAGGCTTCTCTTCCGATATTAATGCAATTATTGAGTTGTTTGAGACAACATCAATTAGCAGGGTAATCATAGTAAATTATATAGCTTCAACTTCCATTACTTCAGGGATGTAATGTTTGAGTAAATTCTCAATACCATTTTTTAAAGTCATGGTGGAACTTGGGCACCCAGCACAAGCACCTTGCAAGTTTAAGTAAACAGTCCCTGATTTAAATCCTTGAAAAGTGATGTCACCGCCATCGTGTGCCACAGCCGGGCGAACTCTAGTTTGTATGAGATCTTTTATTTTATCAACTGTTTCGCTATCTTTGGGGTCAAAAAATTCCTCTTGTTTATCTTGACTAGCCCCAACGATTAAAGGTTTTTCTGATAGAAAGTGATCCATAATTTCACCAAGTATAATCGGCTTCAGTTGAGGCCATTCATAGGCAGTCTTTGTCACCGTTATGAAATCATCAGAGAAGAAAACACCAGATACTCCATCAATTAAGAATATCTTTGCTGCAAGAGGCGATTCCTCGGCTTCTACTGGATTTTTGTACTCCCTAGTTGATCCAGGAAGAACATCACAACCAGGAATAAACTTCAGAGTATTTGGGTTTGGTGTTGATACGGTTTCGATAAACATTATTAAGATCCTTCTATCATTAATTTAAATATTAAATATTTACAATTCAAGCTTTATATTTATGCTGACTTCTTGGCCTAGTTTGTCGTTAATTCTAGAATGGCATCTTTGGTGATTTGTCCAGGTATAATTGTTATTGGGATAGGGAAATTTGATGCTCTTGATCCTGTAAATTGTGACACAAGTGGTCCAGGGTTTATGCTATCTGTAGCAGCAGCTAATACAAGAAGTGATATGGAACCATCTTCATTTATAAAATCAATAATTTCTGTGGTTGGTTGCCCAAACCTTACAACTAGTTCTGGAACTAAACCAGTGTCTGCATTCACATTTTCGGAATATGTTTTTAGTATTTCTCTAGCGTTCTCTTCGGCCTCTTGTTTCATAATAGCTTCAACCCCATAAATATTTTTGAAGTCAGATGTGTTTACCACTCTTAGCAAAGTTATCTTTCCTTTCGTCTGCATAGCCCTTCTAGAGGCATAACTGATTGCTCTATGACATTCTGACGTGTCGTCTACAACAACTAAAAATTTTCTTATTTTTTTAGACATCCAATTTAATAAAATATGAATTCAATGCCAATATTATAAGCATAAATTTATACCAAACCTATTATTTTTTTTGTTTCTTCTAAAACAGGCTGTGCGATTTCTTTGGCTTTTTCAGATCCATCTTTGAGTATATTTCCAAGGTACTCTTTTTCGTTAATTATCTTATTCATTTCATTACCAATTGGACAAATTTTTTGAACTAATAGATCGGTAAGGGCCTTCTTTAGATAGGAAAATTGCTTCCCAGAAAACTCAGAAAGTACATCCTCTTTTCTTTGGCCACTGATTCCTGCATATATTGATAATAAATTGATTAATTCATAACGATCCTCAATTTCTAACATTCTTTCAGGAATAGCTTCAGAGTCTGTTTTGGCTTTTTTTATCTTATTAGAAATTTGATCTGCAGTATCCAACAAATTTATTCTTGTCATATCAGATAATTCTGAACTCGACATTTTTTTCTGGCCATCTCTCAATGACATTACTCGAGTTACAGGTCCAGTTATCATCGGCTCAGGTAGCACAAAGAACTCTTCTTTCGTAGTAATTTCAAGAATTCTATCATGAAAATCAATATTAAATTTTTGTGCGATATCTCGGGATAGCTCAATATGCTGCTTTTGATCCTCTCCTACGGGGACATGGGTGGCTTTGTAGGCAAGTATATCGGCCGCCATTAATATCGGATAGGTGTACAGACCAACAGACATTTTTTCTTTATTTTTTCCTGCCTTTTCTTTAAATTGAGTCATCCTATTCAACCAGCCAACTCTTGCGACACAATTTAAAAGCCAAGATAGTTCAGCATGTTCTTGAACACTACTTTGATTAAAGATAATACTTTTCTTGGGATCTAGCCCAGAGGCTATGAATCCTGCAGTTATCTCGTGGATATTTCTTTTTAACTTCTGAGGATCTTGCCATACTGTAATTGAGTGCAAGTCAACAACACAATAAATACATTGATTCGCATCTTGTAATTCAACAAAATTTAAAATTGCACCAAGGTAATTACCTAAATGTAGATTTCCTGATGGCTGTATACCTGAAAAAACTCTCATCACTCTATCGCATGTATCTAAAAAAGGACTTTAATTCAATAATTTTGAGTAATTGGCAAATTATTCCATAAAAAATTATTCCAATGATAATGTAGCATAAAAGTATTAAAAAATTGACAATATACCCTTCTGAAAATTGTAAAATTGATGAACTTTTTTCAATTAAAAACAGGATAAGTATCATGCCTGTAGAAGCTATGGTAATTTTTATTATACGATTTAATAATCTTAAATTAAAAATAAAGTATTTTTTTGCAGCAGACTCTCGGCAAAGTAAAATGAGATTTATCCATGAGGAAATAGTTGTGCCGATTGCTATTCCTAAATAACCTAAATATTGGAATAGTACTAGTGAAATAAATATATTTGCGAGGACAGTAAAACCCGCGAAGATCATTGGAGACCTTGTATTTTCTCTTGAAAAAAACATTACTTGAAAAATTTTAACACAAACAAACGCGGGTAATCCCAAGGCAAAAACAATTAGTGCACGAGAGGTTGCAATTGTATCTGTGTAAGTAAAGAAAGCGCGCTCAAATAAAACCATTATAATTTCTTGGGATAAAAAAATGAGGCCAAACGCAGCCGGAGTTGCAAGAAGGAGTGATATTTCAAGTGATTTTTCTTGAATGCGGTTAATATTTTTTGAATTTTTTTGTGCAATTTCTTTGGATAGCTCTGGAAGAAGTATAATCCCCATAGAAATGCCAATCATTGCCAATGGGAGCTGGTATATCCTGTCTGCGTAATACAAATAAGACACAGCTTTGTCTTCAAATGATGCGATAATGCTTCCAATAAGGATATTTATTTGAATAATTCCACCAGCTCCAATCGCAGGGTAGCTTAAAATCATAAATTTCTTTATATTATCGGAAATTTTTGGAAGTTTTAATTTCGGAAAGAAATCATGTTTTTTACATCCATAAATACATAGAGCTAACTGTAAGACGCCTGAGATTAAGAAACTTACCATTAATAAAAGAGCTGCAGCCCGAGTATTTTGTATTTCCATTGTCTGCACATGTAATAAAGCAATTATCATTGAAATATTTACAAAGATTGGCATTGATGCCGCGAGCAGGTACTTCCCTAGTGAATTCAAGACCCCGCAGAGGAGTGTCACAAGAGATATAAAAAAAAGATATGGGAAAGAAATACGAGCTAAATCAACAACTAAATCTATTTTTTTTGGATCTTGTAAAAATCCAGGCGCCAGTACAAATACCAAAGCGGGCATTAGTATTTCAAATAAGCTTACAATTAGCAGTAAGGACCAGAATAAGAAGTTAAAAATCTCACTAAAAAAAATATTTGCTTCGTTTTTATTGGATAGTTTTTTAGAAAACATTGGTATAAAAGACATATTTAGTGCGCCTTCCGCCATAATTCTTCTAAAAATATTTGGAAACTTTAGAGCAATAAAAAAGGCATCAGCAATACTTCCCGCACCAAATGTTGCTGCAATTAGTATATCCCTGATAAATCCGAGTAATCTGCTTATGAGCGTCATACCGGAAACTCGGAATAATGATTTGATTATATTCATAAAATTAGGTTACGCATTTTCTTCCATTGAAGATAACAACATACTTTTTATTAATAAAAGCTTTTCAGGCGTATAAATTTTTTCTCCAAAAAGATTTGTTATGTAAAAGATATCATTTGCTTTTTCTCCAAAAGTAACAATGTGTGCCGATTTAATATTGATGTTTGTTTCTTTCAATGTGTTGGCAATTTGATATAGCAATCCGGGTCTATCCCGACCTTCAATTTCAATAACAGTTGAGTTATTTGAAAATTCATTTGTTATATTGACTTTATTACTGACTTTAAATGTTTTTTCATAGCGAATTTTTGTAACTTTCTTTGATATCTCTCTATCAAGCGATAACTCACCACTTAGGCTTTTTTTTATGCAATCTGAAATTCTTATGATTCTCCTGTCTTCATCTTGATCCTGGAAATCTCGACTAACAGATATGGTATCAATAGCTATTCCATCGATTGTAGTTTCTATCTGGGCATCAATTATGTTCGCATCATATAGTGAGCACGCGCCGGCTAATGTTTCTAATAAATTAGGATAGTCAGGTCCAATAAGAGTGATGGTTGTTGTATTATTATTGGTATTTTTTTTACTGTAAATCTCAAGAGATATATTTTTTGAGTCTTTATCTTTTAAGATTTTTGCATGCTCGATTTGTTGTTCAATCGAGGTTGTAAGCCAGTAGTTATTACTAAATCTATGAACGTATGAATTCATTAGCAGTTTTGGCCAGTCAGATAACTCTTCTTTAAATTTATTTTGAGCTTTGATGCAGTTATTTTCATTTTCAATAGATTTATTTTTATCTCCACTTAAATAATTTGATGTCTCATTATAGAGGGTCCGGAGGAGACCACTCTTCCAGGCATTCCAAATACTTGGACCAACTGACATTATATCCGCAACGGTTAACGCCAAAAGATAATCTAAATTTTTTTGATTTTTTACGATGCTAGCAAAATCTACTATTGTCTTTGGGTCATATAAATCTCTTTTTTGTGCAACATCACTCATAACTAAATGATTTTTCACGAGCCATGCTGTCTGGGATACTTCATTTTTTTTCATTCCGATTCTATTACATAATTTTTCTGTTATTTGGGATCCCAGAATACTATGATCTTGCTTCCTTCCCTTACCAATATCATGAAGAAAAGCAGAGAGAAGCAGCACTTTTTTGTTATCAAGTTTAGCATTAAAATTAGAGGTAAATGGATGAGGTTGACTCAGGGTATTATTAATTATCTTACTCATGAAGCCAACTGTTTTTAGAAGGTGTTCATCTACAGTATAATTGTGGTAGAGGTTAAAAAGAGACATTCCCTCAACTCTAGCGAAATCAGGTAAAAATTTTGCAAGAACTCCAGCATCGTTCATGTTTCTCAATATTGTTTCCGGTTCTCTCGAATTTGAAAACAGGTCTAAAAAAGTTTTATTTGCGAGCTTATTATTTCGTAAGTCATTATCAATAATCTTGAGTGAACGATTAATGGATTGAATTATTTCTGGGCTGAGTAGTACATTATCCTGGTCGGCTACGATGAAGAGTCTGATCAAATCTAATTTATTCTTATTGAAGCTAAAATTATCTTTTGTATAGAGCCTACCCTTCTTTGTATAAAAATTTGTTTCTTTGTTGTCTTTTTTTCGAAAAGACAAAAGATTATCCAGAACTTTATAGACAGTTGGATCTTTTTTTATCGATTTTTTCTCAAGAGAAGCACAAACTATTCTTGTTAAGTTTCCAACTTCCTTTGCAGTCATAAAATAATGCTTCATGAAACGTTCAACATCTTTTTGACCAGGTCTCTTGGCGTATCCCAACCTTGATGCAAGTTCGAGTTGCTTATCAAAGGTCAGAACTTCGTTATCTCTATTTGAGATAAAATGTAAGTGACATCTTACAACCCAAAGAAAATCTTCTGCTTTTTTGAAGCTATTTAATTCTGATGAGGTGAGAAATTGATCATTTTTAGTTAAATCATCAAGAGCCTGAGTTCTAAAAAGATACTTACCAATCCAAAAGAGTGTATGTAAGTCTCTCAGCCCTCCCTTACTTTCTTTAACATTTGGCTCAACAAGGAAGCGCGATGAACCATATGTATTATGTCTTTTATCTCTCTCATCTAACTTCATCTCTATAAATTCATCAGCTGTCTTGGCAACAATTTCGGTGTTGAACCTTTGAATTAATTTTTCATATAAATCTTTGTGCCCATGTATATATCTTGCCTCTAAAATTGATGTTCTTATGGTGAGGTCAGATTTTGAGAGTTCAAGACATTGATCTAAATTTCTTGTTGCATGACCAACCTTAAAGCCTAAGTCCCAAAGAATATACAGCATGTATTCAATAACGGACTCTGTCCAGTTATTAAGTTTATTCGAGTGCAAGAAAAGCAGATCAATATCTGAAAAAGGAGCAAGTGTTCCTCTACCGTAGCCACCAACAGCGACTAGGCATATTTTATCAATATTCTTTTGGTCCTTTGGTGAATATACGTTTTGGACTATAAATTCATACACTGTTTTTATGAGCGTATCTTGGAACTCTGATATACTTTGCGCTGTTCGAATACCATTCCCATGCCTCTTTAGTGAGCTTTCAGCTTTTTTTCTAGCTGATTCTATTGTATTGGATAATACGGCGACTAGACCTTCACGGGTTTTTGAGACATTACCTTTATTTTTTGACAAAATCTTGCTGATAGATAAAGCAAGAGACTTTGGATTCATTAATATGTCTGTGTCTATGTCCATATTCGATTACTTATAGCTGTTTAAAAACATATATATCTTTAGATAACGCACTAACATCGAAGTGCTTAATAACCAAAACTTGGTGTAGCTTGTCATTGTCTAATTTCATCTGATGTGACGGACCTAATATTCTCATATAGTGAATCTATCTACGAATCTTTTTTCAATCAGCTCACGAGGCATTACAATAAAAACATCGATTGTGCCAAACTGCTTATCAATAACCGCCCCATCTCCAACATAAGCCCCTAACCTCAAATAACCCTTTATCAGTGGAGGCATAATTTTTAAAGCTTCTTTCTTGTCAATTTCCTCTTTTTTCAGCATATTCATATTTACATATCTATTTTCTTTTGCCTTTACGCGCCATTCCTCAGGTGCTAATGCATAATGATGAAGGAAGCTTAATGCCATATCAATTTGTTCAGGTTCTGTTGCTTGAAAGCTTGCACACCCGATCATAACATCAAAATTATTCTCCAATATGTATCTCCAAACACCCTGCCAAAGTAGCTCAATTGTTGATTTTTTACGATATGACTTTAGTACACATGAGCGCCCAAGCTCTAGAAATTTTCTTTCTTTATGCTTTTCAATAAGCGGTTTTATATCGTACTCATCTTGGCTATAAAATCCCTTATTGGACTCTGCATCTCTCTGAGGGAGCAGCCTGTAAGTCCCCACAACATTTTCTTTCTTTTTTCCTATTAATAATACACCTCTCTTTTTGTTTGATTTATCAATGACAAGCATGTGTTGACAAATTTTATCGTAGGTGTCTCTATCTCTTCGTGTAAATCTAGTTAGTATGCTGGGGTGAGCGGATAGCTCTTTATAGAAAACTCTATATCTCAGTTGTTGAGCAGCCTTAATTTCATTCTTTGTTTCAGCCAGCCGTGTCTCTAAGATTGTCTTTATGCGCTCTTTATTTAGTTTTAGTTTTATTCGTAAAATCCCGTTGTTGTATTTTAGAGTAATATATTTTTTAATCTTTTGACTTAAATTAAACATTAAATACCAGTATCATTACTTTTTTATAAAAGCTTTTCTGCCTCATTCCAAAAATTTTCAGCGATATTTTGGCCCGTAAGCTTATGAATTTCTCTTATCCCCGTTGGAGATGTAACATTAATTTCAGTAATAAAATTGTCAATTACATCAATACCAACAAAAAAGAGACCAAAATTTATAAGGTCCTTTGATAACACTTCACAAATTTCTCTCTCATTGGGGGTTATATCAGTTTTAACTGCCTGCCCACCCACATGCATATTTGAGCGTATTTCTCCATTTTGGGGTAATCTATTAATAGCACCAGCAATTTGACCATTTATTAAAATGATTCTTTTATCACCATGACTAACATTTGGTATGAATTTTTGAATAATGAAAGGTTCATTACTTATATTCATAAAATTTTCAATTATTGATCCGAAGTTTCTATCAGCACCATCAGAATAAAAAACATTAGCCCCGCCGTTACCATATAATGGTTTTATTATTATTTTTTCATGTTTATCTCGAAATTTTATTATTTCATTTATATTTCGGGTTATTAGTGTGTGTGGCATATATTTCATATATTTATTTACAAAAATCTTTTCAGGACAGTTTCGTACATAAAATGGATTATTCAAAATTAGCGTTTTGTCCTGAATTGTTTCTAAAAGATGAGTGGCAGTAATGTAGCTCATATCAAAAGGTGGATCTTGTCTCATCAGCACAATGTCATATTCATTTAGCAACACAGATCTCGGATGGTTTAATTCTTCTATTCTATCAGGGCTATGGTAAGCTTTTATTTGCTTTGCTTCCGCGGATAATAATCCATCATTTAGAGTCAACATATTTGGGGTGTATATATCTATATCGTAACCTCTTTCCTGTGCTTCTAAAAGAAGGGCGAAAGTGCTATCACCAGCCAGGTTTAATCTCTCTATAGGGTCCATTTGTACTATGATTTTCATATCGTGTTGTTATATGCTTATTTTTTTTTAAAAATCAAAAATATTATTTAGTTTTTTTTGATTTGAGACATAGATCATACACCATTTTTTTTGGAAGGTTATATTTCATATGAATCATATTTGTAATTTGTTTTACAGGCAAATTATTTATTAGTTTTTTTATGTCATTTTCTACCTCAATAAAATCAATATTATTTGTAATCAATTCGGAGGTATTGAAAAGTACGACCATTTCCCCTTTTATGGATTTTTCATTTATTTCGGAGAGAATATTACTAATTTTATTTGCAATAACCTCCTCAAATACCTTCGTCATTTCCCTAGTTATTACAATCTCAATATCACCAAAATAATTTTGTATCTCATTTAAAGTTTTGTGAATTTTTTTCGCACTCTCGAAGATGACGATTGTTGCATCTAGTTTTTTTATTTTCTGAAGCTCGTGCTTTCTTTTTGATGCAGTACTCGGAAGAAATCCCAAAAAATAGATCTTATCTGTTGGTAATCCTGATATGATTACGGATGAAGTCAATGCAGATGGTCCCGGTATTGTGTATATTGGTATTTTTTTTTGTCTGCATAATTTAACTAATTTATATCCTGGGTCTGAGATGAGGGGTGTCCCTGCATCAGAAATTAATGCTACCGACTTACCCCCAATCAGTTTACTTAGAATTTCATTGCGGGATAATTCACTGCTAAAATCATTGTATATGAATAGCTGTTTTTTGATTTGATAATAGTTGAGAAGTTTTTTTGATACGCGAGTATCTTCACAATAAATCATGTCAACGGAGTTCAATATTCTGACAGCACGATGCGATATATCTTCAAGGTTTCCAATTGGTGTTGAAACAAGATATAGTCCTTGGGTATTTTCCATTTTTTATTATTTCCAATTATTTTTAGTCCGCTAAACTTGATATTATACTATCGCAAACAAGTGATCCTTTTCTCGTTATTTTTATATTTTCTTCCGTTTTGCCTTTCCTCAAATAGCCATTTGATATAAGTAAATTTATGTTATCTATATTCAATTTACCACCTAACTTTTCGTACTTATTGATGTTCAAACCATCCCTTGTTCGCATCGACATCACAATATATTCATCTTGATTCTGTTCGTCTGTTAGAACACTGTTTTCGATCATAGAATGTCCATAATTTTTTATCCTCTGACCCCAATTATATGGATCATATTCGTTGATTAGAGACCTTCTTTTATTTTTTTCTTTCACTCGTGAGTGAGCACCTGGACCAATGCCTATCCATTCGCCACAATTCCAATAATTTAAATTGTGCTTGCACTCGAATCCCCTCTTTGAAAAATTTGAGATTTCATATTTTTTCAGAGAGAATTTATGACAAATCTCTTCAGTAATTCGATATAGCTCGTTTGAAAGTGCTTCATTTGGTAATTTAATTTTTCCAGATTTATATAACTTCTCATATATAGTATTTGGTTCAATTGTTAGCTGGTATAAAGATAAGTGTTGTGTTTGAAGAGAGAGTGCTCTCTCCAACTCCAATTTCCATGTCTTTTCGTTCTGACCAGGTCGAGCGTAGATTAAGTCTATAGAAACTGAGTCAAAATATCTTTGCGCGATCCCAATTGCCATAATTGCCAGCTCAGCTGTATGAGTCCTGCCAAGATTTTTTAAATCATCGTTATCTAATGATTGAACGCCAATTGATATTCTATTTATGCCAATATTTGAGTAATCTCTAAATTTTTGTAACTCCACACTAGTAGGGTTAGCTTCCATCGTGATTTCCGTATCATTCTCAATACTGCACCGGCTGGATAGACGAGCTAAAATTCTCTCAATAATATTTGGATCCATTAAGGATGGTGTTCCGCCACCAAAAAAAATAGATGAAATTTTTTTGTTATCTATGTATTTACCATGATAATCTATTTCTTTTTCTATGAGCTCCAGGAATTCTTCTTGATCAATTTTTTTATCTGAAACATGACTGTTAAAATCACAATATGGACACTTAGACAGACAATAGGGCCAATGGATATAAATACTTAATTTGGACATCATTCACTTTTCTTCTGAGATAAATAACTAACAAATTTTGCAAAAGCTTTTGCTCGATGAGATAATCCAACTTTTTTCGGTGTCCATGAGTGTTTCTCATCCGATGTTATTTCTCCAAATGTTTTATTCATATTCAGTGGCTCGAATATTGCATCATAACCAAAACCATATTTACCTCGCGGTGGCCAAACTACTCTTCCTTCAAGTTTTCCGACAAAAAAATGATATTCACCATTTGGATAAAAAAGACATAATGCACATACAAATCTTGCTGTTCTTTCTGCAATTGGTATTTTCTTTTCATCCAATAATCTTGTGACTTCACGCATTGCAAAATCAAAGTCTCTATTTGGTCCCGCCCACCTCGCAGAGTATATACCTGGCTGTTTATCCAATGCATCAATTTCAATACCAGAGTCATCGGATAAAGAAATTAAATTGGATAAATCAGATGCAGATTTTGCTTTAATTAGTGCGTTCTCCTCGAATGTTTGACCATCTTCAACCGGTTCGGGCAGCTTTAATTCTTTAGATGATAATATATCTATTTTTAATAATCCAAGAAGTTCACGAAATTCAGATATTTTGCCCTCATTATGACTGGCAATTAGCAGTTTATCTTGATGCAGATTATACATTACTATGAAATTGCCTTTTTTTGAGCTTCTAAAATTTTCTGGAAATTTATCCTGACCAAATCTAACATCTTATTCAAATCTTCAACTTTAAAAGTTTGCTCTTCACCAGTTGACTGAACTTCAATTAACTCAAAATCACTTGTGAATACAAAATTTGCATCTACTTCAGCTGCTGAGTCTTCTTCATAATCCAGATCAATAAGCACCTCGCCATTCAGAATACCGCAAGATATAGCCGCAATCTGTTTTTTTATTGGGCTATTATTTATTACCCCTTGCCTCATCATCTTTTCTACGCAAAATTTTAGTGATAGCCAAGCACCTGTTACAGATGCTGTTCTTGTGCCTCCATCAGCTTCTATAACATCACAATCAATAATAATCTGTTTTTCAGGAATTCTCTCTAAATCCATGCAAGCCCTCAAGCTTCTACCAATGAGCCTTTGGATTTCTTGGGTACGTCCTGTTTGCTTACCAGATTTTGATTCTCTCGGCATTCTCTGATTTGTTGATCTTGGCAGCATACCATATTCAGCTGTGATCCACCCTTTTCCTGAATTTTTTAGCCAAAATGGAACTCTGTTATCAATTGAAGCTGTACATATAACTCGTGTCTTACCGACCTCAATCATACAGGAGCCATCAGCGTTTTCTATTACACCTGGCGTTATTTTTATTGGGCGAATTGCCGTTGATTCCCTCTTATTTACTCTCATTTATATCTCTTGATTTTATGTTATTTTTTTTTACTAATATAAGGTATAAAAATGAAGAATTAAAATAGAAAAAGAATAACAAGGAAAATGAATATTAAGAATTCCGAACTATTTCAACTCGACGATAGGTCGCGAGAAATCTTTAAGAGAATTGTTGAAGAGTATTTGGCTAAGGGTTTTCCAATTGGATCTAGAACAGTATCACAAATGGACAGAATAAATTTATCTGCTGCTTCCATTAGAAACGTTATGCATGATTTAGAGTCTTTGGGTCTTATATATTCTCCTCATACAAGTTCGGGAAGGATACCAACGGAGGGCGGTCTCAGATTATTTGTTGACGCAATGCTGGAGATTGGCAGTCTCACCGACATAGATCAAGCTGCGATGAAAGAGCAGGCTATGACAAACAATATGACATTAGAAGACGCATTGAGTAAGGCGAGCGAAATGTTATCAGGTTTAACAAATTGCACGGGAGTTGTTTCGGTGAATAAAGATGTAAAATATGTCAAGCACATCGAATTTGTGTCCCTCGATAAAACAAAAATTCTTGTTATCCTTGTAGATGAGGATGGTAAAGTTGAAAACAGAATTATAAATAACTCTAAGGGAATTACAGCATCCAGCCTGGCATCTGCGAGTAACTATCTTAATCACCACATGAGGGGCCTTACGTTGAATGAGGCCGTCAAGAGAATAGAGTCCGATTTCATACATAAGAAAAATGAACTAGATAAGGAAACTACAGATTTATTAACCCAAGGTCTAGCAACATGGAGTAATTCAAATTATAACAAAGATGATCAGATCTTAATCGTCAAAGGTGCATCGAAATTAATCTCAAACATTGAGGCTAGTGATGATCTTGAAAAAGTCAGGCATCTCTTTCAAGATTTAGAAAATAAGCAAGAAATCATGGAATTACTTGGAATGGCAGAAAAGGCTGAGGGAGTGAGAATTTTTATTGGATCTGAAAATAAATTATTCTCATTGTCAGGTTCGTCTATGATAGTCACACCATATAAGAATGAAAAAAAGCAGGTTATTGGGGTACTTGGAGTGATTGGCCCAACGAGAATGAATTATGGTAAAATAATACCAATGGTGAATTATACCGCAGAGCTTATGAAGAAGATTTTAGGGTAAATATGTGATATTGAATATAATAAGATCAATAGTTATTATGAATTTAAATTATTTAGAAGATTGGCAAGTTAATGAAAGATAAAAAGGATAAACAAAAAGAACCAGAAGTACATGAGGATATTGAGAACCTTATGGAAGACTCTACACTAGTAAACGAATCAGACCTTGAGGATGGTGGCACCATGAAGGAGGCGACAAAGGATGAACCTGATTTAAATGAAATGCTGCAAGAGGCAAACGATCGAATTTTAAGAATGGCTGCCGAGATGGAAAATTATCGAAAAAGAAGTCTAAAGGAAAAAGAAGATGCAATTAAGTATTCAACTACAAAATTTGCTCGGGATATAATTACCGTTGCTGATGATCTAGAAAGAGCACTAGATAGCATCAAGGACATCAACCTCGATAAAAATGAAACAACCAAAACCTTATCTGAAGGGGTACAATTAACAATGAGGTCGCTCACCCAAATACTCGAGAGAAATGGCATTGAGAGATTTGATCCTACTGGTGAAAAATTTGACCCTACTTTACATGAAGCAATGTTTGAAGTTCCTGATACGGAAAAAGAGAACGGAATAGTTGTTCATCTGGTAGAACCAGGCTATCGTATAAACGAAAGAATTCTCAGACCTGCAAGGGTTGGAGTCAGTAAGTCAAATAAATAATTTAAATATCTTAATCTGGCTATAATATATAATTTATGGATAAAGTAGAAAAATCAGCTTCAAGTTTTGTTGATATTAGCAAGTTGAATCTGACAGATTTTCGAAATCATAGTTTTACATCAGTAGAAACTGATAAAAAATTTGTTGCTTTCGTCGGGAGAAATGGCTCGGGGAAAACAAACGTTATTGAGGCTATTTCAATGTTTTCCTCTGGAAAAGGCTTAAGAGGCGCGCAATTATCTGAGCAATCAAACATCAAGGGGAACGGCGGATGGTCAATATTTATGGAGGTAAAAACAGCTAAGGGAATAACAAAATTAGGAACAGGCATCGGCAGCTCACAAATGATGGAAGGTAAAGCTAGGCAGTGCCGAGTGGATGGGAAATTTCTAAAAAGCTCTCGGGAATTTACCAATTATGTTGGGATCATTTGGCTTACACCCCAAATGGATAGACTTTTTATTGGGCAAAGAACAGACAGGAGAAAATTCTTTGATAAGTTAGTTTGTTTAATCGAACCCAGCCATGAGAAAAATATTAAAGACTATGATCGACTAATCATGCAAAGAAATAGGGTTCTGGTGGACATGGATGATAAGAAAAGTTGGCTTGATAAAATAGAGAAACAGATATCAAAAATTGCTGCAAACATACTTATATCACGCGAAATTGCAACAAATAGACTAAACAAAATTATGGATGCAGAAGTAAAAAATAACTTATTTCCATCGGCTAAGATTGTTATGAGAGAGGAGCTTGGTGATATAAATACAAGATCATCAATGATAGAAATAGAAGCGCAGCTTCAAAAATTATTTTTTCAATCCCGCGTTAAAGATCGAGATACTTTTAGAACTAATGTAGGCCCTCACAGAACTGATTTTACGCTTTATTATAACAAGAATGATATGTACGCTGAGAACTGTTCGACTGGAGAACAAAAAAATCTTCTTGTTTCAGTGATTTTGGCTGAAGCAAGAGTATATCAAGAAATAAATAATGGTATATCACCGATACTTCTATTAGATGAGATTACTGCCCATATGGATAATGAACGAGTTTCAAATTTATTTGAGCAGATTGGGGATATTGGTTCACAGACTTGGTTAACAGGGACATCCGAACATTTGTTTGACTGCATAAGTGATAAAACAGACATATTTAATATTAATGATGGAAAACTAGATCACAATGCGGTCTAATCGATTAAAAACTTGCAGAATCACGTTTTTTTTTATCTAATATAAACATTGAAAAACGCATATTAAATCTCGTATGAGCGATATAAATCTTGAGCAACAAAAAGACTACGATGCAGGATCGATAAAAGTCCTCAAAGGGTTGGATGCTGTCAGAAAAAGACCAGGCATGTACATTGGTGATACTGACGATGGGTCTGGTCTTCATCACATGGTGTATGAGGTAGTCGATAACTCAATTGATGAAGCGTTGGCCGGTCACTGTGATAAAGTAGACGTTATTTTAAATCCTGATGGTTCCGTGACAGTAAAAGATAACGGTAGAGGAATCCCAACTGATATACATGAAGGAGAAGGAATATCGGCTGCAGAGGTTATAATGACTCAACTGCATGCAGGCGGAAAATTTGATCAAAACTCCTACAAAGTTTCAGGAGGATTACATGGCGTAGGTGTCTCAGTTGTTAATGCCTTGTCTTCCAAACTAGATCTTAAAATATACAGAAGCAAGACCATTCACGAAATATCTTTTTTGGACGGTGTACCAAAAGATGGACTCAGGGAGGTTGGTTCTTGTGAAGAGCAAGTATCGGGAACAGAAATTACATTCAATCCCTCAGACAATATTTTTACAAATATTAAGTTCAATTTTCAGACGTTAGAACACAGATTAAGAGAATTAGCATTCTTGAATTCAGGGGTGGAGATAAATTTATCTGATAATAGAGGCGTAGATAATAAATCTGTTAGTATGAATTATACAGGCGGTTTAGAAGAATTTGTTAAGTACTTAGATAAATCTAAACAATTATTGATTGATAATCCGATAAATCTTAAGCTTGAAAAGGAAGGTCTCTCTGTGGAGATTTCTCTCTGTTGGAATGATAGCTATCACGAAAATATACTGTGTTTTACAAATAATATACCTCAAAGAGATGGGGGTACACATTTGGCAGGTTTTCGTGCGGGTTTGACCCGTACCATAAATAACTACGCTGGGCAGGCAAATATTCAAAAAAAGGATAAAATTCAGATCACAGGTGAGGATGCAAGAGAGGGAATGACTTGTGTTTTATCGGTAAAACTTCCAGACCCAAAATTTTCTAGTCAAACAAAGGATAAGTTAGTTTCATCAGAAATCCGTCCGATTGTTGAAAGCTGTGTTAATGATGCTCTCGGTAGCTGGTTTGAAGAGCACCCGAATGAAGCTAAGAGTGTAATTTCTAAAATCTTCGAGGCAGCTGTAGCAAGGGAAGCGGCGAGGAAGGCGCGTGAGCTGACAAGAAGAAAAGGAGCTCTGGACATATCAAGTTTGCCAGGCAAACTTGCGGATTGTATTGAGAGAGACCCCGGAAAGTCTGAATTATTTATTGTTGAGGGCGACTCAGCGGGCGGATCAGCAAAGCAAGGACGAGATCGAGACTGCCAAGCTGTTCTTCCGCTAAGAGGTAAGATATTGAACGTTGAAAGAGCTCGATTTGATCGGATGCTATCATCGAATGAAATTGGAACCCTTATAACAGCATTAGGAACAGGCATAGGAAAAGATGAGTTCGATATAGAGAAATTGAAATATCATAAAATTATAATTATGACAGATGCTGATGTAGATGGCGCACATATCAGAACGCTGTTATTAACTTTTTTTTACAGGTGGATGCGCCCGTTAATTGATGGCGGTTACTTATACATTGCTCAACCCCCTCTCTATAAGGTAAGCAAAAATAGATCTGAAAGATATATAAAAGTTGATAAAGAGCTTGAGGAATATCTACTAGAGTCTGGGCTTGATAATGCAGTATACGTGAGTGGTACAGGGGTAGAACATAGTGCAAATGATTTAAAAGAAATACTTAAAATATCAAGTGTATTAAATGGAATAATTGGACAAATAAGCAGTAAATATCCAAAGTTTATAATTGAAGAGTGTGCAATTGCTGGCGCATTGGACCATAAATTATATGATAATAAGGAATATGCCAAGGAGACAGCAAGCTACATAGCAAAACGACTAAATAGTAGATTCAGCATTGATCAATCTGCCAATAATTGGACAGGAAAAGCAAACGAAACAAATGATTTGATCTTTGAAAGAGAAAATCGCGGAGTAAATGAGATTTACACAATTGATAGGCAGTTTATGCACTCTTCCGATGCAATTGCTTTAAATGAGTTATCATCCAAGCTTCAGGAAATTTATTTAAAGCCCGGACGGCTGAAGCTCAAAGACAGTGAAAAGATGGTCCATACTCCCACTGAGCTATTTGAGATGGTCCTTGCAAATGGAAGAAAAGGTGCTTCAATCCAGAGGTATAAAGGTCTGGGTGAAATGAACCCTGATCAACTTTGGGAAACAACCTTAGATCCTGACATGAGGACTCTACTGCAAGTAAAAGTAAAAGAGGCTGATGAAGCAAGTAATTTATTTACCAGGCTCATGGGTGATGAGGTCGAACCAAGACGTGAGTTTATACAGGAAAACGCTTTGAGAGTTTCTAATCTTGATATTTGATTATTAACCAATCAACTTACAGTTCAATATATCCCATCCTGAAACTGTGCATTCTAACCGACTTATCTTTTTGTATATGAACTAATTCTCCAGTCTGAATACCAGCCTTATGGTCATTCGTTATGACATTGGGCTGAATAACAACCGTCATATTTTCTTTAAATGTGAATCCCTCATAACTGCTAGCCGGACGACTTTTTGTCCCAAGTACTGGGTCTAAATAGCCACCCCCATAACCATGAATTAAGTCATCCCAGATTGAAAAGCTGCCATCCTCAATTTTAGAAGAGACTGCATTGATATCTTCAATTGTTGTCCCATCTTTCAGAATTGAAAAAATAGTACTAAAGACCTCATCACCTACAGCGTGCAAGTCATTATACAGTGGAGTCATTTTTTTAAAGCCGATTGTTCTGAGTACCTGTCCAGGATAATTCCAAAAGTGGGAGCTTATCTCAGTTGTAATTATATCATTTTGTGTAATATTTTTGTTTGATGTATATTGATAAGGAACACAATTTTCTGGATTATCCATATCCGTGATTCCAAAGAAATTGATTATCTTGTGACCTCCATGTTTTAAATAACCGCACTGGGTTATCTGAGACATCTCGTGTTCATTAAGCCTCGGCTTTAAGTTTGAGACAATATTATTTATACCCTCGTCTGTGAGTGCAGCAGCAATTTTCATCCATGATATTTCCTCATTACTTTTTATTGATCTCATCAAATTATAGTTTTTGGAGATATCAATGATTTTTATATTTTTTTGCTGAAGCTGGGTGATGTAGCTATATGGTAATCTCCCAATTATTCCTATGGTACTATTTTGACCGAGGTCATTTAGCATTTTAGGAAATATTTTATCTGCAAGTTGTCTTTGCCCCCAAAATAGTTTTGTTCTATTATTGACAAGTTTCTCAGCCATTGGGAGGTGATTGTAATGTTCGACATACAAATTTAAATTTTCATTTTCTTTAATCTCAACAAGAGCTTCTTGTGTTGTATGCCATCCTGTAAAATATTGTACAGCATTGCCTGAGCCAAGAGCTTCATATATGATAACTTTGTCTAATTTTTTTTGTTCAATAACAGTCTCGATAAGGGAAAATCTTCTTTGATATTCTGCCTCACTAAAAACAGGGTATTTCTCTTTTAAAATTGCTTTACATGTATCATCAAGACCATTAATAAATTTAGCATTATTCATTATTACACCAATATATCCCTATCAATATTTTTAGACTCTAACTAAGATAATCCATATAAAAGTTTGCCCGCAACGGGTAATGAAGCTCTCATTATCCTTCCGTTCATTGAGTCGGTTATATAGAGCGTTTTTCTATCTGGACCGCCAAACGCCGTATTTGTCATTAAACTGTGATTATCTGTATAAATAAGGTGTGTTGGCAGACAATTACTATCAAATCTCCAAACACCAACCCCTAGGTGATTCACAATCATTCCATCTTCAGAGTCCATTTCAAGTCCATCTGGTCCAGCATGCCCCCCAGATAACTGTATTGCAACACCGCTCTTGCTCACACTGTTGTCTGCCATCAGAGGCAGTCGCCATATTTGTTGAGACCTTGTTATAGCTACATATACTTGATTTTCTGAATTATTCACCGTAATACCATTTGGGCTCGGTGCATTCGTCACAAGTTTATGCAATTCACCACTGGCAGTAAGCCTAAATACCCTACCAGTTGGATCTATTATACCCGTCTGGCCTTGGTCAGTAAAATATAGATCCCCGTTTGATGTAAAGTGAAGATCATTTAGGCCTTTAAATCCCTCTGAATACATAGTCTCTATTATTGGCTCAATCGATCCTGAGTTTACGTCTAATTTCATTAAACCTTGTTTATAGCAGGCAATATAAGCGGAGCCATCTTTATGGAATTTTAATCCGTTTGGCCAACCATCATATTCGCAAACAATATCCCATTCACCGTCTGGAGATATCTTAAAAACTCTACCGAAAGGAATATCTGTTACATACAGATTACCCTTTCTGTCAAAAGAGGGGCCTTCAAGAAATTGATTCACTTTTGCACCTTGTCTATTTGGGTTTGACCATGCCGTTTGTCTTGTATCCCTGTATTTTTCTGGTAGCTCAGTGAATACTTCAGCTTTTATTAGTTCTGGTTGATTAAACGGATTTAACATTGAATTTCCTCATAGTAAGTTTTCTTGAGTTGAACATATTATAAAGTACCATATAAAATATTTTTCATTAAACATAGATTTTTTTTTATACATATATTAAATAATATAGATAATTATTTTTATTTTTTATGTATAAAATTATGAGTAATGATGAGATTGAAATGGATCGTTCCAATTTTAGCGTAGACCATATTGCACATGCAGTTCCCAATATCGAAGACGCGGTAAGTCAATATAAAAGAGTTTTTGGCGCTAAAGTATCTGATGTCAAAATAATAGAAAAGCAAGACATTAAGATTGCGATGATATCTTTTGCAAATTTAAAGATTGAGCTTATGGAACCTTTGAGTGTTAAATCCCCTATCGCTAATTATTTACGAAAAAATCCAAAAGGTGGATTACACCATTATTGTCTCGCTGTTAAGGATCTCAACCAGGCATATGCAGACCAAAAAGAAAAGAAAATAAATATCTTATCAGAACCAACAACAGGTTATCATGGAAGAAATTTATATTTTATTCACCCAAGTGAGGTTTGCGGTGCGCTGATAGAGGTTGAAGAGCATGAAAAAGAATGATAATTTTCATTTGTCAAAAATTTAATAAAATTAACTGAGGTAAAAATGTCAAAAGCTGGTGGTGAATATAAAGAAGTATTATTTGAAATTAGAAACAAAGTCGCATGGATTTCAATAAATAGACCTGAAGTAAGAAATGCATTCCGGGAGCAGACTCTCGATGAGCTAACTGACGCTGTACTATCTACGCGTAACGATCCATCAATCGTGTGTGTTGTAATTAATGGGGTCGGTGATAAGGCTTTCTCTGCAGGGGGTGATTTTCATGCAATGATGAGATTAGATTGGATCAACGCAGCGCACTGGAATGATCGCATGTTAGCGCTAGCGATGGCAATAAGAGGTTTACCAATACCAGTAGTTGCATCCGTTCATGGCTACTGCATGGGTGGTGGTCACGAGCTTGCACTTTGGTGTGATTTGGTTATTGCTGCGGATGACGCAATATTCGGTCAAAGTGGTGCAGTAGTCGGGGCTTGTCCTACTGTTGGGGCAACTCAATATCTTCCACAACTAATTGGGTCAAGGTTAGCAAAGGAAATGATTTTTATGGCAAGACGATTCACTGCAGAAGAAGCTGTAAGCATCGGATTAATCAATAAAGTGGTTCCGAAAGATAAGTTAGACGAAGAAACCCAAAAGTGGTGCGAGGGGCTTATCGAGAGAAGTGGTCAAACCATAAGGCAGACAAAGAAATCACTTAATCATGACTCTGATACATTATATGCAAGTTGGCAGCATGGTATGGAACTTCTCGCTCATGTATGGGGTTCTGAAGAGTCTCTTGAAGGCATGAATGCATTTCTCGAAAAAAGGAAGCCGGACTTTCAGCAGTTCCGCGAAAGAAGAAAAGAAAATGTTGAGGCATACCTTGATGGTCTTGATAATGATGAAAACGAGAGACCTAACTAGCACAAAAAGGACAATTTATGGCTAAAAAAGAACAAGGCCCTTTAACTGGCATTAAGGTGCTAGACTTAAGTAGAATATTGGCGGGCCCATTTTGTACTATGAATCTTGGCGATATGGGTGCAGAAATCATCAAGATTGAGCAACCCGGAAAAGGTGATGACACAAGAGCGTGGGGCCCTCCATTTGCAGGGAGTGAAGCTGCATATTTCCTCGGTATTAACAGAAATAAAAAAAGTGTGACATTAAACTTAAAATCTGAGGAAGGTATCGACATCCTTAAACGACTACTCAAGGAAGCTGACGTGCTGATAGAAAATTTTAAGTATGGCACAATGGATAGCTATGGGATCAGTGACGAATGGAGAGAGAAAGAAGCGCCTCAGCTCATACATTGCCAGATTACGGGATATGGTGGTAGAGGTCCAAGAGGCAAAAGACCGGGGTATGACTTTCTACTTCAAGCTGAAAGTGGACTGATGAGTATCACAGGTGAAGAAAATGGAGAACCGATGAAAGTTGGTGTTGCATTAGTTGATATATGTACAGGGATGAATGCAACAATATCTATTTTGGGAGCATTAAATTCCAGATACAACACTGGTAAAGGGCAAAAAGTAGAGACCAGCTTGTATGCAACCAGCATTTCGATGTTAGTTAATGTTGCGGCTAATCACCTTGTTAGCGGCAAGCCAGCAAGACGATTTGGAAATGGGCATCCAAATATCGTACCCTACAGGACTTTTGAGGCGAAAGATGGTAGTATTGCCATCGCTGTTGGAAATGATACTCAGTTTGCAAAATTTGCCGCATGTTTGAACAAAGAAGAGTGGGCAACAGATACAAGGTTCACTAAAAATGCTGATCGAGTAATAAACAGACAATTAATCGATCAAGAAATACAAAATGTTATTGCAAACAAAACAGTTACAGAATGGCTTGAGAAGCTATTGAGTTCAGATATACCTGCAAGTGCTGTGAATTCTGTTGAAAGTGCACTGGCAGATGAACAGACTATAGCCAATGACATGGTTGTAAATATAGAGCATTCAGAAGCCGGAACACTCAAGATGTTGGGTGTCCCATATAGATTCTCTGACACACCAGCTCAGATAGATAAAGCGCCACCACTTCTTGGAGAAGATAATAATGATGTTTTATCCCCCCTTGGATACGACGAAGAGTATATAAAAGAACTTCATACAAAGAACGTTATTTAAAAATCAAATTTTTATGATTGATAAAACTTCAACAGTACAAGACGCAATAAAGAATAATGTAAATGCTGGAGATAACGTATTTATTGGCGGCTTTGGTCACTTAATACCATTTTATCTATCCCATGAGCTAATTCGTCAAAAAATACTAGATTTAACCATTTGCCGATCGGGAGCCGATATTTTATTCGACCAATTAATAGCATCTGAAATTGTAAAAAAAGTAATCTTTGGTTATGTTGGAAATCCAACTGTTGGTCTGTCGCACTCATTCAGTAGAGCATACAAAAAAAAATCAATAGAAATTGAAGAGTGGACAAACCAGTCGATCATAATGAGATTACATGCGGCAAGGATGGGTATTAGTTTTATCCCATCGAAGATTCTTCAGATTGGTGATAAGCCAAGTAATATTGGTCATCTAAAACAAGTTACATGTCCATACACAAATCACAAATTTTCAGCAATTCCTGCACTAAAGCCTGACACTGCACTCATACACGCACAATGCGCTGATAAGTACGGAAACATTCAAATGTGGGGCATTGATGGTGATACTATTGAAGGGGCACTGGCATCAGATAAGATTATTGTAAGTGTAGAAAAAATTATTAGTAATTCAAAGATAAAAGAGGCACCAGAAAAAACAGTTATACCATCACACAGAGTTTCTAATATTATTGAACTTCCATGGGGTGCATACCCATCATACGTTTCGGGCTTTTATTCAAGGGATGATGATCATTATATCGAATATGATACAACATCAAGAGATGAGGATAAACTATCTAGCTACCTTAAAAATTGGGTTCATGATGCTAGAAATATACAAGAATATAAGAAGTTAATTGGAAGTACAAAAATCAAAGAGCTTGAAGAGGGTCTGTGTGGAGTAAAAAATGAAGATTGACTATAGAGAATACAGCCCAAATCAGAGGATTGCAATAATTGCAGCATCCGAACTTGTGGGGTATAAGTCCTGTTTTGTTGGAATTGGTATCCCATCGGACGCAGCATGCTTGGCAAAACTCAGTGTCGAACCAAAGCTCAATCTTATTTATGAGTCAGGCGCAGTTGGTGCTCTGCCGCGTTCTAAATCTTATTCAACTGCTAGTCCATCAATCGCACATGGTGCAGATATGATAACAGATAGCCTCTCCGTGTTTTCAGATTTGCAGGCCGGTAGAATAGATGTTGGTTTACTATCTGCAGCACAAATCGATAAATATGGAAACTTAAATTCAACCGTTATTGGAGACTATGATGATCCAAAAATAAGGATGGTCGGGTCGGGCGGAGCGCATGATATTGCATGTTTAATACCAAATTTAATTATTCTGATGCCTCATGATCCGAGGCGGTTTGTTGACACTGTTGATTTTGCAACGAGCCCGGGCTCTGGACGGGATATTAAGAAAATTAGAGACCAATTAAATTTGGCAGAAGGTCCGTCAATTCTTATAACAGATAAAGCAAAATTTATTATGTCGGACGAAGGTTGGTTGCTGCATAGTATACTTGATAATTTTACCTTTGCAGAGGCAACTGAAGGATTACCATGGTCATTAAAATCACCTATTTCCGGTCCAATTGAGACAGATCCAATGATAATTTCCGCATTGGCGCAAATCAATTATTAACTACTTCATTTACACTTTGAAGGGTTACATCGAGTATAGTGTCAATTTCATCATTACTGATACAGAAAGCAGGTGCAAAACCAATTGTATCACCTGCTGGCATTGCTCGAGCCAAAATGCCATTTCTTGCCATCCTCGTTACTATCTCTTGAGATAATTGTCCCTGTTTTTCAAAAAATTTCCTATTTTTTTTATCTTTTACAAGCTCGATAGCAGACAGTAATCCAATTCCCCTTACATCACCTATTTGCGGGTGATCTTGAAATTTCTCTTTTAGTTTGAAATTAAAGTATTCGGATATGTCCTTACCTTTTTTAATAAGTTGATGATTATCTATATGATTTAAATTTGCGACTCCAGCTGCACAAGATATTGGGTGGGCAGAATAGGTAGAACCATGTGTCCAAACTCCGTATTTATCAGTTGCATCCCTTATTACATTGGATATTTTTTCTGATAATATAGACCCTGATAGTGGAGAGTATGCCGAGGTAATTCCTTTGGCGACAGTGATCATATCAGCTTCGATCCCAAAATAATCAACACCAAACATTTTTCCTAGTCTGCCGAAGCCGGTCACAACCTCATCTGATATAAGCGCAACATCATATTTTTCTAAGACATTTTTAATTCTTGGCCAGTAATTATATGGTGGAGGTACCAGTCCACCATTTCCAATAACAGGCTCAGCAATGAACCCAGCTACAGTATCTGGATTTTCTTTTAAAATTAGCTCTTCGAGCTGCTCCGCGCAGAATTGGGAATATTCATCTTCTGTTTGATCGAGATCAGCTCTGTGGAAATAAAATGCTGGCTCCGTATGAAGTATTCCCTTGATAGGTAAATCATAATTGAAATGATATGTTTCAATACCTGTAAGGCTACCTGTAAAAATACTTGCTCCGTGGTATCCACCCTTCCTCGATATTATTTTCTTTTTTTTTGTGCGATCGATAAGATTGTTGTAATACCACAATAATTTTATATTTGTGTCATTAGCGTCGGAGCCAGATAAACCAAAATATATTTTTTTCATGTTATTTGGTGCCCTCTCAATAACCATGTCAGATAATTTGATTGAAGCCTCAGTGGCATTTCCATAATAACAATGATAATATGCAAGCTCTTCAGCTTGTTTTTTAATCGCGTCAATAATATCTGCACAACCATAACCAACATTTACACAATACAGACCAGAAAAAGCGTCTATGAATGAGTTACCTTGGGCATCTATTATCTCTACACCCCTTGCAGTTTTCATGACTCTATTATCGATTTCACCGCGTTCAAATTTTGCGAGATGAGTCATAGGGTGGATAAGATATTCTCTATCTATTTTTTCGTATTTGTTTAAATTCATTGTTGTGTTAATGTTTATAGTGAAAATTACACCTTAATACGTATGTGTAAATCTTTCAATATTTGATAAATAAATTAAAGGAATATAGTTATGAGTTTTTTTGAAAAAATGAAGGTGGCAAGAGAAAATAGAGATCACATTGCATTCGGTGATTTGCTATCTGAAAATTATACATTTGTCAGACATCAGACTGGAACAACGATGAATAAAGAAGAAACCTTAGCAGTGATCGAGGGGTTTTTTAACAGTGACGCTTTCAATGTTGAGAGTCACAGGTGCGTATATGAGAATGATGACATACTTGTCGAACATATGGTGATAGCTTTCCCTGATAATACAAAAGAAGCTGTATTAGCGGCATACACCAAAAAAGATGGGAAATTTATTCAATGCGAAACTGGAGCAACGAAGATTGGATAAGTATAGTGTGGGTAAGTGAAATCAACCTTTAGGGATTAATAGGGATATGTTGATATAGTATGTAAGATGAGGTTTGGTTATACTAACTATCATCTACCCACACACAATGAAAACGGTATGGTTTTATCTTTGGATCACTTTTTATATATTTTTTCCTTCACCATGCACGTGTTTTTCAATATGTCTTGATGGTGACTGACCATTTATATCTACACCCATTGGTGACCAAGTACAAACATTGGTAGTTTTTGTCCAAACTGTTTTATTTTCACCAGGTACAAAAAATTCTACAAAATCGCAGTTTTTTTCATTTGTATAAAACCAATGTGGTTCGTTCTCAAAATTATATAAAACATCATATTTTTCAAGTTTTGTCTCTATGCCATCGAGAACTGCTATGACTTCACCCTCAGTAATTAGCTGGTAGTGCTCTGCTCCAACATGATAATGCTCAGGACAGGATGTGTTTTTTGGGTATATTATTAATTCACCTTTCACTGAGTCTGTGCCAGCAAGGAGTTCTGATAATAAATATACCCTCTTTCTATCATCATGCTCGGATTTTAGAATTGGCTCATTCCCCCAATTAATTATGTTAATTTGTGAGTCAAAGGCATCAGAAGCATCACTTTCAAATATTTTATAATTATTTATTTTTGTTATTACTAACTCCGTATCTCCGGACGTACTTAGTTGAATTCCCCTTTTGCCCTTTATAAATACAATCTGATCTTTATTTAAGTCACCGTCAGATATCTTTATACCTCCCGATAATATTTGTATCCAGCTAATGTTGCTATCTTTGTTTAAGTAATCTAGTTGTACTTCATTTGAAAGTTTATAATAATCAATTGTTATTCTGCTATCATCAAGATCGTCTTTTCGTAATAAATTCTTACAAAGGATATCTTGGTCTATCTCAATGTATTCAGCATCATCAAATTTTTTTACAATTGGCATTTTTTTGTCCTGTTTGCATACATTTAATTATGAGGATATAATTTTTATTTAGCCTAGTAAACTGTTTTAATATGCCTATATGAATATACGAATATGATTAACGAACTTAAATATACATTAGTACTGTTAGCAATTTTTCTCCTATCGGGGTATATCTTTCATAGGATTAAGTCGCGCGAAATTAGGAATTTAGAAGTGCCACATTTTCTAAGCAGGATTGCAAATATCCTTGGGTTGGTGATAATAATTTCTTTCGCATTAGGTATTACTATGGCAGTTATTACAGTAGTAAAATTATTAGATTGAAGGATTGATATGTCATTTAGGCCAATAACAACTATCTCAAAACCAAAACCTGTTATTGAAGGGGCAGGAGTCTCTCTAGATAGAGTCTTCGGCTTCACGGAGCCAGATAAATTTGACCCATTTTTACTTTTAGACGATTTCAGAAATGATGACCCAGAATGTTATAAGGCTGGGTTTCCATGGCATCCCCATAGAGGTATTGAAACGATAACATATGTCTTGGAGGGAACTGTAGAACACAAAGATAGCTTAGGAAATACAGGATTATTATCGGGTGGTGATGTTCAGTGGATGACTGCTGGGTCGGGAATAATGCATCAAGAAATGCCTCAGGGTAATAAGAATGGTCAGATGCATGGCTTTCAATTATGGGCAAATCTCCCCTCAGAAAAAAAAATGACAACGCCAAGGTATCAAGATATTAATTTATCAAATATACCCGTTATTGAAGATGATGATGGATCAAAAATTAAAGTCATCGTTGGTAATTATAGAGGGATTTTAGGACCGGTTGATGGCATCGCCGCCGAGCCAGAGTTTTTGGATATATCCATACCTTCGCGTACCCATAAAGTAATAAAAATAGATACATACAAGAAGACTTTTGCGTATATTTTTGATGGTAAGGCAGATTTCAAATATGCTTCAGCTCCAGCCGGAATTAGAGTTGAAAAAGAGTTTGAAGGGAGGGAATTAAATATACGAGATTTATCGGGTAATAAAACCTTGATATACTTTGATCCCGGAGAGTTTGTCTCTCTTCATACAGGTGAAGAAGGTGTCAGGTTCCTTCTTGTTTCAGGAAAGCCAATTAGAGAGCCGATTGCATGGCATGGTCCAATCGTTATGAATTCAAGAAATGAGCTGATGCAAGCGATGCATGATTTAAATACGGGGCAATTTATTAAATAATTAAAAAACAGCAAGAAGGAGAAAAAATGATCAAAAATAAATTATTTGTGAAGGGGGGATGCCCTTTTTCATATAAGTTCATAATTTTTCTGAATGAGATAAATAAGCTTGAAGATTTTGATATTAATGTCGCTCATGCCGATGAACCATCGTATGAAGAAATTACTATGTATATACTTGAAAAATCAGGTCAAAAAGCAAGTTTCCCGACCGTTGAAACCGATGATGGTATCTTCCTCGTGGGGTCTGACGAGTTAATTTTACATTATTCTGAGATTTATAAAACAAACAGGGATAATATAAAAATGCTAAATTATTGGGAAAAAAATATGATGCCGAGAATGCGGAATGTAATAAAGCAATTAAGAGAAGCAAACGAGAGAATTGAAAGCCTAAGTTAAAATAGTGTTAAATGTGAGTCTTAATCAGAGTATTGATATATATTGCGAGAGAATATCTCCTGAAATATTCGCTGAACCAATAAACTTTTTCACAAATATTGCTTTTTGGGTTGCCTTCTTTTTATTACTAAAAAAATATAATAAAAAAAATTATGAACATGTAAATTTAAGAATTTATTCCATAATACTCATCTCTCTTGTTCTTATAATTGGTACAGGAAGTTTCCTTTTTCATTTATTTGGCAATGTATGGTCATTACTAGCTGACACAATTCCAATAATGATTTTTATCATCCTATACCTATATCTTGCCGTCCGTTTCTATCTTGAGCAAACGCAAGTTATTTCTGCTTTTTCAATATTTTTATTTTTATTCTTAAATTATTCTTTGAGTTATCTTGGCGTTGAGGAGATATCGTCATATCTTATGGCTCTATTTTCTATGTTGATTATTGCTTGTATTGCTTATAGAAAAAATAAAAGGAATATCTCATACGGACTATTTCTCACATCTTTCATCTTCATGTTGTCTCTTGGATTTAGGCAACTTGATTTATTTACTTGTGCACAATTTTCACATGGCACACATTGGATATGGCATATTTTAAACTCGATATTGTTATATACTCTTGTTGTATTATTTATTGAAAGAAAAATTCGATGAATTTTATTATGATTTATTCGACATGCACCTCAGAAGATGAAGCGACGCATATTACAAAAATTTTATTGGATAAGAATTTGATTGCCTGCGGAAATATTATTCCAAAGATCTTATCCATTTTTAAGTGGGATAGTAAGATTTCCAGTGAAAGTGAATGTGCGATACTCTTAAAGACAATAGAAGAAAATTTTGATGGGATATCTGCTCTCATTAAAGAAAATCATTCATATGAAATGCCATGCATTGTGAGCTTTCCCATCAATAATATTGACAAAGATTTTGGTGAGTGGATAAAGAAAATAACAAAAAAGTCGGTACCAATAAATGAATAGAACTTCATTTGAAAAGATAAAAAATAATCGATTTTTTCAAGCATTTGTAATTAGTGCGATAATATTATCAGCTTTTTTAGTTGGTGTTTCAACTTATAATATACCTCCGCAAGCAATAGTATTTATTTATATTTTAGATACACTAATCACTATTTTCTTTGTTATTGAAATTTGTATAAGATTCTTTGCTGAGGATAAGAAACTGCATTTTTTTAAAAATGGGTGGAATATTTTTGATAGCCTAATTGTGATAATTTCTATTATTCCAATTGGTCCAAACTCATCAATACTCGTGCTGAGATTATTGAGAATATTTAGAGTTTTAAGATTAATATCTGCCATACCAGAACTAAAAGAATTAATCGAAGCACTATTAAAATCAATCAAAAGAGTGTTTTATGTATCCTTGCTCCTGTTCATAATAATTTATGTTTATGCATCATTTGGAAGTATTCTTTTTGGACAATCAGATCCACAGAGATGGGGAGACCTCGGAATCTCGATGATAACCCTTGTTCAAGTTCTCACACTATCAAGTTGGGAAAATGTAATGTTACCTATGCAGGAAAAATTTTGGTGGGCGTGGATATACTTCTATAGTTTTGTCGCAATAGGATCAATAACAATCCTAAATTTGATTATTGCAGTCTTAGTTGACGTAATAACAAAGCAAAAATAGTTAACATAAAGTTACTACTTTTTTATAAAAAAACATTGTTTTTAGCATATTTTTCCAATATTTTATGTGTAAGGAAATAAGGGGTTATATAGTTAATTTTAAAAGGGAGAACTATTATGACAACAGGAGCACTCAATCCAGCTGATTACGTCGGCGTAAGTTTCTGGATTATATCTGCAGCTATGGTTGCAGCAACATTCTTTTTCTGGGTAGAAAGAGATCGCGCAGTTGGTAAATGGAAAACATCTCTAACTGTAGCCGCAATGGTTACAGGTATTGCTGCCATCCACTATTTCTACATGCGTGATGTTTGGGTTAGCACAGGCGAGTCCCCAATCGTATTCCGATATGTAGACTGGCTGTTAACCGTACCACTACAAATTGTTGAATTCTACTTAATACTAGCAGCTATTGCTGTGGTTGCAGCGTCACTATTCTGGCGTCTGCTCATCGCATCAGTTGTAATGCTAGTTGCCGGTTATCTCGGTGAAGTAGGTGCAATGAATGTCTGGCTTGCGTTCATCATCGGAATGGCAGGTTGGATCTACATCATTTACGAAATATTTGCTGGTGAAGCAAGTCAAATTAGTGCAAGTGATGGTACCCCAGCATCTCAACGAGCATTTAATGCTTTGAGAATCATAGTAACAGTCGGTTGGGCGATTTACCCACTTGGCTATGTACTTGGTTACGCTGGTGCCGGAAGTGCAGATGCGCTCAACATCATATACAACCTTGCTGATTTTGTTAATAAAATCGCATTCGGTGTTGTTATATGGGTTGCTGCTACATCTGACGCAAAATAATAACAAGTTGGTGGTTGTCTAGTACAACCACCAACACTTATAACCCCCTAAACTTCCTTCTTATGAAAAAGCCTACCATTCAAGTAATTTATAATCATTCTTGCTCGATCTGTAGGTTCGAAATTAATCACTATAAAAAACAAAATACAGATACAATTCAGTATCTTGATTTGCATCAACATTTACCAAAGAAGTTGGGCTCAATCGAGAAAGCTAAGTTGATTAGAAAACTTCATGTATGTGAAGGGGATAAGGTTTATATTGGCGTAGATGCATTTAAGTTAATTTGGTCTCAGATTGGCCGGTATAAATTTCTTGCAAAATTGCTTGATTATAAAGTTGTATATTTTCTTGCAACGTATTTATATGAAGTGCTGGCTTTTTTTTTATATCTAAAAAACAGGAAACAAATTAATGAGTAAAAATCTTCCTGAAAAAATTTGTGTTAGGTGTAAAAAACCTTTTAGCTGGAGAAAGAAGTGGAAACTAAATTGGAGTGACGTTAAATATTGTTCAAAGCGATGTAGGGATAATAAGTAATCTTTATATTGAATATAGTGCTCTCAGATCCCCCTCATATTTTTCAAGCACCTTATACCTTTTTATTTTCATAGATGGCGTCATCATTTCATTTTCAACTGTAAATTCTTCATCAACAATAATATAATTTTTTACTTTTTCGATTGCTGAAAGTTGATGGTTAACTCGTTTCAGTGCTTCATCAATAATCTTTTTTGATGGCTGCATCTCATTTACAAAACTTTTATCAATAACAATAATTGCAACTAGGTATTTTTCTCCATCTCCATATACCATTGCCTGGTTAATTACAGGCTCCATCACCAGCATGGTCTCTATTTTTGTTGGAGAAATATTATCCCCACCAGAATTTACGATAATGTCTTTCATACGATCTGTAATAACTAAGTAGTCGTCCTTATCAAAAACCCCAACATCACCAGTTTTTAACCATTCTCCTGAAAATGCATTTATTGTTGCATCCGGGTCTTTAAAATATCCATTCATTACATTTTCACCTTTGACAAGAATCTCGCCCTCATCTGATATCTTTACATCAGTATTAGGCAATAATCGACCTACTGTATCGATCTTGTTATTTTTTGGGTAATTTACAGATATTACAGGCCCGCTCTCCGTTTGCCCATAGCCTTGGTAGATTGGAATACCAAGGGAATATAAGGATATACCAACATCGTAATTTAGAGCAGCACCACCTGAGATCAGCCCTACCAATCTGCCCCCGAATCTATTTCCGATCTTTTTTCTAACCAAAAAGGATAAAATTCTATTATAAAATTTACTCCTAAGTGAGAGCTTTTCAAACTCATATAACTTCCGTCCTAATGTGATTGTATCGTTAAATAATTTCTTTTTAAATTTATTTTCTTTGCTCATTTGTAGAGAAATCTTCTGCAAGAGACTCTCATAAAACCTAGGTACTGCTGACATCAAATGAGGCCTAACCTCACCAAGATTTTGAATTAGTTTATCTAAACCTTCTGCATAGTAAATCTGGTTACCAGAATATAAATTATAAAACTGTAAGGTGTGCTCATATGAATGTGACAATGGGAGCCATGATAAAAATAGTACGTCATCAATATTATTCAGCTCCGATCCCAGTATCTCATGGGCGCCTTCGCAATTATGCAGAATTGAGCCATGACTTAACATCACACCCTTTGGGAAGCCAGAAGTTCCAGAGGTATATATGATGCATGCAATATCTTTTCTATTCTTTCTTATTGCCTGATTGAATACATGGTCAGTATCATTATCTCTGGGCATGCTTTGAATCTCATCCCATTTATGTATCACAATTAAATCATTTTTTTTCAGGTCAAAATCATCGATAATTATAAGATCCCGCTTTATTTTCAGTTTATTTATAGCTGACTCAATTTTTGAATATAAAAATTCAGAGGATACAATTATTACTCTTGCCTCGGAGTGGCTTATTAAATATTCATAGTCTTGTGAGGTAATTGTTGTGTAAGCTGGAACTGATATTCCATCTGCCGCCATGATGGCTAAGTCACTTATTTGCCATTCAGGTCTGTTTTCTGAGACAAGCATCACCCTGGCTTCATTTTTAATACCTATCTTTTTTAGATAATTCGCTAATTTTTTAACTCGAGAGTATGTTTCATTCCAACTCAGGGATTGATAATGCTTGTTATTTTTTGACCAAAGATATGGCGCATCACCATATTTCTTTGCTTGGTCACAAAAAACAGACAGTAGATTTAGATATTTTTGGATAGAGTCAGACATAAAGAATTATCTCAAAATTATGGGCACAATGATGGTGGAGCCAGGGGGGCTCGAACCCCCGACCTCTTCGCTGCCAGCGAAGCGCTCTCCCAACTGAGCTATGGCCCCATATCTGCAAAATAACATAAATCTAAGTATCATTAAATATAGAATCGTTTTTTGATAAAATTTAATCGCAATAAAAAATAGATCTCATTTACAATAGTTTGGAAGAGGTAATTCTCTTGATGCCTCTGTCTCGAAGATTTTATACTTCCCTCTTGAGTAGCTTCTACAATCTCTTGCGCAGCTATTCTCAATTATTTTTTGTTGCAAGTCTTCAGTAATATCTTTTTTTGTTACTGTACAAATACCTACATACCGGTCATAGGTCATATCACCTGTTAATTTGCATGACACCGAGTCGGATTCAGCAATAATTTTTTCTACTGTTTTTTTGCAAGATTTATAAGTCACATGACCTTTTTCTGCAGCGGATATTCCATTTAAGCGTATCTTCTTATTGCACAGCTTTATTGTATCTGCATCAATTACATACACATTATGGGCGGCACAATTAATTTCTTTACTATACGAAAGGGAAGTATAACTTATTAGAATAATTATTATGTAAACCAGTCTTTTCATAATTCCAAATCAATCTGGATTGTGTAATATTCTATCTTATTAGAATTATAGAAAAATAAAATTAAAAATGATCAAAGCAGAACGCGTCAAAAATATAATTAAAATATTGGATAGGATTTATCCAAATCCTCCCATCCCACTTGATCATAAGAATATATTTGAATTGCTAATTTCCGTTCTGCTCAGCGCTCAATGTACGGATGTTCGGGTGAATCAAGTTACGCCGAGCCTCTTTCAGTTAGCAAATAACGCGAAGGACATGAGTCATCTAGATTTAAACGTAATTTATGAAATAATAAGACCTTGCGGCTTAGCGCCACAAAAATCTGCTGCAATAAAGGAGCTGTCTGAGATACTCATACGTGATTTTAACGGTCAAGTTCCGGATACTTATGAGGAATTGGAGATTTTACCTGGTGTGGGCCACAAGACAGCATCCGTTGTAATGTCTCAGGGTCATGGTCACCCTGCTTTTCCGGTTGATACACACATACACCGGCTAGCCCAACGATGGGGTCTCACAAATGGAAAAAGTGTTGTTCAAACAGAAAGAGATTTAAAAAGATTATTCCCAAAAGATAATTGGAATAGATTACATTTACAAATTATATTTTATGGACGCGAATACTGTCAGGCCAGAGCATGTTTTGGTATTGATTGCGAGATCTGCAACACTTGTTATCCTGGCAGAAAAAAACCCATCAAGGTTAAAAAATCATAAGATTAACGTGAAATGTAAACTATGAAAGTATATTAATCGTTTTATAATCACCGTTTGATATAAGGACAAATTACATGAATAAGCTTACACTTCTTTTTACTTTAATCGCCCTTCTTTTTACACACAACAGCGCGATCTCCGCAACATATGACGTAGATATGTTAAATAAAAGAGATGATGGAGAGAAGATGGTTTACTCTGAAGATATTTTATATGTTGAACTAAATGACACAGTTAATTGGCTAACTACTTCGCCCGGACACAACGTAGAGTTTATTGGCGCTCCAGAAAGTGCAGAACTTCCAAAGAAACCTTCTAAGGTAAATAAAGAATTTAGTTATACCTTCGATGAGCCAGGTGTATATTTATATCAATGTTCACCTCACAAGAGCATGGGTATGATCGCATTGGTCATTGTGGATGGCGATCTATCAAATATTGATGATATTGCATCTACGAGAGTTGTTGGGAAAAGTAAGAAAAAGCTCGAAGCACTCATAGCTGGCTTGTAGTATAATCATTCATTAAAATCTGGTGAAACTATGGATAAAGTTGCCGTAATCGGAGCTGGTATATCTGGCCTGGCCCTCGCTAATAAGTTAAAAAACCATTTTGAAGTTGTTGTATTTGAAAAATCACGCGGCTATGGAGGACGTGTTGCGACAAGAAGATTTGGTGAGTTTATATTTGATCATGGAGCTCAGTTTTTCAAAGCAAAAACAGAAGAATTTAAGAACTATATTAACCCCATGATAGATCAGAATATTATCGATGTCTGGAAGGCACGGTTTGTTGAAATTGATAATGGTAAAATTACCAATGACCGTGTTTGGGGGGAAGATCCGTCAAATTACGTTGGAATACCATCCATGAATGCTATTGGCAAATATATGGCAGACGGCCTAAATGTTAGATTATCAGAGAAAGTGGCGAATGTCTTAAAGGGTAATAAGTGGCAACTATATGATGAAGCCAATAACAATATTGGTGAGTTTGATTGGGTAGTTTCTGCAATACCGCCCAAACAAGCAATAGATATGATCCCTGATGTTGTATATTTATATAGCGAAATCAGTCGTTACGAGATGCTTGCATGTTATTCGCTGATGCTGGGTTACGAGGAAAAAATAGATATAGGGTTTGATGCTGCACTAATAAAGGGAGCGGATATTAGCTGGCTATCGGTAAATTCATCAAAGTACTCAAGCGTAAATAATACAGCATTTCTGATTCACTCAACGAACAAATGGGCATCTCAAAATATAGATAATGATAGGGATTGGGTTAAGGGCTATCTCTGTAATGAATTATCAAATTTAGTTCCAATAAAAACAGAAAATGCCAATTATATTGGATTACAGGGATGGCGTTATGCAAATATAAAAAAACAAAATAATCCTGAATTTTTTTTGGATAGAGATAATAAATTTGGTCTTTGCGGAGACTGGTTTATTCAAGGTAGGATTGAAGCCGCTTATCTAAGTGGCTCTCATTTGGGCGATCACATACTAATATCTTAGCTATTACTAAGCTTTATCCCAATATTCCTTTATTTTCGGGTATGCGTCCTTACCGTTTTGAGCCCTTTGATCTGCAGTAACGTCCCCCCAATCATATATTGCTTTTTTATATGCAGGTCTTGTTTTAATTTTTTCATACCACTGATCAAGATTTTTTAGATCTTTCCATAAAGGTCTCATCATAAAGGAGTCCAATCTGTGTAGATAAACGACAAATGAGATATCTGCTAAAGAATACTTATCTCCAGCAAGCCAAGTATTTTTACCTAAATATTCATTCATTTCTATGAATAGTGACTTGAATTCAATCATTGCCTCTTCAAGAAGAGGTGACTCTATCCCCATCTCAATATTTATTTGATCATTTTTTTTGCGAACTTTGTCTTTCATTTCTTTGTAGTATTTTTTAATCTGCCCTGGGTCTTTCTTTTTATAAATGTGCCTGTTCACGAGACATACACCAATTGTTCGACTTGCAACATGGATCCCTTCATCTATTTTACGCATCCAGAGACGCATTTGGGCAAGATCTTCGGGCCTAGATGGTTTTAATTTAGGATCTCCACCATATCTTTCCTCAAGATATTCGATAATTACTAAAGACTCGGGTATTGCAAGGTTATCATCAATAATCACTGGGACAAGGCCTTTGGGATTTAGCTCATAAAAATTTTTCGGAAGCTGATCGATATCTCCCAGCGCGGTATCTACAATTATGCTTTCCCATGGAATAGATTTTTCTTCGAGACAAAGACGTACCCTCTGAGCTGCACTGGTTCTGTCGTAATGAAAAAGAGTGAGCATTATTAGATTTCTTTTGATGGAGTATTTAGGTTTATACTAATATTTTTTCTTTGAGTGAAGCTATCGAGCATACCTTCAAGTGAAAATTCACGGCCAATACCCGATTGTTTAAATCCACCATATGAATGTCCAGGGGCTTGCGCCAGGCCTTGATTAACCTGTACCCAGCCAGATTCAATTGCATGAGCTGCATTTATGCCTCTAGTAATATCTCGAGTCCAAACATATGCGGCTAAGCCGTAGTGACTCTGATTTGCCATTCTTATGACTTCTTCTTCGTCATCCCATGGGATTGCAACAAGGACGGGACCAAAAATTTCTTCCTTCGCAAGACGCCATTCATTTGATTTATTTCTGAAGATAGTTGGTATTGTAAAATACCCTTCGCTAAGGGGGCCATCTTCAGGAGGCAGACCTCCACAAATAACTTCTGTATTTTTATTATTTAAACCGTCAGAAATGTAGTCACAAACTTTTGTAAATTGTTTGTTATTTATGATAGTGCCTATGTCAGTATCATCATCGAGTGGGTTGCCGATGATTAGTTTATCAAGTTTTTCTGACAGTTTACCAATAAAGCTGTCAAATATTTTTTTGTGTAGGAATAATCTTGAGCCTGCTGTGCAAGACTGGCTTTGCCTTGTAAATCTCATGGCGCCAATAATTCCATCAACTGTCCAATCTTCATTTACATCTGGATAAACTATTGAAGGACTTTTTCCTCCGAGCTCAAGAGACACTGGCAGTATCCTCTCAGCAGCTGCCCTCATTACCAGCTTTCCAACTCCAGTTGATCCCGTGAAGGATAATTTATTTATTTCAGGGTGATATGCAAGCGGCTCACCACATTCAGGACCAGTTCCTGTTAGAAGGTTTAGAACACCCGGCGGTATGAATTTTTGACAAATCTCAGCAACTTTTAGAATTGCCAACGGGGCATCTTCAGCGGCCTTCATTACAATTGTATTGCCTGCACATAATGCGGGTGCAATTTTGCATGCACCAAGCATGACCGGAGCATTCCAAGGAATTATTGCACCGACTACACCTAAGGGTTCACGCCTGGTATAACTCAACACATGTTCTCCAAGTGGGATGGTTTCACCTTTCAATTCAGAGGATAATCCACCAAAATATCTAAATATATCAACAACAAGATTAATCTCTGGCCTTGCTTGGGTCTTTATTGCATTTCCAGTTTCAGTTGCAATAATTTTTGCAATATCTTCTTTTTCAATTTCTATAGCATCAGCAATTTGGAGAAGTATTTTTCCTCTCTCTTTAGGCATTACTTTTGACCACGATCTGAATGCTTTCAGAGATGATTTTACAGCGATATCAACGTCAGCCTCATTACCCCGTGGAACACTAGCAAATATCCTCTTGTTTGCAGGGCATTCAATTTCAATTGTCTTTTCTGTTATGCTATTAGTATACTTACCGTCTATGATCATTTGATGATTTATTATTTTCTGACTCATCCTCTCCTCAGCATATTTTAACTTTATGGTATCATATACGTACAGTTTATTTTAATCAATTGCTTGGTTCACAGTTTTACAAATATTCTCCTTGCATTCCATTTGCTTCATTATTTGATTATTGGAGTCATAAATTAGTCTGACACCATTCATCTTTCCATTTTCATAATTTATTTCTGATTTTTTAGTTGAGTCAATATTGTAGAAAGTCCATACGCCCTCTTTTAGTCCATCTTTATAATTACCTTCATACCAAACGGTATTATTAATATCCCAGATACACAAACTGTTCCCTGTATAAGGTTTCTTAGATTCTTTTAAAAATAGAACCCCATCTCTTCTTATGCCATCGAGATCATCACATATTGTTTTTGAATTGACTACAGCAATAAAAATGAGGATCAGCATCACAAAAAAGAAAAGTAAGTATTGGGTATTTTTTTTGAGTTTAATCAATATTCCACAAGCTCATCATCTATTACCTGCCAAAGATACCATGTGGCTACAGTCCGATACGGGCGCCATTTATTTGATATTTGATTAATTTTCTCAATTTGATTAATTTTCTCAAAATGATCTAGGTTATAAACTTTTTTTATGGCATTAATTAGGCCAATATCTCCGAGTGGTAGAATATCCGGACTCATTTTAAAGAATATAAGGAACATCTCTATTGTCCAAGGGCCTACACCTTTAATGCTAATAAGGTTGGACTTTATGGTTTCTTCATTAGCGTCTAAAAAATACTCGTTTGTCGATTTATTTGGATTTTCTATGAAATATTTTGATACGTTGCACAAATAATCTATTTTTTGACGTGAAAGCCCAGTTTCTCTGAGCGCTTGTTTGTCGATGGATAGAAGCATATTAGGAGAAACATCTGCTTGCAAGAGTTTTAAGAGCTTATTATGTATACTCTCCGCCGCTTTGACTGAGATTTGTTGTCCAACAATCGATTTCAGTATTGTCCCAAAGGGGTCTTTTCTTGATTTAAGGATATTTTTTTGATTTCGTTCAATAACTGATTTGAGGATTGCATCTTCTTTTTTGAGCTTAATGATGGCTCTTTTCCAGTATTCAGGTTCCATCTGCTGATCGCATTAAAGTGAAGTTGTATTACTCATCATCACTTTTTGGGGTGATAATCAAATCCGAGTCTTCAATTTCATCCTCTTCAACTAGAAAGTCATTATCGTCATCTTCGATCAATTCTTCATTTTCTATATCTGGGATATCAATTTCATTTTCATTTATAAGTTCTTCTTCAGACTCGTCATCGAGTATATCATCATCCATGATAATGGGATTATCATCTTCGATGACCCCACCTTCCAGATTATTTTCCAATGGCTCTTTTTCCTGCTCCAATTCCACATCATCTTGAGCAATATCCTCATCAACAATAGGAGTCTGCGTGGTTTGCAATTGAACTTGTGGCTCATCTGATGTAAGCGCGACTTCTGTACCACATGCAGGACAAATTATTTCAAACTTATTGAGATCATAAAACTTTACACCGCAGTTTAGACACGTGTGTTTGTTCCCTAATTCAGCTCTAGCCACTACAAAACCCTTTTTATATTTTATGCCAATTTAATACTATGTTATATAATGTAATATTATGATAACTACATTTATATACACATGATCATGAAAATAAACAACAAAAATAATCCAGTCATTGTTGAGAGATCGAATGCGCTGTCTGGAACTATCGACACGCCAAGTGATAAATCTATTTCACATCGGGCGCTTATTCTCGGCTCGCTATGCATTGGTGAAACGAAAATTCATAATTTACTTTTGTCGGAAGATATCACCTCCACAATCTGTGCTTTGGAACAGTTTGGTGCAAACATCAATGTGGAGGAAGAGCATAACATCACAAATATATATGGTATTGGTATTGGTGGATTATTACAACCCAGTAAAAAAATTTATTTAGGAAATTCAGGCACTTCCGTAAGATTGCTTATTGGTCTCATGTCGAGTTGTGATGTTTGTGTTGAGTTTGAAGGTGACGAGTCACTATCGAAACGTCCAATGGGTAGAGTATTAGATCCTTTAAAAGAAATTGGTTTAGAAATACTGAGCAATGAGAAAGAAAATTTACCATTAAAGCTAAAGGGCACGGCTTTACCTGTTCCTATAAATCATAAGCTTGTTGTGCCATCAGCTCAAATAAAGTCAGCTTTAATGCTGGCTGCGTTAAACATAAGAGGCCGCTCTACAATAATCGAAACAATTAAAACTCGTGACCATACGGAAAAATTATTTGAGTATTTTGGCGCAGATATTCAAATAAGGTTGAATGATGTGGGCCAAAAGGAAATTATGATAAGCGGGCAAAAAAAACTTTCTCCAAGAGAGATAGATATTCCTGGTGACCCAAGCTCAGCTGCATTTTTTATTGTTGCAGGCCTTATATCAAAAGGTTCTAAGTTGAGGATAAAAAATATAATGATAAATCCGACGAGGTCGCTATTTATTGATTATTTGATCTCAATGGGGGCAAAAATAGACTTTTTGGATAAATATTCAAAATGTGGAGAAGAGGTTGCGGATATTGATGTTACAGCAAGTGAATTAAAAGGAGTTACAACCAGTCTGAACGACGCCCCATCAATTATTGATGAATTTCTAATACTATCTGTTGCAGCTGCCTACGCAAAGGGTGAGAGTAAATTCTGCGGGGTTTCTGAATTAAAAGTAAAAGAGAGTGATCGCCTTGAAGCCATAATTAAAATGTTAACAGCCTCAGGTGTCAAGTGTGGAACAAAAGATGATGATCTCATAATATATGGGAACGGTGAAGTCCCTGGTGGCTCAGACATCAAGTCCAATTATGATCATCGCGTGGCCATGTCAGCGTTAATTCTTGGGCTCGGTTCAAAAAGTCAAATCAGGATTGATGATGTTTCCCCTATAGCAACAAGTTTTCCAAATTTTATGGAAATTTATCATAGAATAGGGGGAAATTTTCATAGTGGATGAAAAAATAATTATTGCAATTGATGGGCCCGCGGCAAGTGGCAAAGGTACAGTTGCAAGAAAACTTGCAAAAATTTTTAACTTACCCCACTTAGACTCGGGTCAGCTATACAGGCACATTGCTTATCAAGCTATAAAGAGTGAAATCAATCTAAATAATAAGTCCGCACTTTTAGAGCTTACTAATAAAATTGCTTTTGATATCAGTGAAATTGAAGATTTAAGGAATGATGAAATATCAACTGTTGCCTCAATTATATCTCAGTATAGTGAAATTCGTGAACAACTTATAGAATATCAAAGAGACTTTGCTTCAAACGGAGCAGTTGTTGATGGCAGAGATATTGGGACCATAATTTTTCCGAATGCTGATTATAAATTTTATATAACTGCATCATTAGATCAAAGAACGGAGAGAAGATACCTACAACTAAAGAAGGATAGTGCGGAAATAGATAGAAATAATATCAAAAATGATATAAATAATAGGGATCTTAGGGATATAAATAGAAAAATTGCTCCTCTTAAGAAAGCAGAGGATGCAATTGAGATTGATACAACTGAGATGAAAATTGATGATGTAATTGACTTTATTGTAAAATACATACATAAAGGTTAGATTCTATGTGAATTGGAGAATATACATAAATGGTAAAAAAAGAACTTAATGAGTTAAATCCGTCTGTTGATGATTTTGCAGCTTTGCTTGAAGAGAGTATGAGCAAAATAAATCTCTCTGAAGGAACTGTAATAAAAGGTAAAGTTACTGCTGTCGAGAATGACTTTGTCATAGTTGATGTTGGTCTCAAAACAGAAGGCAGGATACCTACACGAGAATTCAAATCAGCTTCTGGGCCAAGTATCCCTGAGATCGGCGATGATGTTGATGTTTACCTTGACAGAGTTGAAAATTCAAACGGGGAAGCTGTATTAAGCAGAGAAAAAGCAAGAAGACAGGAAAGCTGGAATAATCTAGAGAAACTATATGCGGATGGTGTTCGAGTTGAAGGAGTGATTTTTGGCAGAGTAAAGGGTGGTTTCACTGTAGATCTTGATGGTGCAATTGCATTCCTTCCAGGAAGCCAAGTTGATGTAAAACCTATAAGAGATATTGGCGGCATGTTGAACGTATCTCAACCATTCCAAATCTTAAAAATGGATAGGAAAAGAGGTAATATTGTTGTGTCCAGGCGCGCAATTATTGAAGACTCAAAAGGTGACTATAATCCGGAGCTAGCTGATAATCTTGAGGAAGGTCAGACCCTTGATGGTATTGTAAAAAACATAACAGACTATGGCGCATTCATTGACCTTGGTGGGATGGATGGTTTGTTACATGTAACGGATATCTCTTGGAAAAGAGTTAATCATCCCAGTGATTTATTAAAGATTGGTCAATCGGTAAAGGTTCAAGTAACTAAAATAAACGCAGAAAGTAAAAGAGTTAGTCTAGGAATGAAACAACTTGAGGCCGATCCATGGGAGGGTATTGCTGAAAAATATCCAATAAATACAAAATTAAAGGGTAATGTTACCAATATTACGGATTATGGTGCTTTTGTTGAAATTGAACCAGGTATCGAAGGACTTACACATGTCTCAGAAATGAGTTGGACAAAGAAAAATATTCATCCTGGTAAAATTGTATCAAGCTCACAAGAGGTTGAAGTTGTGATCTTAGAAATAGATTATGAGAAAAGAAGAATTTCTCTTGGTATGAAGCAGTGCGTAGAGAATCCATGGGCAAAATTTGCAGAGAACTATCCCATTGGCTCAGTTGTCAGCGGAGAGGTAAAAAACGCTACTGAATTTGGTTTATTTGTAGGTCTAGAGGGTGATCTTGATGGTATGATTCACTTGTCAGATTTAGATTGGAATGAAAAGCCCGAAGTATCTCTTGAGAGGCATGTAAAGGGAGAGACAATCGATGTGAAAGTACTTGATATAGATGTTGAAAAAGAGAGAATAAGCTTAGGTGTTAAACAATTGTCTGACGATCCTTATTCTGGCCTTAGCCAGATTAAAAAAGGAGATACGGTAACATGTTACATAACAAATATCCGGGATGGCGGTCTGGACGTTACAATTGGTAAGGATGGAGTACCTAGTTCGATCAAGAGGACGGATCTATCTGTAGATAAGTCTGAACAGAAACCTGATAGGTTTGATGTTGGTGAGATGGTTGATGCGAAGGTAACCCAAATAGATGCAAAGAATAATAAAATCACATTATCAATAAAAAGTTTGCAAATTGATCAAGAAAAAGAAGCTGTAGAACAATACGGGTCTGCAGACTCTGGCGCCTCACTGGGCGATATCTTAGGGGAAGCTCTAAATATAGTCAACGAGCAGGGCGAAATAGAAGCTCCCGCAGAACCCTCCGATGCAGCTAAGAAAACTGTGAAGAAAGCAAAACCAAAAGCTGAAAAAAAAGAAAAAGCGAATAAGGAAGAAAAAACAGAAGACTCAAAGACTTCAGAATAAAAAAGTCAAATATTGGGTAACTGATTATATCTACTCAAGCCAAGCAGTGATAAAATGGTCTTTAATAACTCAGCAGAAATTAAATGGTACCGCAGAAAGCTATTTTTATGGCGAATCTTTTCATTCATTTTAGTAATCTCTCTCCTCTATATTTTTTTTAATAACCCAAAAACAAATATCAGCTCTCAGCCACACATCGCAAGCTATACTATTAGTGGTTTACTTGTAGACGCGGATCAGATTTTAGAAGATTTGGAGTATTTAGAGTTTGAAGATAATGTTAAAGCAATAATCATTACTGTAGATAGTCCTGGCGGTACAACTGTTAGTGCAGAGGAGATCTTTCTAAAGATCAGATCTATATCATCAAATAAACCAATAGTTGTAGTTATGAAGAATATTGCAACCTCCGGAGCATATTTATTTTCAATCGGTGCAGACAGAATATTTGCGCGCGAGAATACAATTACAGGATCAGTTGGTGTATTGCTGCAATGGGTAAGGATTGATCGAGGACTTGAAAAACTTGGGATTGAGATGAAAGAGGTTAAGAGTGGCAAATTAAAGGCAGAGCCAGATTTTTTTGGAGAGTCTGATGAAGAGGCAATGGCATTAACCCAAAAAATCGTTGATGAAACCTATACGTGGTTTCTTAATCTAGTTAAAGAACACAGAAAGGTTGAGGACCATGCGATTAGTCAAATGTCAGATGGGAGAATATTCACAGGCAGACAAGCTCTAGAATTAAATTTGATTGACGAGATAGGTGGTAATAGAGAAGCAAAATCCTGGTTAATTGAAAATAGAGAAATAAATACTGATCTTGAAATATTGATCTATGACCAAAATAAGTCTACTAATTTTATTGAACTAAGTGTTGCAAAAATTATGGATTATTTTAATATAAATTCATCATACGGGGATAGGTTAAAAAATAATCTCTCACTGATAAATATTGACGGTCTTTTATCCATTTGGCAGCATCCAAATTGATAACTTCTGGGGAAAATATGAAGAAATCAGAATTAATTGACCAATTAGCAAAAGAGTATCCTCACTTATATCACAGGGATATCGAAAAAGTGGTCGACGTATTTTATAATTCAATTTCCGAAGCATTAGCTAACGGTCAAAGAGTGGAGTTGAGAGGATTTGGCGCATTCTCAACAAAAGAAAGAGGTCCACGGATAGGTAGAAATCCAAAAAACGGTGAGAGAGTGGCTGTGCCAAGGAAAAAGTCAGTATATTATAAGCCTGGTAAAGAACTCAAGGAACGTATCAATAGTAGCAGTTAATAATCCAATCAATGAGGGGTGGTAATTTGAGTTTTAAAAATAAAAATGCCCTTTTCTGCGCTCTTGATATGAAAAGTATAGACCAAGCTTTATCTTTCACAAACATTATAAAAGATTACATAGACGGCATAAAGATTGGAATGGAAGCCTTTTATTCAATGGGTATTGATGGTTACTTAAGATTACAAGATTTAAACATACCAATATTTCTAGATTTAAAATTACATGATATACCCAATACAGTAAGCTCAGCAATAAAATCCCTAATCCCACTTAATCCGTATATGATTAATGTTCACATATCTGGGGGCGCTGTGATGCTTAGAGAAGCAGTTAGTGCAATTCATGAAAGTAAAGATAACAGGCCAAAAATTGTTGGGGTAACAATATTGACTAGCATGAATGAGTCTAGTTTTGAAGAACAAGGCTTAAAGCTTAATATTCAAGATCAGGTAATCAATCTTGCAACTTTAGCAGCTGATTGTGGACTTGATGGTGTTGTTTGTAGCCCGCATGAGGCAGGTAGGGTAAAAAGTAAATGCGGAAGTGATTTTTTAACAGTTGTGCCGGGTATTAGACTAGAAAAAACACAATCTGATGATCAAAAAAGAACTCTTACACCATATGAAGCTGTTCGGAATGGTGCAGACATTCTAGTAGTTGGAAGACCTCTAACAAAAGCGAGTGATCCCATGGGAGTTGCCAAAATAATTAGAAAGAATATCGACGATTATGAGAGTTAAAATAAAGATATGTGGGGTTAGCGAAGAAGATAATATCAAGTGTTGCATCGATAATTCAATAGATATGATTGGATTTGTGTTCTATGAAAGTAGTCCACGTAACATTTCAATTTTAAAAGCTAAAAATTTATATCGAGAGTTTGGTCGTGAAATTGATATAGTGGGGCTTGTTGTTGATCCGGAGGAAAGCCTAATAGAGACACTAATAAATGAAATTGGGATAAACATAATACAATTCCATGGTAATGAAAATTTAAGTAAATTACTGACTTTAAAATCCAAATATAATATACAAATTATTAAGGCTATAAATATACATGAGGGCACTGATAAAGCTCAATTGATTGAACTTCAAAATAATATGGATTATTTATTATTTGATGCTCCTCCACCAGAAAACTCCGTTAGGCCTGGTGGTAACGGTAAACATTTTGATTGGAATTTAATAAAAAACTTAGAAATGAATTCTAATTGGATACTATCAGGCGGGCTAAGTCCTGAAAATATTGGTGATGCTATTAAAATCACAGGTGCAAATTTTGTTGATGTTTCATCGGGAGTTGAGAATAATGTTGGCATCAAAGATAATGATTTGATAACAAAATTTATTTATAATGCAAGAAATTACATGGAGAAAAATTGAGAGATGGATAAGTTAAACTCTTATAAGCTCGGACCTGATCAAAATGGAAGGTTTGGAATATTTGGTGGAAGATTTGTTGCTGAGACATTGATGCCTCTTATATTGGACTTAGAAAAATCATATCTGCAAGCAAAGAAAGATGATAGCTTTCAATCTGAGCTGGCTTATTTGAATAAATATTATACAGGAAGACCAAGCCCGCTCTATTTTGCAGAAAGATTAACAGATTATCTCAATACTGCAAAAATTTATTTTAAAAGGGACGAGCTTAATCATACAGGCAGCCATAAAATCAATAATTGTCTAGGTCAAATATTATTGGCAAAGAGGATGAGAAAAACGAGAATAATTGCAGAGACAGGGGCTGGACAACACGGTGTTGCTGTTGCTACAGTCTCTGCAAGATTTGGACTTCCATGCGTGATTTATATGGGCGCAAAAGATATTGAGAGACAAAAGCCTAATGTCTTTAGAATGAAGCTGCTTGGAGCTGAGGTTGTTCCTGTGAGATCTGGCAATGCTACATTAAAAGATGCGATGAATGAAGCACTGAGAGATTGGGTAGCAAACGTAAATGATACATTCTATATAATTGGAACTGTTGCAGGGCCTCACCCTTATCCTGAAATGGTTCGCGATTTTCAGTCAATAATTGGCAAAGAAACAAAAGAACAAATTCTTGACCAGGAGGGACGTCTTCCGGATCAACTGATTGCATGTATTGGTGGAGGATCAAATGCAATGGGCCTATTTTATCCCTTTTTAGATGATATAAGTGTTAAGATTACAGGAATTGAGGCCGGTGGGATGGGGCTTCAAGGAGAAAAGCATTGTGCCAGCCTAACAGCGGGCAGACCCGGTGTTCTCCATGGAAATAGAACATATCTTCTTCAGGATGATGAAGGGCAAATAATTGAAGGTCATTCAATTTCTGCGGGTCTCGATTACCCGGGGATTGGACCAGAGCATGCTTGGCTTAAAGAGTCAGGAAGAGTTGAATATTTTGCAATTACAGATAGTGAGGCAGTCGAAGCCTTTAAAATCTGCACAAAAACAGAGGGTATAATACCAGCATTAGAACCATCTCATGCAATCGCTCATTTAATAAATATAGCGCCGAGTTTATCAAAGAATGATCTTGTGGTTATGAATTTGTGTGGAAGAGGTGATAAAGATATTTTTACCATTGCAGAACACTTGAATATGGAGATATGAGACTTGACAGTGCGCATCGATAATTGTTTTGAAACACTAAAATTAACCAATAAAAAGGCCTTAATAACTTTCTTAACTGCGGGTGATCCAAATTATGATTTATCACTGGAACTAATAAAGTCATTACCAGAAGCTGGTGCAGATATAATTGAAATTGGGATGCCGTTCAGTGACCCAATGGCTGATGGACCGGCGATACAAGCATCTTCACTCAGGGCAATAAATTCAGGTCATAAAATGGAAAAGACCTTTGAAATGATTGAAAGTTTTCGGAAAGATAATTCTCGCACCCCAATAATTCTAATGGGATATTTCAATCCCATATACAATTATGGGGTTGACTCTTTTATTGAGAAGATTATTGATATCGAAGTTGATGGTGTCATAGTTGTTGATTTACCTCCAGAAGAGGATAATGAGCTTTGTAACGCGCTAGAAAGTGCTGACCTTTCATTTATAAGATTAGTTACTCCCACAACCGACGCAGATAGACTCAATAAAATTCTTCAAAAAACCTCAGGATTTTTATATTATGTATCAATAGCTGGGATAACGGGCTCAAAGAGACCAGAAATAAATGAAGTTGAGAACGCTGTCCAAGAAATTAAAACAAAAACAAATATCCCGATAGGTGTGGGTTTTGGAATAAGAACAAAAGAGGATATTGAGAGAGTCGGAAGTTTTGCCGACGGGGTGATCGTAGGTTCAGTATTAGTTGATATAATAAAAAATAATGAGCACGAGTCTTCTGTAAAAGATAAAATAATGAAAAAAGTTAGAGAATTTGCAAGTGCAGTATGATTTTAAATCAGGAATGATAAATGAGTTGGATTAATAATATAGTCACACCTAAAATAAAGGAGATCTTAACCAAAAAAGATGTACCAGACAATCTATGGATAAAATGCCCAGAAAGCGGACAAATGGTATTTCACAAGGATCTGGAGGCAAATCAATGGGTTATTCCTGGTTCAAATTATCATATGAAAATACCAGCAAAAAAAAGACTGCAGCTACTCTATGATGACGAATACACAGTGATTGATGTAGAAGGGAGTGTTTCAGACCCACTGAAATTCAAAGATGAGAAAAAGTACATTGATAGACTTAAAGATGCTAGAAAGAAAACTGGTACCGACGATGCTGTTGTGATCTCTCAGGGTAATCTTGGCAGTATTCCAGTTACGTGCATAGTTCAAGACTTTGCATTTATGGGTGGATCACTTGGTGTTGCTGCAGGGGAAGCAATAATTAAAGCAATGGATGAGGCGCTTCGTTCATCCTCGCCCGTCATACTATTTTCTGCAGCAGGTGGCGCGAGAATGCAAGAGGGTATTCTGTCACTCATGCAGATGCCGAGAACGACAATAGCTGTTCAAAAACTTAATGAAGCAAGGATACCATATATCGTTGTTCTCACCAATCCGACAACTGGAGGTGTAACAGCATCATACGCGATGTTGGGCGATATCCATATAGCTGAACCTGGTGCTTTAATAGGCTTCGCAGGGCCAAGAGTTATTGAACAAACAATTAAAGAAAAATTACCCGAGGGTTTTCAGAGATCTGAATATCTCTTAGAGCACGGTATGATTGATATGGTCGTGCACAGGCATGATCTTAGGAGCAAGCTTATTACTATTTGTAAACACCTTCTCAATAAATAATACATCTAGTACACCTTATGTTATTTGAAATAAAATCTTTTCAAGATCGAATTGCCCATTTATATCCAAAAGTAATGGATTTATCACTGGGAAGAATTGAAAATCTTCTCAAAAAATTAGGTAACCCACAAGATAGTATAGAGAGAATTATTCATATAGCTGGAACAAATGGAAAAGGCTCAACACTCACATATATTTCAAGTATTCTTACTGCATCTGGCTTCTCTGTTGACTCATACACATCGCCACATTTAGTTCATTTTAATGAGAGAATTAAGATTGGAAAAAAAGGGTATCAGGAGGATATAAATGACTCTGCCCTGGAGGAGATACTTTTGGAGTGCGAGCAAGTAAATGATGGTGAACCAATAACAATTTTTGAATTAATCACAGCAGCGGCATTCCTAAAATTTTCAAAAACAAAATCTGATTTTCTCATACTTGAAACAGGCTTAGGTGGTAGGCTGGATGCAACGAATGTTATCCAAAATCCACTTGTATCCGTGATTACACCAATTGGAATTGATCATCAGCAATTTCTTGGGAACTCTGTTAAAGAGATTGCATTAGAGAAAGCTGGCATAATAAAAGATAAATGTAAAACTGTATTATCATATCAGGATAAAAATATAATTCCTATATTTCAAGATATAATTAATTCTAGAAATAACATCTCTAAAATTTGGAACAAAGATTATTTTGTTATAGATAATGGGGAAGATTTTACGTATTCCGATCAAAAATATCAGATGTCACTCCCACTACCAAATTTATACGGCAGGCACCAGATTATGAACGCTGGAACAGCAATCGCAACAATTGCAGCGATTGATGATATTTCCATTACGAGGGAGGCCTTTGTTAGGGGAATAGAAAATGCTGAATGGCCAGCAAGATTAGATCTTCTGGAAGCTGGTCCTTTGCACGGGCATGTAGATAATGATACTGAAATATGGATAGATGGAGGACACAATAGTCATGCTGCAATCGCAATAGCTGATGCAATGAGAGCATTAGATAAAAAAAGGTTAATCTTAATTATTGGTATGTTAAACACAAAGAATTGTCGTGAATTTCTTGAGCCTTTTAAAAATATCACAGATACTGTGATAGCAATTAAGATTCCAGATAATACTAACTCACATAAACCAGAAAAAATAGTCCATGACGCTGAATCACTCGGTATTTCTGCAATAGCAGAAATAGACCTTCACAGTGCACTTGCATATACACGTAAATATCTTGATGACTCTAAGAGGATACTCATATGTGGATCTTTGTACCTTGCTGGTTATGCAATGAAAATACACAGGGGATAGGGGTTATTATCAAATGTTTTCGTCAATCCACTCAAGCAAGGTAAGTTTTGGGAAAGCTCCAACTTTTGTTGATACTAGCTCTGCATTTTTAAATAGTAATAGAGTTGGTATTCCTCTAACCCCATAGTTTGTAGGCGTAATGGGATTTTCATCAATATTAACTTTCACAACTGATAATTTACCCTCATAGTCAGATGATATTTCCTCGAGTATCGGGCCAATTTGTTTACAAGGACCGCACCATTCGGCCCAGAAATCAACAAGTACTGGAACTGATGAGGTATCGATCTCTGATTGAAAGTTATCGTCAGTAAGTTGTTTTGTTGCCATCTAATTACCTCTTTTTTAAAAAAGTAACACGTTAATTTAAGAAGTCAATAATCTACTTTCAAATTGCTTGAATATTTCCTCAAGATTATCATTGTAATCATCAAGGAACTCAAGCTTGTCATTATCCTCATTATATTTCTCTCTTAGATCATCAACAGCAGCAAATGCTTCCGGTATGGTGAGCCATTTCTCAGTATTACTGCTAGTTAGTCTTTTAGATATATCCTGATCTATTGATCTACGGTCTTGTTCATCCAACAGGGATGGGTCATATTCATAAATTATTTTTTTTGCGAAATATTTGTATCCTTCTTGTTCAAATTCTTCTGAGATAATAGGTTTTTGGTTCCAGTCAGCTGCATGGAATTTTTCCATTAACATCTTATCCTTATTTGAAGCAAATCCCAAAGAATATAGGCACTCTTCCCAGAAAGGATCTAGTTGCGATATTTGTTGTTCGAAATCGTTGCTCTCGTTTTGGTGCCAGTCTAAGATTTTCATCTTAAAATCATTGCTATTTTTTATGATACTAGCCCTTTGATAAAGTTCTTCCATTCCAATAGCTTCATATTGCGGGAAGCTCACGGCATATTCTTTATCCATGAATATTGGATGTCTGTTAAATCTTCGCGTTCTTAAAAATTTTGTTTTGCTATCACTATTTATATGCTTCAGTTCTGTTATATTGAGATCTAAAAGTTCTTGGGGATCTCTTTTTAAATCAAAAAAAAGATTTATTTCTGCGTTATTTTTATTGGAGTAGGATCCAATGTGCGTTGTTGCATAAGTATAGACTTTTCCATAGTAAGCCTCATGGTGGCATAGTATATCTCGATCTTGGATATAATTTGTAACATCATTTTTCGAGGCAGTTTCAAGTGATTTCGACCAAAAGTCTGGAGTTTTCTGTTTTATTATTTTGCATAAATCGATTGTTGTTTCAACATCCGCCATAGCATCATGTGCATTTGAATGATCAATATTATTCGCCTCAGCTAGATTTTCTAGAGAAAATTGCTTTTTAACATCAAGTGTCTTGATACAAGATGGATTAAACACAGAGGATGCGCGTACTATATTGAGCGCATCGGCTCTTTTATTACCATTAATTTGGGTAAAATATGGATTATGTAGATTTTGAAATAAAGAATTTCTTAAAAATTCCTCATCAAAATCTATTGAGTTAAAGCCAATATATATTGCACTACCCCATTCTCTAAATTTATCTAGCATGTCACAGATAAGTCTGTAGCTGGAAATATTATTTGTATTTCGGATTGTTGTCATTGACAAATTGTTAACCAGTAATGCCGATGGGTTTGGTATCAGTGTTTTATTTAAGTTACATTTAATTTCAAAACGATCCTTCTCGACCAAGTTTTGGTCGCAAAGAATTGCTCCTACTTGAAGTATCTGATCCCACTGACCATTTCGGGTTTTTTTATGATTTTCTCCCCTACCGGATGTTTCTAGGTCATAAAATACTAAATTACTCATCTTTAATTTCACTTAGAAAACTGATTAGCAAGCTTAATTGCTTCCACATTACCCGCATGGAACCAGATGTTCTCAAATACCATGCCGTAACACGTTCTTTTTTTTATGAGTTTACTCCAAATTTCAACAAGGGAAAATCTTTCAGTATTCACTAATTCTAGAGTTTTTGAATTAAGGACTGAAATACCCATAAATACCATTTTTTCTGATCGACCACTTTCAATCACAGTGCCATCGTTAGCGATAATATAATCACCACTACCAGAATAACCAACAGCATTTTTTGGTGATGAAAATGCTAACAATGCATCCATTTTGTCTGGATTAAATTTTTTTTTTAAATCTTGAAGCAAATTTGAATAATTATTTAATAATATAGCGTCGCAATTGATAATCATAATAGCTTGAGTAGTATCTGGGTCTATTGCATTCTTTATCCCTCCACCTGTGTCAAGTAACGCAGTCTCATGGGAAATGTGGACATTCGATATTTTTTTCCTTTCAATATATTCGAAGATTCTTTCATGCTGATAATGTGTGTTGATATATATTTTATTTATATCAATTGTTGTTAATGCATCAAAAATATAATCAATCATTGGTTTTTGGTTAATTTCGACCAAAGGTTTTGGCATATTTTTTGTGAGAGGCATAAGTCTCCTCCCTAAGCCTGCTGCAAGAATAAAGGCTTCCTCCACTGTTTTTTTATAATTACTATGTTTATTTATTTTGATATCCATCTTCACTGAATTCAATTTTAGATAAGCTTTTTCCTGATAATGTTGACTCAAATGTCTGCAGTCTTTTAAAAATTGAAATGAGCTCAATGATGGTTGGCCAAGCGTTTACAATATATTGGAAAGAATTAGATACTTGACCAAATGCTGTGAGTATTTGCTGCAATATCCCAAAAGTTATTTTACCAGCAACAATTGTAGGGATAAGTATTAAATATGCAAAAATATTGTCAGCTTGTAAATAGAAGCTTCTTGCAACGTTAAAATATAAATAGTGAAAATAAAGGCGAAAATAATTTCTTCTCACGTTACTGAAAAGCTCATTTATTGATTGAGGGGTGGCGCGATCTTCGTAGTCTTCCCCATACACTAACTCTTTTCGAAGGGAAGCCTCAACCCTCTGATTTCGGAATTCCAAACCGGGTAGTTTTATTCCCACGATTGCTAAAAATATTGTTCCAAATAATGACCAGAATATCGCAGCATTTAATAATGGCGCCGGTATTTCACCCAGTATTGGTAAAACTGTAACATATTCAGACAAAGCAAGGAGGACAGGCAAGAATGCAATTAATGTCATTACAGCATCAATTATTGAGACTCCAAGACCCTCCATAATGGCTGCAAACCTCATTGTATCCTCTTGGACACGTTGGGCAGCGCCCTCTATACTTCTAAGCTTTGGCCACTGATCGGTGTAATAAAAATTCATGGCAGTGCGCCATCTAAAGATATAGTGACTTACAAAAAACCTAGTTAAAACAAACACAGCAAGGGAAACGAAAGCAATTTGTGCAAATATAAATAAAAGAATATACAGATCCCCTGAATAAACGGTAATTTCGTTTCCCAAAGCATTTTGGATAGCATCGAAGAAAGGCCTTCTCCAATTATTGATTGCAACTGCTACTTGAACCCCGAAGTACGTCGAAAAGATTATCAATGATGATCCCAATATGGACCAATTTTGCCATTTATGGGGCGAATATCTAAACCAAAAACCGGCAAATATAATTGTAGCAATGAGATAATATAAATAGAACCATATAAATTTATGAGATATAAAATACCCAAGACCAATTATTGGTTCAGCATCTTCATCGATATTAAAACCAATGATTTTTGCAATATCAGCTCCTATCCAAAACCAGATTATTGTTGATAAAATAATCCAAATTACGGCAGACGGAAAAAAAATTTTTGGCATCGGGAAAAAAGATCTAAACATTGAACGTTTCCTTGAAATTCTGATTTAGCCAACATGCTAGCGCTTGTATGCTACCCGATTGCATGATGCGTTTGATATAACAAATTACTCGTGGCATATGAACTAAATAATTTTGATTAGTTTCAAGTATAGCAAGTCTTGCAAAGATTCCCAATATCTTAATTGATCTCTGTACTCCCAGGATATGATATTGATGCATAAATGATAAACTATCAAATTGGAAATTGTTGAAGGGAAAATCTTTTTTGTATAATCCAATTAAATATTTTTCTTGGTACTCATCTATTGTAATCCTTGCATCATTTGTAAGGGAGACAAGATCGTAAAGAGGGTGTCCAAATAGTGCATCCTGAAAGTCAATTACTGCACATTTTCTAAAGCCATTTTCATTTTCCAAAAATAGAAGGTTTGGTGAGTGAAAGTCTCTTAGCATGAGTGTTTTATCATTCGTAAGATTTGAATACACTTCTCCCATAATATGTGTAAATTCTTGTTTTTTATCTGCATTGCATTGTTTTCCATGAATGAAGGGCCAATAGTAATCGATAAATATCTCAGCCTCCTTAAGGTAGATATCCAAATCAAATTCTTTTAGGTAATGTGGGTTCGAGTTTGTACTAATATTTTTTGGATGATTAATATTAGAAATATGTATTAGTGTTTTTATTGCAGGATTATAGAGTTTCTGATAATTCTCTTTTGTTAAGATATCTGTATAAGAATATTCCCCCAAATCCTCCTCAAGTATAATATTATTAATCTTATTTCTGACTATCAATTTAGGGACGCGCACGTCAATACTATCAAGGTATTCTTGAATTTTAATGAAATCATCAATCCCTTTAGTTAGACCGGTCTTACTTTTGATATCACTTTCTTGAGTTGCATCCATCAGTATCATAGTATTATCTGAGCTTATTACTCTATAGTAATTTCTTTTTGAGGCATCACCCGGTAATCTCTGTAATTCAGTGAAGTTTATATCAAGACCTTCAAGGAAATTTTCTATTTTAGCTCGATTACTTACAACTTCTTTGAATTTGCCGAGAGGGTTTACTCTATAGACTCTCTCATTTTTTGTGCACTTAATGAAAATTTCAATACGGTCTTTAGGAAGTAAGTCCCTAAATTTATCTGCCCACTCTATAATGCATATCTTATCTGTGAAGGATTCATTAAGGTCTATTTCAAGGAGCTCCAGCTCACTCTCAATTCTATAAAAATCATAATGCACAATCTCAAGAGTATCCTTATTGTAAGTGTGGTATAAATTGAACGTAGGGCTAACGATATCTTCAAGCGGGGTTTGAGTTAGTTCTTGTATTATGAGCTTGGCAAGAGTTGTTTTTCCAGCGCCAATTTGGCCATTTAGTGTCATGACATCCCCTTTATTTAGGAGATGGGCAAGCTCTTTTGCAAGTTTCTCTAAATCAGATAAATTTTGAGATATATATTTATTATGGATCATAATTGAATTGCTGGTATTTCGATGGTAATGTTATTTCCTTTAGGCTCAATATTAATTTTCCCTGAGAAAAACATCACATATTTATCAATAATAGTATTTTCAATACTGCCAGGCACATAGGTAAATTCTTTATTCAAATTATTGATATCTTTAAATAGATTTTGCGAGATCTCATCAAATTTTAAAATAAACTTAGAAGATTTGTGATTGAGTTTAATATCTATTTTTATTTTACATTTTTTGATATCATCGCTTGATATGTGCCGGTCTACAAGTCTTACCACACCGGTGAAGAGTCTTAAAATATGTGTTAAGTCGATATTCATAAATTTGCTATCATCTATGGTATTCCCGACCACATCATAATCGATGTTAAAGAAATCTAATTTATTAAGTTCATCCTGAAAGATTTCTACTATGTCATTCCCATTAATTTTTTGATATTCGGACTCTATATTGCCTGATTCAAGAGCAGTAATTTCAAGTATTTGATTAATTTGATGGTGTAACTCATTACCAGACTTTTTTATGTCTTTGATATAATCAGATATTTGTTGATCCATAACGCTATTGTTATGAGTTTCTTCAATTAATTCAGAAAACCCAATAATATTTTGCAGAGGAGCCCTCAGTTCATGGGAGATATTATTCATAAATGATGTTTTAATATTATCTGCTTGCGCCAACGCGCTATTTTTTTCAATTAGCGCCTCTTCAATTTTCTTACTGTCTGTTATATCAGTGAAAGTATATAGGATTGATCTATCTGGTAAGATTGAAGACTGATAATAAATAATTTTATTATCCTCACAATTTAAGATATTGCTGTGCTCTCTTCTATCTACTCCGGAGGATACAATATTAATATATATCTCATCTAGTATTTCTGACTTTTCTATAATTTTCATGAAACTTCTTATATGCATGCCAACCAGACTATCTTCAATTTGCCAGAGTTCAGAGAATTTAGGGTTATGAAGCTTTATTTTACCGTCAATCCCAAACAGTACAATACCTTCTGATAGGCTATCAATAGTCTGTTTTTGTATCTCAGACAGAAGTTTTGCTTCATTTTCAAGTGCTAATCTTTCGGTATGATTCTCAAATATATGCGTTACTCCCCCCATGGGATTTGGTTGTGATAATATGCGTAATGTCCTCCCATCCTGCAAATACCACCATTGCTCTCGATCATTCAGAGTCTCGTAGATATTGAGTTGCTTCTTCTTCCACTCTTGAAAGTTAGCCTGGTATGGCAGTATCTCTCTTTGTCTCATGCTATCTAATATTTCTGACTCAGTTGGTTTATTATTTAAGTATTCATACGTCAACATCGAAAACGACTCGAATGCTGAATTAAAAAAAACCAGTGATTGGTCTTGACCAAAAATAGCAACTGGACTATTTAGCCTGTTCATTAATTGCAGATTTGTCTCATTCTGTTTGTCGAGAAGCTGATTTTGGGTATCTTCTTTAGTTTTATCTTCTGCAGTAATAATAATTGAGTCGTCCTTATTCTCACTTTTCAAAATAAAAGTATATTGCCTCCCATTAATTATTTTTTTTATTTTTGTTTTGCCATCATCTATATTTTTTAAATCTTCAATAGGGAATATATTTATATTTTGACGTATTATTTCAGAAATTGTTTTGCCATTATGCAAATTCTCATAATTTTTATTGAATTCAATTATTTTCCCATTTTTTACTACCCAGCATATCTTATTGGATGTTTGTATTTTATATTTATCTTCCTGAATTTTCTTTGCGAAACGTACATCAAAAACATAGATAAAAAATGTCTCAATGATGTATTTGAATGAGTTTGTAACAGGATATGATTTTTTCTTTTGAAAAATAATGACACAAGCGACCAATAAGGATAGCAAGAGTATAAAGATCATATCACTAATATTGTACATATCTAATATATAATCATTCATGCTATTTTTAAATTTCATCAAATTCGTTGATAAATTAATAGTAAATGAATTTTTTATTTATTGAAATTAAATCAGTGAGATGTGGGGATATTTTCTAATATCTATAGTGTTCTGGTTTAAATGGTCCATTATTTGGCACACCAATGTATTCGCTCTGTTCCTCGTTTAACTTAGTTAAGTTAACATTTAACTTTTTGAGATGGAGTGAGGCAACCTTTTCGTCAAGTTCCTTTGGTAGCATATAAACTTTGTTTGTATATTTATCTTTATTATTGAAAAGTTCTATTTGAGCCAGTACTTGATTCGTGAAGGATGCACTCATTATAAAACTTGGATGTCCAGTAGCACAGCCAAGATTGACTAGTCTACCCTCGGCAAGCAAAATTATTTTTTTCCCATCAGGAAATTCTATTTCGTCGACTTGAGGTTTTACATTTACCCATTTTAAATTTTTTAATTTAGATACTTGTATCTCAGCATCAAAATGACCTATATTACAGACAATTGCTTTATCCTTCATTAATCTCATATGTTCAAGTGTAATTATATCTTTGTTGCCTGTTGCGGTCACAAAGATGTCAGCAATTTTTGATACCTCGTCAATAGTTCTCACTTCGAAACCTTCCAATGCTGCTTGCAGAGCGCATATTGGGTCTATTTCGGTTACGACAACTCTGGCCCCGGCGGCTTTAAGTGAAGAAGCACAACCCTTGCCAACATCTCCATATCCGGCAACGACTGCAAGTTTGCCAGCAATCATCACATCTGTTGCTCTTCTAATTCCGTCTATCAAGCTTTCACGGCAACCATAAAGATTATCAAACTTTGATTTTGTAACAGAATTATTAACGTTTATTGCTGCAAACGGTAGTGTGTTATCATTCTCCATCATTTTCAGTCGATTTACACCTGTGGTCGTTTCTTCGGTTACTCCAATAATTTGATCTTTTATTTTTGAAAACCAGTTTGGGCTTAAATCAGATCTTTTTTTTATCTGTTTGAATAGTACTTCCTCCTCCTCGTTCTGGGGTTTATCAATGACGCTCTTATTTTTTTCATACTTTGCACCGAGAATGATATAAATCGTAGCATCCCCACCATCATCTAATATCATGTTAGGATCACCATCTTCCCATTGAAATATTCTATCGACAAATTCCCAATATTCTTCGAGGCTTTCATTCTTGTATGCAAATACAGGAATCTTTTTCTTTGCAATAGCTGCCGCGGCATGATCTTGCGTTGAAAATATATTGCAAGAAGCCCAACGAACTTTTGCACCTAATTCAACAAGAGTTTCTATCAATACAGCTGTTTGTATTGTCATATGTAGACATCCAACAATTCTAGCTCCAGACAACGGTTTTTGATTTTTATACTCATCAGCTAAAGCTACTAAACCCGGCATCTCGTTTTTTGCCAGCTCTATTTCTTTGTCGCCAAAATCAGCGAGTGAGATATCCTTTATTACAAAATCTTTAAACATTTTTTTTAGGTTGTTCCATATAGTGTAATATACCAAATTTTAGTTCTCTAAAAGTTATTACATCATTTATATATGTTTTGGAAGTTTAATTTTAAACCTCGTACCTTTATGCTGACCTGATTTGAAGTTTTTAACTGAGACTTCTCCATCATGGGAGTCAACTATTTGTTTGACAATTGACAGACCTAACCCGGAGTGTTTTTCTTTATCCATTTTATTTGGCCTGTCTGTATAAAATCTATCAAATATACGATCTATCTTTGTCCCCATTATTCCTCCACCAAAGTCTGAGACTTCTATATATATATCATCCCTTTCATCACTAAGGTTTACATCAATACTATCGCCATCCTTTGAGAAAGATCGTGCGTTATCGAATAAATTTATAAATACTTGATTTAGCCTATCTCTATTTATCACCGAATATAGTTTGATGCCTATATCATTGTGATTAAGCTTGATAGGATTTGTTTTATACCTTGAATTTTGCAGCATGATTAAATCATGAAGAAACTCATAAATATCTGTAATTTCTCTTTCCTCTACAGTCAGCGCGGTATCTAGCTTAGATGCCTCTGAAATATCAGAAATTAATCTATCAACTCTATCAATATCTTTTTGTATAATTCCAATAAGCTTTAATCTTTCGTTTTTATTTTTAATTACAGGAAATGCTTCTATTGCACTCCTCAAAGATGTTAGGGGATTCCTTAATTCATGAGCCACGTCAGCAGAAAATTTTTCAATTGTATCTATCCTATTTAATAGTGTTACAGTCATATTATTTAAAGCACCGGATAGATTTCCAATTTCATCATTTCTTTTAGTGAAGTCAGGTATTTTTTTTCTTATATTTAGGTTGTTGGTTAATTCATCAGCTGCATCAGCCAACTCTCTCATTGGCTTTGCAATTGTATTCGACAGTATCAATGATAGTATGATTGTGATTAATGATGCAATCATAAATACTTTCATTATTGCAGCGCGCTCTTCATAAACAATCATATCAATAGTACTACTTTGTGTTGAAAGTACAAGGTAGCCGACAATAGCTTTGAATTTAACAATGGGGACTGACACATGAACAATAGCCTGACCACTCTGATTTTTATTCACAACTATATTCTTGCTACCATCTAATGCATTCGCAACAACATTATAATCATTTGCATATTTAAGATGTCGTATGCTGTCTAAACCAAAAAATCTGATAATTTTATTATATATTGACCGAAAAAGGCTTTCGTCTTCTATCTCTGATATCGGAAATATAGCAACTTTCTGCTCTGAAAAATATTGATTAGACTCATGGATAAGTTTGTTATTTGAGTCATAAATTTTTGCGTTCAAAGTTTTAGGATCAATAAGTTGTCCAATAATGCTTTCTAAAAGTTTTTTGTTAATTGTATAATTCCGGTATTTGATTACTCTTTGATCAAAGCCATTACCATTTGCTATATTTCGATCAAATACAAATAAATTAGTACCTTTACTAGATGTTGCACTTGCTGAAATTGTGGCGGAGATAATTTCGCTCTGTGTCTCAAGAGCATCAACTTTTGACTCAATTAAACTTTGCCTAAATTGATTTAGATATAAAATACCTACCAACAATAATATTAAAGCGAGTAGATTCAATAATAGTATTCTGGCTGATAAGCTTAAGTGGGTGTTTTGAATAATTTTAATCATTCTCATAATTGCTTCACTTGTTCATATTATTCTATTTTATAGCCAACGCCGTATATTGTCTTTATTAGGTCAAATTGTGGATCTACTGATATAAATTTTTTTCTTATCCTTTTTATATGGCTATCAATTACCCGATCTGCTTTACCCAACGTTTCGTTAAAGGCCTCATTTATAAGATCATCACGAGTTCTAATAGCTCCTGGTCTTCCCATCAATGTGATTAATATTGAAAACTCTGTAGAGGTTAGCTCGATTGAATTATCTTTCCACTTGCATAACATCGATTGTTTGTCGAGAGACAAATGGCTTAGTTCAACTCTTGTAGTTTCTTTTTGAACTTTTTTTGTAGATCTTCTTAAGATAGATTTTATTCTCTCAACTAGTAATTTGTGCGAGAAGGGTTTTCTGATATAATCATCGGCACCAATCCTCAGACCAATCAGTTCATCCATTTCACTATCTTTTGACGTCAAAAATATGATTGGTATGTTACTGAATTTTCTAACTGTTGTGAAAACCTCGAGTCCATCTATTCTTGGCATTTTAATGTCGAGTAAAACAATTTCAGCTCCGTTATCTCTAATATAATTTATAGCTTCGAGACCGTCTGTAAATGCTTCAATAGCAAAACCTGCCGACTTTAATACCATTTCAAGCGACGTAAGTATATTTTGGTCGTCATCAATCAGTATAATTTTCTGCATATCTAATTTATCTTCATTGACTGCTTCGGAATAAGCATTATATTAACTTAGATTGGATGAATATCAAAAATTTTAATTCAATCATGGGAGAAGATTTTTGGCTGATTATAAGACATACTTGGCTAAAGCAAAAAAAGTGCACTACAATAATTCAGCCTCACAGCTCATTCAGCTCGCCACTGAGTTGAATGAGGGTATTCTAACCATTGATGGCTCTTTTTCGGTAAATACGGGGAAGCATACAGGTAGATCACCGAAGGATAAGCATATAATTGCTGATAATGAGACTGAGGATTATGTTTGGTGGGGCAATAATGCAAGAATTAAAAGAAATGATTTCAATCTTCTCGAGAGCGATATGCTCTCCCACATGCAAGGCAAAGAACTGTTTATTCAAGACTTGAATGCCGGAACAGATCCAAGCGAGAAAATTAAAGTCAGAGTTATCACTGAATTTGCATGGCAGGCTCTATTTATTCAGCATTTACTCATTTTACCTGAAAATATTGAACAGCAGGATTTTAAAGAAGATCTTTTGATCATTGATCTACCATCATTCAAAACTGATCCTAATAAATACGGCGTACGAACTGATACGACTATAGCGTGTGACTTTACAAATAATAAGATTCTAATTGCGGGAACTTATTATGCCGGTGAAATAAAAAAATCAGTCTTTACTTATTTCAACTATACATTACCACCAAAAGGTATATTTCCAATGCATTGCTCAGCAAATAGTGACCCAGATGGTAAAAATACTGCAATATTTTTCGGATTATCAGGGACAGGCAAAACAACGTTATCTGCAGATCCAGACCGACTTTTAGTTGGTGATGATGAGCATGGATGGTCAAACAAAGGAGTGTTTAATTTTGAGGATGGATCATATGCAAAGGCTATAAATTTATCTAAAGATGCCGAGCCACAGATTTATAATGCGGTAAGGAGATCAACGACAGTATTGGAGAATGTGGTCGTAGACGAAAACACTGGTGAACTTGATTTTAATGATGGAAGTTTGACAGAAAATACAAGAGCCGCATTTCCAATGTCTTTTGTCGGGGAGAATGTATCGAAAGAGGGTATGGCGGGCACGCCAACAAATATTGTAATGCTGACGTGTGATGCCTTCGGTGTCATGCCTCCAATTTCAAGATTGGACTCAAATCAGGCCGTATATCATTTTTTATCAGGGTATACTGCAAAGGTTGCTGGGACTGAAAGAGGCGTTATTGATCCGTCTGCGACTTTTTCAACATGTTTCGCTGCTCCTTTTCTACCACGACATCCTATTGTTTACGGCCGGTTATTAAAAGAGTATATGGAAAGATATAATGTCCGAACGTGGCTGATTAATACTGGATGGAGTGGCGGTCCAGCGGGTATCGGTCAAAGAATGCCAATTAAGCTTACAAGAAGTCTATTAAAAGCAGCACTTAATGATGACCTAGACAATGCCGAAATGAGGCAGGATAAATATTTTAAGTTAATGGTTCCCCTCTCGATAAATGGTGATAGCAGTTACTTGAATCCAATTGATACATGGTCAAATAAAGATGAATTTGACATACAGGCGAAGAAATTAGTTGAGATGTTTGTTGAAAATTTCAAAAGATTCCAAAACGAGGTGGACGATGACATCGTTAATGCAGGTCCTTCAAATTAATTAATTATGCACAATCCCAACTATTTGAAATTTTTGTGTCAACTTTAAGCGGAACTTTGAAATTGACTAACGGCAGAGCTGCACTTTCCATATTACTTACTACAATATTCTTCATTTCTTCAATTTCATCGTCTGGAACTTCAAATACAAGTTCATCATGAATTTGTAAGATCATTTTTGATTTTACCTCTTTTTCTATCATAGTTTTAGAAATCCGAATCATAGCCCTTTTGATTATATCAGCTGCTGTTCCCTGAATTGGTGCATTTATTGCAGCCCTCTCGTTGAAGGATCTAATGGGATGATTTTTGGAGTTTATATCCGGGAAATAGCACCTTCTCCCAAAGATCGTTTTGACATGTTCGTTTGTTCTAGCGAATTCAATTGTGGAGTCCATATATTCTCGAATCCCCGGAAACCTAGTGAAATAATCACTTATAAATTGCTGGGCATCTTTTCTTTGTATTTTAAGCTGCTTTGAAAGTCCAAAAGCCGATATTCCATATATTATTCCAAAATTTATAGCCTTAGCGCTGTACCTCATTTTTTCTGTGACCTCATTTAAGGGGGTGGCAAATATTGTTGAGGCTGTCATTTGATGTATATCAAGATCGTTTAAAAAAGCATTTTGAAGCTGTTGAATATTTGCTACATGCGATAATACTCGTAATTCAATTTGACTATAATCCGCAGACAAAAATGTTTGCCCTTTTTCGGCTATAAATGCCGATCTGATGAGCTTGCCTTCGCTGGTTCTGATTGGTATATTTTGCAAATTAGGATTAGATGATGATAGGCGGCCGGTAGAAGTAAGTGCTTGAGAGAACTTAGTATGCACACGTCCTGATGATGGATCAATAAAATTTGGAAGGCTATCAGTATAAGTCGTTTTTAATTTATTAAGTTGGCGCCATTCAATTATTTTATCAGCGATAGTATGTCCGATAGCCGAGAGATCTTCGAGGATATCGATCCCTGTTGCCCATGTGCCGCTTTTTGTTTTTTTCCCCCCGCTGAGACCAAGATTCTCAAAAAGTATCTCGCCAAGTTGTTTTGGACTTGCAATATTAAATTCACTCCCAGCTAAGTTATAAATATTTTGCTCAATTTTCTTAATTTTCTGACCAAATTCCTCTGACAGTTCAGATAATATTCTTCGATCAGCTTTGATACCATTTTTCTCAATCTCATAAAGCACGCTTATTAGAGGTTTTTCAACTAATTCATACATTTGTATTAAGTCGGAATCTAGCAGGTAGAATCTTAGGTACTCCCATAAATCGAAAATTATAGAAGCCCTATCTGAACATGGTATATTTATTTTCTGATCACGGCTTTCCTCATTACTTCCAATACTAATTTGAGTTTTAATTTGTTCTTTGTAGGCAATAGTAAGAGTGTTTAGGTCATTTTTTAATTTACCATTATTAATCACATATGACATCAAAGACACATCATCAAATGACTTGATGTTAATTTTATAGCTATGAAGGATTGGTAAAATATTTTTCAGATCAAAAAAGATTTTTTTTATAGTCTCATCAGCCATAAACGGATTAATTTTTTTAATCAAATCTTGAATAGATGGTCTACCTTCTCTGTTTTTGTCATTACTGAGAAAATATTTTTGCATACCAGTTGAAATAGAAATTTCTCGGATTTCACTATCATTTATTTCAAAATCAATACAAAAAGCTTCTGAAGATGCGATTTCATTTGCTAGTTCTTCTAGTAAATTATTTGAATGAATTTCAATATTTGATTCTCTGCCTTGTTTTTCAGTTTTTGTTGAGACGTGATTACTTGATTCTGGCGTTGGATTTATCAAAGTAGTATTATTTGAGATTATATTTTCTGGTCCCTCTTTTGAGAACCAATTATTTATGCGATTTGAAAGGTTAGAGAGTTCCATTTCTTTTGAGAATGAAATGATTTTGTCATAATCAAGCTGTTCATTAAATAAATCATCAATATCAATCTCGATTGGTGAAGATGACTCTAGCAATGCTAGTCGATAAGAGATACGTGCATCTTCAGCATGATTTATAAGATTTTCCCTCCTTTTATTTTGCTTTATGTTCTCGGCGTTGGATAATAAATTCTCAAGTGAGTGGTATTCATTGATTAGTTCAGATGCAATTTTGATCCCGATACCAGGGACGCCGGGTATGTTATCTGTTGAGTCTCCAGCTAAAGCTTGAACATCAACAACTTTATCTGGAGTTACCCCAAACTTATCTTGCACGCCATTGGCATCAATAAATCGTTCTTTTCCGGGCATGGGATCATACATTCTTACATTTTTATTGATCAGTTGCATAAGATCCTTATCACCAGATATTATGATAGTCTCGGCATCTCTTTCGGATGCAATTTTAGAGTAGGTTGCAATAAGGTCATCAGCCTCATATCCAATTTGTGATATACACTTTATATTGAATGCCTCAACAGCTCGGTGGATAAGAGGAAATTGAGGGATTAAGTCTTCAGGAGGAGCATCTCTATTAGCTTTGTATGATGGATAAATATCACTTCTGAATGTTTTCTCTTTAGTATCAAAAATGACCGCAATATGGGACGGGTGTATTCCATCTATCCCATTTGTTATAATTTTCCACATCATATTACAAAACGCCATAACAGCACCCGTGGGTGTACCATCAGATCTTGTAAACCCGCTACCTCTACTCTGGGACGCTTTATACATTGCAAAATATGCTCTAAATATAAAAGTTGAACCGTCGATTAAAAATAAGGTAGAATTTGAGTTGATCTTTGACATTTGGTTTAATTTGATAATAAATATTTATTAGTAATTTAACAGTTATAAGATTACTACGACTTATAAAAAATCAAAACGAAAATAAATCTTTATCAATGAATCAAACACCAGAATATGCAATTGAGACAAATCTTCTAAATAAGATTTATCAGCGAAATAACAAAAAATTAGCGAAGCACGCTCTAGTTGATTTCACTATAAAAATTGAGCCGGGGCAAATATATGGACTGCTTGGGCCGAATGGGGCAGGTAAATCAACGTTTATAAATATATTAGCAAATCTTGTAGTTAAAACGTCAGGAACTGCAAAAATTTTAGGATTTGATATTGAAAAAGAAAAAAGAAAAGCAAGGTCAGCAATTGGTATTGTGCCTCAAGAGCTGAACCTTGATCCATTTTTTAAACCAGTTGAAGTGCTTGAAACTCAAGCAGGTTTGTACGGTATTCCAAAAAAAGATCGTGACTCAATGGGCCTTTTAAGGATATTGGGGCTAGAAGATCAGGCGTATTCATATTCAAGAACGCTATCTGGTGGGATGAGAAGGAGACTTTTGATTGCAAAAGCGCTAACACATAAACCAAGGGTTCTCGTGCTTGATGAGCCAACCGCAGGTGTCGATATTGAGTTGCGTCACCAATTATGGGATTTCGTTAGAGAGCTTAATAGTAAAGGCACAACTATATTACTGACGACACATTATTTAGAGGAGGCCCAGTCGCTCTGCGATCATATAGGCATAATCAATAAGGGTCGTCTTGTTGCTAACGCTCCAACAAAAGACCTTCTCGATAGTCTTGATAGAAAGCAAATATCAATAAAAGCCGATGTTAAGCAAAAGGATATAAATATCCAAATAGATGGAGTTAGTAGCGTAGAAAAAAGTCAAGATGGTTATATTGATATTACATATCAACCAAGTAAAACAAATTTCTTCGATATTTTGCAGCAACTTGAAAATCAAGATATATCCATTATTGATATAATTTCAAAAGAAACTGACCTGGAGGATATTTTTCTTGAATTTATAAGGGGGAATAAAAAATAGGGACTAAATATAACACATCAGCCCCTATTTTTATTTTATGAAATTAACTATTTTAATTGGTCAACAACAATCAATGCTGCGATTACACCAATTAGACCAGCACCTGAAAATTGATTTATTAGATCAATCAGGTTTCCTGCTACGTCAGCGTTAATGAATGCTAATGCATCTGGGAAAAGGATTTGCAAAACAACTCCCAATCCAACTAAAACCAACGCAACGTCAATGCCACTTCTGAGCATGCCAGTTAATGATGAAAACATGTTATTTCTCCCATTTGTTATAAAAAAGTTTAACAAAATTTACAGTGCCTAAAATAGACTAAACACCATAAATCCCTTTATTATAGTGCTTGAGCTATTTCCGGCTAATCAAGTACGCGACGAGACCAGCGGCTATAAGCCCAACAAGTCCTTCGCTACCAAATTGTGCCATGAGTCCACCAATGTTACCCAATACATCAATTCCGAATAATAATACAAAACTATCACCAAACAGAACCTGAAGCAGAGTAAGCAGTGCTACCGCCCAAAGCGCTATTTCAAGAGAGCTCTTAAGAACACCTCTCAATTTGTCTAATAAAGCTGTCATAACTTCTCCCATCTTTATTTTCTATTTTTTAGCGTTTAAACCTAGTAAATAGAATCACTATTTAAAGTCTAAGTGTGCCGAAAAAATAGTCAAGTGATTAAAAATTTATCACTTTGCCGATATTCTAGTAGTCAAATGGTTGATAAAACCTTAATTATGATTTAATTGTTTGGGATAATTTTAAGCAAAGGAAGAGGGCTTTTTTTTGATGATCATAAATAAATTAAAAAAAATTTATCTAAAACTTTCAATTTTAATCAGAGCAAATAATGAATAATGATAAGAAAAGTATTTTAATTACCGGATCCTCAAGTGGTATAGGTTTGGCTGTAGCAAAGGATTTAAGTAAATTGGGTTGGAATGTTATAGCTTCCTGCCGTAAAGAGGAGGATTGTAAAATATTAGAAGATAGATATGGCCTCTCTAGTACTCTCATTGATTACGATAATCAGAAATCTATTATATCAGGGCTGGAATATACATTAGAAAAAACTAATGGCAAGATTGATGTTTTATTTAATAATGGGGCCTACGGACTACCTGCTTTAGTAGAAGATATTCCTGTGGATTCTTTAAGAGGTATCTTTGAAACCAATTTTTTTGGGTGGCATTCGCTCACAAAAGAAATTATCCCACATATGAAAGTAAATGGCTCTGGTCGGATAATCCAGAACTCATCAATTTTAGGTTTTATGGCACTAAAATATCGTGGCGCCTATACAGCAACAAAATATGCGATTGAAGCCATGTCAGATACTCTTAGATTAGAAATAAAAGATGACAATATAAAAGTAATAATAATACAACCGGGTCCAATTACGACTAAGTTTCGAGAAAATAGCTACATTCGCTTTAAAGGGTCTATAGATTGGCAGGAGTCTGATTATAAATCAATTTATGTAAATAAAATAATTCCAAGGTTAGAATCAAAGAAAATAAAGAAAACTACATTTGAGCTATTACCAAATGCTGTTAGTAAAGCAGTTATACACGCTTGTACAGCACGTAATCCACGTATAAGATACAGAATTACTTGGGCAACAGTGATAATGATGTATCTGAAAAGATTTTTGACAGATAATCTATTTGATAGAATTTCATCGAAGCTGTAGATATTGTGACCCTAGCTAATTTGAATTTAGTATTTCGCACCCGTAGCTCAGCTGGATAGAGTAGGTGGCTTCGAACCACTTGGTCGGGAGTTCGAATCTCTCCGGGTGCGCCATAATAACTCAGGATTTTAGTTTATGCAGGGCAATGCTTAAAAGTATGAGTATGAAAAGAATAATTTGTCCATTAACATATATTTGATAGAATTTATCAGGCTCATTCCATAATGCATATGTCCAATAGGTATTCGAGATTAGGGGCAGACTTGCACTGAGTACTCCAACTACAAACCCATTTTTTACAAATGCGATTCCAACCGTAAGCAGATAAGAAATAATCCCTAACAAAACAGTTAATCTTATTAATAATTCATATATTAGTTTCATGTATAATCTTTAATAGGTTTTATCACAATTTTATGTATGGATTATCCTAGCTGGTTTTATAAAAATCATCCATATGTATTTCATAATAGTTACGAAATATATGAATTGGACCCATGATAGATGAATAGATTTTCTAAAAGTACATTACTTAATATAAATCTGCTAAAGTTTATAAGTCTTACATGGTCTAGTCATTTTGCGCTCAAAATAATAACCTTAACAGTTGGTTGGCAAATATATGTTCAGACGGGAAGTCCCCTTGCTTTAGGGCTTATTGGACTTATTCAATTTGCCCCACAATTTTTCCTGATTTTACCTGCAGGTGTTATCGCTGATAAATACAACAGGAGACATATACTCATAATATGTAACATAGTTCAGGTTTTTGTTGCTGGGTTTCTTTTATATTATTCTGCTTACAAATTAGATGATGGCTCAGTTATTCCAATTTATTTGATTTTAATATTACATGGAGTTGCAATGTCGTTTGAAGGCCCCAGTAGCTTTGCGATCCTACCAAATTTAGTCAAGTCTGAAATTTTCCCAAGAGCCGTACATTACGTTAACTTTTTTGAAGAGTTTGGCTCATTAGCTGGCCCAATCGCTGCCGGGATATTAATCGCATATATTAATGAGTGGGTTTATTTGGTGGCTTTAATTAGCTTCATAATATCCACATTAAGTGCGATATCACTTCCAGATATTGGAAGTGGATCTGGAGAGATCAAGCGGATAAATGTAAAGGTTTTGCTCAGTGGGTTTGTTTATGTTTGGAAAACAAAAATAGTGCTTGGAACAATGACAATAGATATTGTTGCAATGTTGTTTAGCAGTGTCATGGGTATGTTACCCATATTTGCTATTGATATTTTGGATATTGGCTCTGAGGGCCTTGGAGTACTGAGAGCAACACCATCAATCGGCGCATTATTCGCGGCAATGACATTATCTCAATCACCATCATTAAGGTATCCTGGTAGGATGTTAATTTATTCAATTATTGTTTTTGGGAGTGCCACAATTACATTTGCTTTATCAACGACGTTATGGATTTCACTTGTTGCACTTTTTATTTATGGGGCATCCGATATGATTAGCATGAACATAAGGCAGATAATAGTACAACTTGTTACACCGAATAATATGAGAGGTAGAGTTATGTCAGTTCACTCCGTCATAACTACTGGGTCAAATGAGTTAGGAGATTTTAGGGCAGGTTTGTCTGCAAGTATTATCGGCATAGCTCCTGCGATTATGATAGGTGGGATGCTAACAGTTTCCTTTTCAATTATTTGGTGGTTTTTATTTCCTGGTCTGAAGGAGGTAAAGGATATGAAGGATCTTAATAATTGAACTTTCAGATTGTTATATTACTATATATCAAAGATTAGGATATTTATAAGATGCACTGGTTATATTTATTTTTAGCGGTAATTGCAGAGACACTTGGGACTACATTTCTAAAAATGTCTAATGGCTTTACACAACTCTTTCCATCTATCTTAGCTATAGCTCTTTTTTGTTTGGCTCTTTTCTTATCTGCAATTACTTTAAAATATCTAGCGGTTGGTATTGTTTATGCAATATGGTCTGGCGTGGGGATAGTATTAGTGACCCTTGTCGGTTACTTTTATTTTAAACAAAATCTGGATATGGCCGCCTTAATAGGCATTGGGCTTATAACCCTAGGTGTCTTGATAATATTCACGATGTCTAGGACTCAATCAGGGTGATTGTAAATAGGTAATAATTAGACTGCTAGCCATTTTTTTATATTATTTATAGTCTTCAGTAACTCTACTTTTCTCAGATAAGGATCCTTTATTCCAAGTTTTTCTTCGAATGATTTTGCAAATATATGACCTTTTTCTAAGTTATTTCTTATGTAGTATAAAACCCCTTGCAGATCCTCCTCTCCTATCTCATTTGAGAAGCAAGACTCTTGTATATTATTCATTTTTCTTAAGAAGGTTTTTTTTTCATGATCTTCTAAACTTTTCTCAGACCAATCACCTCCAAAAGCAACATTTTTTAATTGTTTTTTTTTCTCCATAGTATAGAACAAAATAAGAACAAAAATAAAAAAAATAAAGAAAAAAATTATAAATGACGAACTTTAGAACCTTATATATTGATATGGATAGCTTTTTTGCAAGTATTGAACAACAATTAGATCCTAATTTACGAAATAAGCCTGTAGCGATAGCGGCCATAGATAACGATTCGGGATGTGTAGTGGCTGCTAGTTATGAGGCGAAGGCGTATGGTATAAAAACAGGGACTAGAGTTTATGAGGCTAAGGCTTTGTGTCCAGCTATTAATTTTAGGCAGAGTAGGCATAAGCTATATGCAAAGTATAATAGATATATTTCATATTTACTGGATAGTGTAGCTGAGCTGGAAAGTGTTAGATCCATTGATGAGTTTCAAATATATTTAGGTAACAGTCATTCAAAACTCTCAAAAGCGGTAGATCTATCAATGAAGATAAAGGGTCTTATTAGGAAAGAGGTTGGGGAAGAAATAAGACTGTCAATAGGTATTGGACCAAATCCTTTATTGGCGAAGATCGCAGGTAAGATAAAAAAGCCAAATGGATTGCAATGGTTATGTAAAGAGAATATGCCTGGAAAGATCAACCATTTATCCTTAGAAGATCTTCCTGGAATTTCCAAGGGCATTAAAAGGAGGCTTTTAGGAGCAAGAATATACTCTATTAAAGATTTACATGAAATGGATCCACGTCACGCTAGGTTGGTTTGGAGATCCATAGAGGGCGAGCGATTTGTAAGGTCTCTGAAAGGTGAGAATATTCCTATTAATAGGTCTAATAGAGGTAGCTACGGTAATTCAAAGGTTCTTTCACCGGAGAACCGCTCTCCGAATAGAGCTTACCTCGTAGGCAGGTGGCTATTAGAAAAATCCACCGAACGAATTAGAAAGTATAATTATTGCTCAAGCCGTCTAGATGTCTTTATTAGATTAAATGATATTGGCGTTTGGCAGGACTCTATAACCTTTTCCTTCTCCCAAGATACATTATTTTTCCTGAAAGAATTCAAAGGACTATGGGATAAAATGATTTTAACACTAGACCCTAAAAAAGTAGACTTTGTTGGCGTTAGACTCAGTGGATTAATTTATTTAAAAGATAGGTCAGGTGAATTCTTATTAAATTTATATCCAGGCGAAAAAAATACTAGAGAAAAATTATCTACATCTATTGATAATTTAAATATGCGTTACGGAAAGAGGATAATAAATTTTGGGGTTCATAGAGAGCACCCTGGGTTTTTTGAAAGGGAGTAGCCTAAAAATATCTCTTGTGTGATATTATTTATTAGTTACGTATGACCTGAGACTTGATAAAAATTTCTTTTTTGTATCAAGTTCAATTTCTTTTATGAAAATATTTTCTAAATCTTTCACATCCTGCTGGAGCCTTCGCAGCGTGCTCCTACCTTTTGTGGTAATACTTAGCTGTTTATGCCTTTTATCGCCCTCTTTATGTTGACTTGATATATAATTCTTACTCTCTAGTTTTTCTATGATCTTACTAAGTGTTGACCGATCTATATTGATAGATTTTACAATTTCATTTTGATTAGATCCTGGCTGGAAATCGATTGTTTGAAGTACGATAAATTGCCTTGGCGTTATATCATATTTCAAAAAAAGATTTTTTTGTTCAATATCCATTTTTTGCTGTACTTGGTGGAATAAGAGAAATATTGACCCTTTTGGATTTTTAGCATTTGGGGGCTTTTTTCTAACAGGCATTTTTATCTATCAAGTCCAACGATTAGTCGTGAAAAATCTTTTATATTGAAGTCACTTAAATCTTCTATACTTTCCCCGACACCAATGAAGTGAATTGGGATTTTTAATTCTTGTGAAATTGATACTACGTAGCCAGCTTTTGCAGAACCATCGAGCTTTGTAACAATAAGTCCTGTAATTTTTGCAATTTCATTAAAGACTTTAGCTTGCTGAATCGCATTCTGCCCTGCAGTTGCATCTAATGTGAGTAATATTGAATGGGGGGCTTGCGGCTCGTATTTTTTTATGACCCTTATTATTTTGGCAAGCTCATCCATGAGCTCACTTCTGTTTTGAAGTCTACCCGCAGTATCAATAATCGCGGTATCATAATTATTTTCTGTTGCTATTTTTATTGTCTCAAAAGCAACACTAGCTGCATCTTTTGTTTCTGGTAAGCTTACAATATCGAGGTTTAATTTTTTAGCCCATACTTCTAATTGTTGAGTGGCCGCTGCTCTAAATGTATCGGCTGCACCAAGAATAACCCTTGCCCCATTATTTTTCAATAGATATGCAAGCTTTGCAATTGTAGTTGTTTTTCCAGATCCATTAACTCCAACAACAATTATCGTTCGAGGTGATTTAGATTTTTCTGTATCTAATGGAGAATATGATCCTTCGAGCTTTAACTCAATTTGGTTTGCTAAGAAGTTTTTTATCTCATCAGTCTCAACGTCTTTATTAAATTTTTCTTTTTTTAAATTTTCAATTATTGAAATAGAGTTATCTACGCCCAAATCAGCTTTTATAAGGAGATCCTCGAGTTCTTGAAGGGTTTCATCATCTAACTTACGTGATGATATTATATTTGTGATACCCTCTGAGATTACCGTTGAAGATTTGGTAAGACTAGTTTTTAATTTTTGGAACCAAGTATTTTTCATTTCCAATTATCTGTATTTAATTATGCAATTAGTTGATCCTTTGAAATACCTATAATCTTTTTTTTAATTATTTCACCCGGATTACCCACTACATTAACTATAACCTTTGAGTATTGCTCAGTACGACCAAATCCCTGTTTTTCAATCAGTATGGCTTTTTCCTTACCAATTTCTCTCATTAGGAATAGGTTCATTTTTTGCATGCCGAGCGTTCTTAAATCTTTTGCACGACTCTGAATGATATTTTTTTCGACTTGCGGCATTTTTGATGCCGGTGTTCCAGTTTTTGATGAAAAAGGAAATACATGCAGGTATGTTATATCACAGTCATTAATATGCTGCATTGTACTCCTATGCATGTCATCTGTTTCAGTCGGGAATCCAGCGATCATGTCAGCTCCAAACACTGTATCTGGCCTTATTTTTTGGATCCTTTCACAAAATTTGACTGCATCTGATGTTTGATGTCTGCGAAGCATTCTTTTTAGAATTAGGTCGTTACCGGACTGAAGAGATAAATGCAAGTGAGGCATTATTACTTCTTCACTTGAGAATACTTCGAGAAAGTCATCATCAATTTCTATTGAGTCAATTGAAGAAATTCTGAGTCTTTTTAAGTTATTTGTCTTTTTAATTATGTTCTTTATAAGTATTCCAAGGTTAGTTTCCTCATTAAGATCTTTTCCATAAGAAGTAATATCAACTCCAGTCAATATTATCTCCTGATAACCCGTATCAATCAGTGTCTGAATTTGTTTTATTATGTGCTTTTCATCTAGTGACCTTGAATCACCTCTTGCATGGGGAATTATGCAAAATGTACATCTATGGTCACACCCATTTTGTATTTGGACAAAGGCCCTTGTTCTATTGTCAAAGTTATTTATGAAAGGTGGATCTTCGTGCGTAAGCTCAATTACTTCATTATCCGCATCATCAATTTGTGCGAGGTTCATAAATGTACTTGATTTGGTCTTATCGTCATTCCCAATGACAATATCAACTTCTGGCATATCAATGAATTCTGATGGATAGAGTTCGGCGGCGCAGCCAGTTACAACAATCTTATTCGTTGGGTTATTTCTCTTTTCTTTTCTAATAGCTCTTCTTGATTGCTTAACAGCTTCGTTTGTTACAGCACAACTATTGATAAAACTATGGTTATTCAAAAAATAACCCTCAGCCTTTTCTTTCATTACTTGCGTTTCAAAAGCATTAAGTTTGCAACCAAATGTTATAAAATTTAAATTATTACCCATCAGTTTCTTCCATTGTCATTGAACTTGAATATTCAAGTTCAACCGGCCCAGTTTTATGAATATTGCCTTCGGGGTCAATATTTATTTCTAATATACCTCCTGGTAAACTTATGTTCAAATTTTTACTTGCAAGTCCTAATTTCATTGCTGAGTATGCAGCCGCGCACGCGGCAGTCCCACAGGCTCTCGTTATTCCTGCACCCCTTTCCCATACCACTAACTTTATATTATTTTTATTAACTATTTCGGCGAAACTAACATTTATCTTTTCTGGGAAAATTTTATGACACTCAACCAACGGACCTATTATCTCTGGTTTGATATTGTTTATACTATCAAACCAAAATATGATGTGGGGGTTACCAACATTTATTACGCTCGTATATTTTACCTTTTTCAGATCTTTAAACTCAAAATTGTAATTGAAGTTTAATGTGTCATCCATATCAAGTGATATAGGAATATTCTTCCCATTAGTATTTGCTTTACCCATATTTACAATAACGCCGCCATTATCCATTTTCTTACAAAGATGGGTACAATTTTCTGATCTCAGTTCAACATACTCAACACCTATTTCATCAAAGATTAACTTTGCAACACACCTTGATGCGTTTCCGCATGCTTCTGCTTTACTGCCATCTTTATTCCAAATATTTAAATTTAGGCAATTCCCAACTCTTTTTTCAATTGTAATCAGCTGATCACAATTCGTTTCGGGGGAATTGGAGCATATTGACATGACGATATCAGGTGTATAGGTAAAATTAATATCTGAATTATCTATTATAATGAACTCGTTACCTGCGCCATTCATTTTATGATATTTTATATTTTCTATCATCCTTACCCTATAAACTCTTTTACCTTTCCTGAAACATAGTACACTTGATTTTCACTCATGTACGGATGTAAGGGGAGACTTAAAACTTCACTGCATAGCTTTTCACTAACTATTAAGGGATCTCCATTGTGATATTTCTGGTAAGCAGTTTGCTCATGCATACCTTTTGGGTAATATATCATTGTAGGGATACTATTTTTTGTTAAAAATTCTCTAAGTCCATCCCTGTCTCTTGTTCTTATTGTGTAATGGGCCCAAGCTGACTTTACTTGGTTTGTTGTAATTGGAGTTTCGACTATATTTTTTAACTCTTGATTATATATGCTTGAAGTACTTTCTCTCCTGCTTAACTCTTCATCAAAAATTTTTAGTTTACTCAATATTACCGCAGCTTGTATTGCGTCAAAACGCGCGTTTGTTCCAATTCGGACATTTTCATAGGGGTTATCTGTAATACCGTGTGATCTGATAGATTTAATTTTCATTGCGATCTCATCATCGTCTGTGAATACGGCCCCTCCATCACCATAACAAGACAGCGGCTTTGTTGGGTAAAAACTTGTAGTGGTGATTGGTGATAATTTTCCAACTTTTTGACTTCCAATGGAACCTCCAAAAGATTGAGCTGCATCAGATATTAGGTATAAGCCAGAGTTCATAGCAATATCACAAATTGTATTGTAATCAGCTGGAAGACCAAATAAATCAACAGCAATTATAGCAGAATTTGATAATTCTGACTTTGGATACTGATTTATTTTCGTAATTAGACTCTCACAGGATATGTTATAAGTATCTTCATCCACGTCAACAAATGCAGGCTCCGCACCCAGAAGTGCAATTACTTCAGCTGTTGCCGTGTACGTGAAGGCAGGAATAAAGACTTTTGATCCTGGGCCAATTCCAAGTGCTAACAAACTGACAAAAAGCGCATCTGTTCCACTGGAAACAGAAATTGTATGTTTTGCATTTGTATATTTTGATAGCGCTTCCTCAGCCTCTTCAACAACTGGTCCAAGTATAAACTGACCACTTTTTAAAATCGCAGATAAGGACTCATTAACATCACTTTCTATGGCTGAGTATTGTTTTTTTAGATCTACAAAGTTTATTGGTTCCATATTACACTTAACTTTTTATTTCAATTTCGACTAATTCAGGCTAAACGCACTTACATGCAATATAGTTATTTTTCTTATTTTATGATAGTAATTGTTAGACTAATAGAACTATTTTAATATATTATTGGATAAATAATTTACAACTGCTTCTGCAGATAAAATTAGAGGTATTTAATGTTTGATACGCTGTCTGATAGGCTCTCATCTGTATTTTCAAAATTAACGGGAAGAGGCCTACTCACTGAAGCTAATGTTGATGATGCGCTCAGGGAAGTACGAAGGGCACTTCTAGAAGCAGATGTTGCATTAGAGGTTGTGAAGGACTTTCTTGCGAAAGTTCGTGAAAAGGCAATCGGTGAGGAGGTTATAAAGTCAGTATCACCGGGACAGACAGTTATAAAAATTGTGAATGACCAGCTTACTGAACTACTCGGATCAGAAAACGTCGAGCTAAATCTCAGATCAGGGCCACCTTCAATAATAATGATGGTTGGTCTTCAGGGCTCAGGTAAAACAACAACCTCCGCAAAATTAGCAAATTATGTAAGAAATAAGTCAAAATTGAAGACTTTGATGGCATCGCTTGATGTTACTAGGCCAGCAGCCCAGGAGCAACTTGAGATTTTGGGAGCGGAAAATGCTATAGAGACACTACCTATAATAAAAGGTCAAAAACCAACCGAAATCACAAAAAGAGCTTGCAAAGAGGCAAAACTGGGAGGTTTTGATGTACTTATTCTCGATACAGCCGGGCGGATGAATGTTGATGATGAATTGATGGATGAACTGCAAAGTGTAAACAAAATTGCGGAGGCTCACAACGTTATCCTTGTTGCAGATTCTCTAACGGGACAAGACGCTGTAAATGTTGCAGATACATTTTCAAAAAAAATACCTTTAACTGGAGTGATTCTGACAAGGCTCGATGGTGATGCAAGAGGCGGGGCTGCCTTGTCAATGAGGCATGTGACTGGAAAGCCAATATTATTCGCGGGGATTGGAGAAAAGATTGAAAATCTTGAGGAGTTCTACCCAGATAGGGTTTCAAATAGAATATTGGGAATGGGCGACGTTGTCTCGCTTGTTGAGAAAGCAAAGGAAACAATTGACGCTGATAAAGCAAATAAGATTGCCAAGAAGATATCGAAAGGCCTATTTGATCTTGAGGATATGGCGCAACAACTCAAGCAGATGTCAAAGATGGGAGGAATATCAGGAATTCTTGGAATGCTCCCAGGGATAAATAAAGTGAAGAAGCAGATGGCAGAGTCAAATATTAACGATCAAATAATTAACAGACAGATCGCGATAATCTCATCAATGACTCCAAAAGAAAAACGAAATCCAAAAATATTAAACGCATCAAGAAAAAGAAGGATTGCGATGGGATCTGGCACAGAGGTCTCAGAAATTAATAAACTGATTAAGCTATATAGGCAGACATCTGATATGATGAAAAAATTCGGCAAAAAAGGTATGTTAGATCAAGATCTCGGCGCACAAGACTCGGATAAGTCTGAGATAAATAAATTAAATGATAGTAAATTAAGGGAAAAAATGCTATCTGATTTGCAAAACGGTTCTGCGGGATCGAAATTACCTGGATTACCTGGATTACCAAGTTCCCAAAATAAATTATCAAATTTATTAAATATAACTGGACGAAAAAAGTGATTATGGTTATGTATAGGTGGAATTTTTTTAAAATGAAGGAATTATGATGGCATTAAAAATTAGGTTAGCAAGAGGTGGTTCAAAGAAGCGTCCATATTATAGGATAGTAGTTGCGGATGTCAGAAATCCAAGGGACGGTAGGTTTATAGAAAAGCTTGGAACATATAATCCCCTGCTCTCAAAAGAGAGCAATGAAAGAGTCACCCTACAAGTTGATAGAATAAAATATTGGCTTGGCGTTGGAGCTAAGCCCACCGATAGAGTTTTAAGATTTTTAGACGCCGAAGATATTGCAAAACGTCCACCAAGAAATAATCCAAAAAAAGCAATTCCAAAGAAAGATAAAGAAGAAGCATCAGTAGAAGCACCTACTGAAGAAGCACAAGCCGAAGAAGCATCAGCAGAAGCACCAGCCGAAGAAGCACCTACTGAAGAAGCACCAGCAGAAGCACCAGCGGAAGCACCAGCCGAAGATGCACCAGCAGAAGCACCAGCGGAAGAAGCACCAGCCGAAGATGCACCGGCAGAAGAAGAACCGGCAGAAGTACAAGCTGAAGAAGCATCAGCAGATGCACCAGCAGAAGCACCAGCGGAAGAAGTGCCCACCGAAGATAAAGAAAAATAATTATACCTATCCCATAAACACATTAATTATCTATATCAATCAGAGTAATAAAAGTGTATTTTGTTGATAGAAATCATACTGGTTAAGATAGGGTAGAACTGACCTGAGATGAGTAACGTTACATGGAAAATATCTATAATCACAACAACGCCTGAGTTATTCCCTGGGCCACTTCAGTATAGTAATATTGGCAAGTCCTTAGCTGAAGGAAAATGGAGTCTTGAAATAATTCCTCTAGAAAAGAGGCAAAGTAATAAGAAAGTAAAGATCGACGGCTCTCCAGCAGGTGGTGGACCGGGTATGATTATGAGAGCAGATATCGTGCTTCCAATCATTGCTAATATGCGACAAAATGGTGATACAAGGCCATTAATTGTGCCGGCGGCAAGAGGTATTAAATATGATCAAAAAATAACAAAAGATTTAGTAAAAAATGAAGGTTTGATATTTCTGTGCGGAAGATTTGAGGGAATTGACCAAAGAATAATTGAGTCAACTGGAGCACTGGAGCTATCAATCGGTGATTATATTCTCACAAATGGAGATGTTGCAGCGATCAATATAATTGACTCTTGTGTAAGATTATTAGATGGCGTGTTGAGTTCAAAAGCTTCAACAAAGAACGAGAGCTATGAGGATGGGCTATTAGAATATCCCCAATACACATTACCAAGAGAGTATGGTGGATTGAAAATACCCGATGTACTTTTGTCGGGAGATCACGGGGCAATAAGTAAATGGAGATTTAACCAGTCCCTTCTGGCTACAGAAAAGAACAGACCAGACCTATACGAAAAATATAAGAAGAAAACAAGAGATTCTGGCTCCTAATAAATTTAAATGAATTGAATAATTAAGATTTTTGAGTAGAATAAAGTCATAAAAAAGGGGTATGAATATGGCAGGTGATAAGAAACTAGGTCTAGCAGTTGTTGGCTGCGGTGTTGTTGGTAGGATGCGTTCAACTCTCGCCAAAGAATACCCTGGGATTGGATGGATTGGGCTTTCCGATATCAATGAAGACTTGGGATTAAAGTTAAAAGAAGATATAAAAGCAGATTTCTTTACAACAAATTTTAGAGAGTTAATTGAGAGACCTGAGGTTGATGCAGTAATTATTGCCACATCAACATGGAGCCACGTTGAGCCAATACTTTCAGCTGTTGAAAGAAAACTTCCAATGCTTATTGAAAAGCCGCTAGCGACAGACGCTGTTGAGTCTCTAAAAGTTCTGAATGCAATCCAAGAGGCAGGAGTTGATGCAGTTGTCGGCTATACACAAAGATTTAGAAGGCGCTTCCTTGCTGTAAAAGAAAGAATAAATAATGGGCAAATAGGTGAAGCAACTGCCGTTGTGGTCAGAGCATTTATGAATAAAATGGCTCCAACAGGGGAAGTAAGATTATCTCAAGATAGAAGACATTTAACACCAATGGTTGTCTCAGGTACTCATAGCTTAGATATGGCTTTATGGATGCTTGGTGATCAAGCCAAGCCTGTCTCAATTTTTGCACGATCAACAGAAAAAATCATGGCTGAGCTCGGAACCAAAGATGCAACATTCGGTGTTTTCACTATGGAAGACGGCACAATTTTTAGCATGAACATTTGTTGGGCGCTGCCAAAAGTTTGGCCTGGAGCTGTTTATGGACTTGAAATTGGTGTTGTAGGCACAAGGGGTGTTATCGATATTGAGGATACCCATCGAGATGTAATTTTGGCAACAGAATTCAATCAGGGACCGGCATACAGGCCGGAAGGATTACAAATAGAGGCTACGAGAAATGTAGACTTTCTTACAAGCTTTCCGCCTGGTGATATTTATAATGGTGATCTGTGGGGTCCAATGAGAGAGGAAACAAATTCTTGGTTTAGCAGAATATACCTCGGCAAGGATACGCCGCATGCAACCGCGGAAGAAGGCCATCGAAATCTAGTCTTAACTATGGCAATGGATTTATCATCAAAGACTGGAAAAGAACTTGAACTTCCAATTGATGTAAATGATCTAATGAAAGGTTTGTAAAGTACAAGAAATTAAGATGAGAAATATATTATTACCATTCGAATATATCGAGACAATACCCCACCTTGTAGATTGCGCAGTTTCTCTTGCCAAGAAATACAATTCTAGCGTTAGTGGCGTTGCCATTCATCAGAGAATAGATAGCTTTATTGCGCAGGAAGGTTCAATAGTCTTTGACTCCTTGCATCACGACGAAAACAAGGAAGAGGCGATAAAATATAAAGAGAAGTTTATAGATCATATGAATACCTTGAAAAAGAGTGATAGTGATTTGAGTGATTTAAAATACAAGTGGTTATCTGAGGAGCTTGAGAATCAGAAATATTTGGGAGATCTCTCCAGGGTGTATAATGTAGTAATTATCTCGAGACCCTATCAAGAGCTTCAAAGTGCGAGCCTAAGTTCCATTCAAACAATACTATTCGATGGCGGTAGACCAGTAATGCTGATCCCAATGAATAAGCAGATTGATATTGGTAAAGAAGTCGTAATCTCTTGGAATTGTACAACCGAAAGTTCAAGAGCCGTTTTTGCTGCTTTACCAATACTAAAGAAAGCAAATAATGTCACAATTTTGACTGTGGAAAAGGTTATAACTGACGGCCCCAGCGGCGAACAGGTTTCTGAACTCTTAGCTTCTCATGGAATAGATGCTAAGCCAGTAACAATATCAGGTGATGAAAAAAAGATAGGTGATGCCATACTTGATTTTAGTAAATCTGTTGACGCTGATCTTATTGTAAAAGGAGCTTACACTCAAAGTCGTCTGAGAGAAATTATATTTGGTGGCGCCACTCGGCACCTCATGCTACATTCTGAAATTCCAATATATCTAGTAAATTAAGAGTCAATGTTTGATCCTAGAATTATTGGTGTCGGACAGTCTATTTACACAAGACATCCAAATGACGAGCAAACAATACTAAACCTTATGAAAGATGCCGTATTGGATGCTTTACAGGATGCAAATCTTAAGCATCAAGAAATAGACGGTCTCGCCATTGCATCATTTTCTATTACTCCGGACTCCGCAATTGATATAGCTTGGCGATTTGGCTTTAGTTTAAACTGGTTACTCCAAGACACAAATGGTGGCTCGTCTGCAATGAATATGTTAGGACATGCGTCACGTGCGATTAAAACCGGAGATGCAAATAATATATTGATTCTTGCAGGAGATGCGACTGGACTTTCCGGATATGCAAAAATCGCTAATTCTTACAACAGCGCTACAAGAGATCATCTTGCGCCTCTTGGACATGGTGGCCCAAATGGAGTTTATTCATTGGTTACCTCTAGGCAAATGAAAAAGTATAATTTAAAAAAAAGTGATTATGCAAACCTCTTGATATCTCAGCGTAATTGGGCATCAAAAAATCCATATGCTGTTTATAAAAAAGAATTAACTGAAGAAGAATATAACAATGCTCCCTTAGTCGCTGACCCCCTTTGTAGGTATGATTGTGTACCTGTTGTTGCTGGTGCTTACGCAATAATAATCTCGAGAAACGAAAACGAAAGACTTGAAAGGCAGGTCAGAATTAGAGCGTTTGAACAAAGTTTTAATTTTGAAAATCAAGAGGGTGATGGAACAGCAACAGGCATTTCAACTTTTAAAGATAAGCTTTTTGGAACGGCAAAATTAGTACCAGTCGATATTGGCGTGCTGAGTATTTATGATGACTATCCAGCAATTGTGCTCGCACAGTTGAATGACCTTGGAATAATAAAAAATGAAAAATTTAGGGACTATCTTGAGGGCATGCAACAGCAGACTCAAGCGGTTAATACTTGGGGTGGTATGCTTTCAGCAGGTCAACCAGGCGGAATGGCAGGAGGATTGAATGGAATTGGTGAAGTTGTTTTACAGTTACAAAATAGGGCTGGTGAGAGACAGTTAAATAATGTAAATTTTGGAATTGCTACTGGTTATGGAATGACTTTATATAGGCATGGTGGAACCGTTGCGGCAACAATATTAGAGGCAATATAAATGGAAAAATTATTTGTTCAAAAATGTAGTAATTGTAATAAATTTACATTCCCAAAAAAATATTTTTGTTCAGAGTGTGGTAATACTGAATTTGACGCGATAAGTATTAATGAAGGAAAAGTAGAAGAAATTTCTGTAATTCGGCATATGTTGGGACAAAAGGATTGGAAGCCAAGAAAGATTGCAAATATAAAGACAGCATTGGGTATTTATATAACAGCTGGGATTGAAGACGCTGCACAAGTAGGTGATGCCCTCTATATATATTCAGATAATGGAGCCCCAATCGGTAAACTAGTAGAGGAGAAATGATGTATATTTGTGATTTTATTGCGAAATATCTAAAGAAAAGAGGCGTGAAGCAGGTATTCGGGACACCTGGCAGTGATACAATTAATTTAATCAATGCATTCTCTGATCAGGGCATAAACTATGTTTTGACCCATCATGAGAATACAGCAGCATATATGGCTTCAACATATGGTGAAATTACAGGTGTGCCAGGTGTTGTAATTGTAACTAAAGGACCAGGTATAACAAATCTTGCGTCGGGTATAGCATCAGCTCACCTTGACCGTCGTCCAATAATTGTTTTCTCTGCAATAATAGACCCTGAACTTTTATCAAAAAATCCCCATCAGGAGGTCCCATTGGTAGCATTTGGTGGACTGATTACAAAACTGTCTGAAGAGATAACATCAGCTAATGTAACCACACTTTTAGACAAGGCATATAATGTAGCGATAGATCCACGACCCGGAGCTGTCTATCTCCCAATCTCGCCGGTGCAGGCCATAGCAGAGATTGACATAGATGACTCTGAAATTGATGGAATAATAACGAGTACCAATAAATCAAGAGCCATAGACAAAAAATCATTAGATAAAGCTAATGATTTGATTACTGCATCCAAAAAGCCGATTATTGTCGCTGGGGTTGGTTCTGTTGCATCGAAAATATCAGATGAATTGCTTTCGTTTATACATAAAATTAATGCACCAGCTTGCGTAACCCTTCAGGCAGTTGGTAATATTCCATGCAATGATGCACTTTATTTAGGTATGTATGGTTGGTTTGGGACTCCTATCGATGAGATGCTTAAAGAGGCTGATTTAATTATCACGGTTGGTTTAGATGGTTGGGATATTATAAGACCATACAAATCAAAAGTACCAATTATATCCATCGACGACGCTGATGTGAATGACAGAACATTTCAACCTGTGAGTGTTGGGTTAAAAGGTAATATGGCCGAGACTTTAAACTCACTTCAAAATCTGTTAGGGGAAAGGGGGACGGATTTAGGTTGGTTAAAAAAAGCGAGGGACTGCTTTGATAAGATTCATAATTTTGAGTTAGGCATAAGTTCAGAATATAGAGAGTCAAGCGGAATAGCCCCACAAGCAGTATATAAAGAGATCAGGAAGGTTGTCCCCGAAGAAACCATAATAGCTGCAGATGCGGGGGCTCATAAATCACTTGCATCCCAAGCATGGCTGACGAACTTACCTTTAAAATATTTTGTTTCAAATGGTCTCTCTCCGATGGGCTTCTCCCTGGGCGCTGCAATGGGAGCTAAAATGGCATTACCAAGAGCGCCTGTCATTTCATTTGTGGGCGATGGCGGTTTCCTAATGTATGCAGGGGAGCTTGCTACATGGAAGCGATTAGATATTGCAATGATACAAGTAATAATGGTTGATAATGGCTTGACACAAGTAAAATCTAAGCAGCTAAAAAAAGGATATAATACTGAGTCAACTAGCTTTGAAAAAATTGATTACAAAAAAATTGTTGAGAGTTTTGGAATAGATGCCATAGAAGCTCATTCTGTTCCAGAATTAGTTGATGGAATTAAGAAGGCATTGAAATTAGATAAGCCTGTCTCTATAATTGTGAAACTAGATGGAAGTGAGTATCTTCGAATGCCAAGCGCAGTTTAATTGGGAGAAAGAGATGAAAAGTCAACTTGATAAAAATTTGAATGCAAATACAATTGTTCCATTATTATCCAACGATGAGTTCAGCACACAATTTATGTCACTGATCAAAGACCTAAATGAGGCAAAAGGAAGTTCGAGGATTAATAATAGCGCAAGGGCAATGGCTCATTCTGACGATTTTGGCATGGCATCTCGAAATTACTGGCAATCAACATGGGAGCTGGGTGAACTTCCTAAACCTTTTAAAGCGCTAATTAGATACAAAGTCGCCACACGAAATACTTGTTTTTATTGTTCGACTCATCAAATAGAGCACTTAAGAAAAATGGGTGTTGAAGAGGATAAAATAAAGAATATTCAGGACTCAGACAACCACGAAGCTTTTTCAGAACCAGAAAAGGCAGCTCTAAGTTTCGTGGACCATATGATGATTGATGCATCAAATATTCCAAATAAAGTGGCTGATAATTTTAAAAATCACTACACACCAAAGCAAATGGTTGAGATTGCCCTGACAGCAACGGTTATGGTCTCCCTAAATTTATTTAATGATGCATTTAGGGTACCAATTGAAGACGAGGTTGTGGGAATAGGCCTAGATGTCCCAGAGCTTTAATTTTTGTTTATATCCAAGATTATAACTTAAATATACGTGAAGCATTACCGTTCAATATCTTAACTTTATCCTCTTTTGATATTGAGATATTTTCAAACCAATCTGCACCAAGTTTATTGTCTATAAAGGGCCAATCTATAGCAAATAATATCCTGTCTACTCCCATTTCTTGCATGCAGCATAATAATGCTGGATCAGAGAAATTACCACTTGTCGTAACATAAAAATTATTGCAAAAAACCTCTCTAAATTCTATTGGGGCATTACCTGGTCTTTTTAAGTTATGATTAACTCTCCATAACAAGAAAGGTAAGGTCTCACCAAGATGACCTAAAATAATTTTAAGATTTGGTATTTTCTCGAATACTCTTGAAAGGACAAGTCTAATCGCCATTGTTGCTGTTTCTACAGTATATCCCCATGCAGCTTGCTGGAACAAAGCAAACTCTTCTGTGTAGTCCTGATAATAGGTCTTTCTGACTTCATGATGAGGCATACCCGGGTGTAAATATATCGGTACATCAAGTTTTGCAGCAGTTTCGTATACTGGCCAAGACTCCTTTCCATCATCAAATTTTGAATTAGTGAGGCCATGGATCATGCCACCAACAAAGTTTAGATCTTTTACGGATCTCTCGAGCTCTTTCGCTGCCGCTTCTGGGTTTTGCATTGGCAATGAAGCAAAAGCTCTGAATCTTTTTGGGTTTTCTGATATTTTGTTCGCTAAGTAATCATTTGTCATTTTGGCTGCATCAACTGCAACATCAGCAGGTAAATTATGAATGCCTGGAGGCGCTATAGAAAGTACTTGGACATCAATGCCTGCCGCATCCATTTCTTCGATTCTCTCACCACCAAAATCTTCCATTCTGGCCACCATTTTCGGATTTCTTATTTTAGTATTCTTAGTACTCTCTTCTTGGAGTTTTGTAACATTCGGATCTATATAATGTTCTTCAATTGCAATTACCTTTTCAGTATCAAATATCGACATTTTCCAATTCCTAATCTTGTTTTGAATTTAAATACTATAGCAAAATTTTTATTATAGGAAAGTATTACTTTTCCAAAATTATAAGATCATTAATATCGAACGAAGCGAACAGTTTTTTACCTATATTCAGCTCCTGTAAAGAGTTTCTATGGATGTTTTGAACATTAATATAAACTTTTGATTTATTCTTCAGCTCAATCGTAATGTAGCTTACATCACCATAATAGGTCCAATTGGTAATTGTGCCGTTCATGCTTACTCTATTCTTCTGTTTATTAAGTCCAGTCTCAATGATTATTTTTTCAGGTCTAATTCCAAGCACACCATCTTTGGGTAATTTAATATCTCGATCGAGATTAATTTTTCCAAATGTGTCACTATTAAAAAGTATTCTATTATCAATAAAAGATGAAGCACCTTCTATTATATTTATTCGTCCGAGGAACTCGGCACTAAATTTTTTTGATGGGTATTCATACATATTTGTTGCAGTATTTGTCTCAATAATTTTTCCATTTTCCATGATTGCAATTTTTGATGATATTGAGAGTGCTTCATCTTGATCGTGGGTCACAAGCATAAAAGTCATTTTCAGATTACGTTGAATATTAACAAGCTCTTGTTGCATTTCCATTCTCAAATTTGCATCCAATGCCGAGAGTGGTTCGTCTAAAAGTACAATTTTGGGTTTATTAACAATTGCTCGTGCAAGGGCGACTCTTTGTCTTTGGCCGCCCGAAAGTTCTGATGGCAGCTTGAAATCATAACCATTCATTTTTACAAGTTCGAGTATTTCTTCAACTCTTATTTTTATATCTGTATTGCTTATTTTTTTTAATTTTAGGCCAAATTCAATATTATCTCGCACACTAAGATGTGGGAAGAGAGCGTATGACTGAAAGACCATATTAACCGGTCTCTCGTTTGCTTGGACAAAACTAGAGTCCTTATTGTTTATTATAACAGCGCCACTATCTTGAACTTCAAGACCAGCAATTAATCTTAAGATAGTTGATTTTCCACAACCAGATGGACCCAATATGGTAAAAAAATCATTTTCAGAGATCTTTAATGACACATTGTTGACAGCAATAATATCTCCGAACTTCTTATTTAATTTTTTTAGTTCAATAGTAGTCTTTTTCTCTGTCATTTCATAAACTCTCTATTACTTTTGGATAGAAATCTAATTGCAAAATAAGTGCAAATTATAATTATCAAAATCAGTAATGTTGATATAGCATTTATTTCAGGACTAATTCCAAATCTGACCATCGAGTAAATTTTAACCGGGAGTGTTACGCTATTTGGGCCGGATGTAAAAAAGGTAACTACAAAATCATCAAGTGATAGTGTAAAAGCAAGAAGAGCAGAGGCGACAAGCGCAGGACTCATAAATGGAATTATTATTTTTCTAATTACTTGATATTTGCTTGCACCAAGATCCTGGCCTGCCTCTAAAATTTCATTATTCAACATTGATAGTCTTGCTCTGATTATAATTGCAACAAATGGAAAAATGAAGGAGACATGCGCAATGATAACACTTGATAAAGTAAATGGCCATAATTGGAAATTTGGCCAGTTAATATAATTGAAGAAAACTAACATAGATATGCCCATACAAATCTCTGGGATTATGATTGGAAATAGTAACGCAACATCATAATATTTTTTTAAATAAAAATTGAATTTCCAGAGTGCAATTGCAGTTGTTATACCTAAAAAGGTTGAAATTATTGTTGAGGTTATTGCAATTGTCATAGAATTTGAAAAAGCAAGAAAAAGCATCTCATTTTCGAACAATTTTTCATAGTACTTGCTGGTAAATCCTCGCCACACAATGTTTCGTTTTGAGTCATTAAAGCTGAATATAATTAAATTAATTATAGGTAGATATAAAATTACGAGGAATATAAATGTTATTATTTTCAGGGTATTATTTTTGGCGTAATTGACTGGTGTGTAATGTTGTATTCTCTTCTTCATGAAACACCTTTCTGATAAAGGCGTGAGTAAAGTTTTGAATAAACGTATCTAACCCCCAGGATTATTATTGTTATATAAATCAAAATAAATGATAGCGCTGATCCAAAAGGCCAGTCATTTGCAGATTTAAACTGTCTCTCAATTATATTTCCAATCATTTGCGAGTCTGCGCCGCCTAATAATTCCGGTATAATAAACGAGCCAAGGCAGGGTATGAATACCAAAATTATACCAGAAGTTATTCCAACGCTGATATTCGGCATGATTATTTTGAAAAAAGTTATTTTATGATTTGCACCGAGATCATAACTGGCTTCAAGAATATTTCTATCGATCTTCTCTAATACTAGATAAATTGGAATTATCATAAAAGGCACGTAAATGTAGATTAATCCGAAGATTACAGAAAAATTATTATGCATTAAACTTAGAGGTGTAAAACTTTCGCCAATAAAGTTATGGTTAGCCAAACGAAAGAAACTCAAGAGGTAATTGGCTGACTCCCACAAGTTCTCGAGTGCATTATTAATGTGTCCTTTTGTTCTCAGTAACGCAATAAGCGAGTATGTCCTAATTAGTAAATTAGTCCAGAGTGGAAGCAATATAGAAACTAGCAAAATTGATTTTACTCTTACCGAAGAAAAACTAATATAAAAAGCAACGGGTATTGCGATTAGTAAGCAAAGAAAAGTTGTTATGAGACTAATAATCAAAGATTTAAATAGCGTAATAAAGTAAACGCCATCGGTTGCACGCGCGTAATTTATAAGACTCCAGTTATAGTCTATGTCAATGATGTCTACTTTCTGACCATAGCTCATCGAAAATACAATAAACAATGGAATTAAAAAGAAGAGAAAAAGCCACGTCAGGCCAGGCATAAGTAGGAGGAGGAAAAATTTGCTCCTCACAGCCCACCTAGCCATCATTATGTCTTTCAAATGGAGTCATGATTAACTCACGAGGCAAGTATACGGGTCCAAGTGTCTTGGATCATCCTACTTACTTCTTCTCCTTGGTATAGCATATTTTCGCATAATTTTACAGTTTCATCTGCTGGAAATATGGCTGGGTTTGATTTATATTCATCATCCATTAGATCTTTTGCAGCTTTATTTGGAGTTGCATATTGAATATAGTCAGCAAGCTCCGCTCCAATATCGGCACGCAGAATAAAATCAATGAATTTGTGAGCATTCTCCTTATGAGGGGCATTTTTGGGTATGCAAAGGCAATCCTCCCAAATTATACTCCCCTCTTTGGGGACGATGTAGCTGATATTGTCATCCTCGAGCATTATCTGTGCGATATCTCCGTTATATTCTTGGGCCATGATAACGTCGTCAGAAGCAAGTAAATCTTGGCCATTATCTTCAGCAAAAACTTTGATATGCTTCTTTTGAGCAATTAATAACTCTTCGGCCTCTTTATATTCTTTTCTACTTTTGGTATTTGCAGAATAGCCTAAATACTTCAGTGCGCAGGCGATAACGTCTGTAGCTTCCGATAAAAGAGAAATATTTCCGGAGTATATTTCAGAATCATAAATATATGACCAAGAGTCTGGAGTTTTGCTTACTCGTTTTTTATTGAACCCTATGCCGATTGTACCCCACATATATGGTATGGAATATTCTCTATTAGGGTCAAATATCGGATTCAAAAAATTTTTATCAATATTTCCCATATTTGATATCTTATCTTGATTGATCCTATCCAGCATCCCTGCTTTTACCATTTTTTCTACGTAAATATCTGAAGGAACAATGATGTCATATCCGGGATTACCTTCCCTTAGTTTTGAAAATAATTCATCATTATCAGCAAAGAAATCAATGTTTGTTTTTACCCCCACCGCACTCGCAAAGTCCGATAATGTATCTTCTCCAATGTAATCATCCCAATTATAAAAATTAAGTTGATCTTGATCCTTGGCTCTAAGGCTAAATGGCAGAAAGGTGAGGCCGATTGCGGTAGCGGATGTACCAGCTAAAAAACTTCTTCTTGATATGTGATATTTATTGCGCATTTAAACACCTCCATATAGAAATATTCTTTATTTTTTATGATATCCCGAGTTAAAACCAATATCAGCTTTTAACTTTATGTCAAATTTATTTTTCGTTTGTTTTCTGCGAAAGAAATTACTATATATATAAAGTTAAAAACACATTTTAAGGAAAGACAACCAATGCATGAAATGTTTATTCAGACAGAAGAACAAAAAGCAATATTAGAAACAGTCAAGAAATTCGTCGATGACGTGGTCAAACCTGTGGCAGTTGATCTTGATGGAAAAGCAACACCTGAAGAGAGATATTGTGGAGAAATAGTCAAGGAGGCAGATAAACTTGGCCTTCGAACAATGACACTTTCTGAAAAATACGGTGGTTTAAGTCTTGACTCACTCACTACAGCAATGGTTGTTGAAGAGTTAGCGGTTGGAGATGTCGGTGTATCCGTTGTGATGGCTCAAACAATGAAACTTGCTACCATAATGGAAAAAGCACTAAATGAAGAACAAGCTGAGAGGACATTAATTCCATATTCTAAAGACCCTGAAGCTGTTTTGGCAATTGGCATAACTGAGCCTGATAATGCCTCAAACTATTTTTTACCCTATCCGACTCCTTTTAGAACATCCGCTGAAAAAGTTGATGGGGGCTATGTCATAAATGGAATGAAACACTTCATATCTAACGGAAATAGAGCGAGCCATTATCTTTTATTTGTTCAAACAGAGAAGGGTAAGCCAATGCTAGAAGGGACCACCTGTTTCCTTTTAGAGAGAGGTCGTGAAGGTTTTACAATTGGTCGAGTACACGATAAGCTAGGTGAAAGTCTTGCAAACAATGCCGAATTAATCTTCCAAGATTGTTTTATTCCAGATGAGAATATAGTTGGAGAGGTTGGTAAAGGCTTTCAATTACTTCAAAAGTTCTTTCCATCAAGTAACTCATTCGCAGCATCAAGCTGTTTAGGCGTTGGTGTTGCCCTCTACGAAAAAGCTGAGCAATGGGCAAAAATAAGAGTTCAAGGTGGTCGGCCATTAATTGAACACGATGGTATTCGAGCTCAGTTAGGTGAAATGAGAATGCTGCTTGACGCCGCAAGATCATACACACACCGAGCCTGCTACTTAGCTGATAATCAAGATCAAGGATGGGATTGGACATTGGGCGCTCTTCCAAAAGCGATGGCAAGTCAAGCTGTATGGAAAATTGCAACTTGGACTATGGAAGTGCATGGCGGGCATGGCTACATGAAAGAGTTTGGAGTATCAAAACTTTTAAGAGATGCAGCGGGATGGTTGCATTCAGATGGAGTAAATAGAACTTTATTCTTGAAGGCAGCAAACTACATGTATGGTTTGGACCTTTATGATAAAAAGTAGATGAATCTTGGAAATTTTAAATTATACAATGCGCTGCAATCAACTTGCAGTCAACGCGTGCGCTATACTCTTCACTATAAAAATATAAATTACAGTATGGAAATCCTGGACTTATTCACCGGTGATCAACTAAAGCCTGAATATCTATCAATAAATCCTAACGGAGTTGTACCAGCTTTGGTCCATGACGATAAAATAGTACTAGATAGTTCGGTAATAATTGAATATCTTGAAGATATTAATTTAAATCATAATCCTCTTCGTCCACCCGAGCCTGAAAACGCAGCAAAAATGAGAGCCATGATAAGATATTTTGATGAGGTTGCAGGGCCGTCTGTTAGGATACCATCTTATAATATGGCATTTTTACCACACTTTCAGGATTTATCAGAAGAAGAGTTTATTGCCCTTGCAGAGTCTAAGCCATTGAGAAAAGACTTTCTTTTGAAGATGGGTAGGACTGGTTTTTCCGAAAAAGATATGAATGAGTCAACGGCAAAGATAGAGGCAACTTGCAATCGTATGGAAGTTTGGTTAGAAGAGAGTGGTGGCCCATTCCTCCTTGGGCAGGCAATAACGTATGCAGATATTTGTATTATGCCTGTAATAGTCCGTATGCAAGATCTTGGCCGCTCAGATTTATGGGCCTCAAACACCAAAGTAATTGAATGGTTAAAATTAATTCAATCTTCTGCAATTTACGAAAAGACTTACTGTGAAGGATCATTGCTATCACAAGTTTATCCTCACCTGAGAAACAGCTAATAGCCATTGTTGAAGATCATAAAATTTCTATATTTACAACGAATTCAGGACTCAATTTTCCATTAAAATAATCAATTATATTTTGAGCAGAATTTACGGACATCCTTGCAGCGCAGTCGTTGTTTAACCCAGCAATGTGTGGCGAAAATAAAACTTTTTCATGACTAAATACCTTATGGTCAGAGATGTCAGGTGGCTCTTCGGGGAAAACATCAAGACCTGCACTTCTGAGTTTGCCCGAGTTTAGTCCTTCCAAGAGCGCATTTAGGTCGATATGGGAACCGCGCGATGTATTTATTAGAATCGTATTTTCTTGCATTAACTCTATCTCATCTTTCCCTATGATATGTTTTCCCATCCCTGGCGCATGTAACGTGATTATTTCTGAGTTCTTGATAGCGGTATCTAATTCATCAAAAAAATGATAATCGTCTGGAAAGTTTTTTTGATTATCTACATATGGATCATAAATATTAATTTGTGCATTAAAAGCAAGCGCAATTTTTGCAACTTTTTGTCCGATTTTACCAAAGCCAACTATTAATATTTTTTTTCCGGCAAAATCATTTGATATTAGCAGATCTCTATCTTTCCATTGGTCCCCTCGGACCATTGCATCATGTCTTTTGCTATTTTTCAATAAATCAAGAATAAACATAATGGTATGCTCTGCTACACTGCCTGAATTGACATCACCAACAATTGTGAGAGGAATTTTCCTATTCGTCAATTCAGGAATATCGATTCGATCATACCCAACTCCATTCCTTGACAATATTTTTAGTTTTGGTGAATTGTCGATCATTAACTTTGTGAAAGATTGTAATCGCAATAAGACCCCATCTGCATCGGAGATATTATTTTCAAGTGTTTCTTGGCTTGCATCAGGTAAAATAATAACTTCAAAGTTGTCTACTTTCTCTAATAGATTAATTCCACTTTGATGTATTTTTCCACCAACAATTATTTTATACATTTTTTCCCATTGTCCTTATATTTAATATACAATAAATAATAAAAATATTTTAGAATTTTTATTATAAAATATGAGGTTGATCTTATGCAAAATAAAGACGAAAAATTACTTACAGCCGTATCCCACTGGTCATATCGATTTGTCTCTAATGGTGTTCCACTATCAGATTTTAATGATGTATCTGCATCCATTAGTAAATGGGACGACTGGTGCAATGAATGGGAAATGAAAGGGCACATTCATGGGGCACTTGGTGATAAGGCGCGAATTAATGGTTATAATTTAAGCGCAGCTGAACATTACAATACAGCTGCCGTTTGTTGTCATTTTGGAAAATTTCTTTTTGTTCAAGATCCTGAGCAAATGAAACAAACACATACATTTGCAGTTGAATATCACAAAAAATCCATGGAACTTGCAGATCCTCTTGGTGAAAGAATTGAAATAAATTGGAACAATCTCACGATGTATGGCAATCTTAGAAAGCCAAAAAATATTGATAACCCGCCAGTTGTCATTATGTGCATGGGATTAGACTCAGCTAAAGAGGAGATGGAAACAAACGAGAGAGTATTTCTTGATAGAGGTATTGCAACGCTGGCATTTGATGGACCTGGTCAAGGTGAGTCAGAGTATTTGGCGCCTATATGCCCGGAGTATGAAGAACCGGTTTCTGCAGTCATAGATTTTATTGAAAAAAGAGATGACTTAAGTTCTGAAAGGGTTGCTATTTGGGGTGTTAGTCTTGGCGGTTATTATGCGCCAAGAGCTGCATCTTATGATGATAGGCTAAAGGCATGCATTTCCCTGACAGGACCGTTTGCCTGGAGTAACATATTTGACCGGATACCCGGACTCACAAAAGAGGCATTTATTCACAGAAGTAAATGTTACTCTGAGGATGAAGCAAGAGAATTTGCAAGCAGAATGGATTTGTCTGGCTGCGCTAAAAATATAAAATGCCCTCTATATATTGTTGGCGGCGGCCTAGATAGAGTTGTTCCACCCGAGGAGTCTAAATTACTTGCTGAAGCAGTCAATGGGGACGTGGTATATAATTACATAGAGGATGGTTCGCACGTAGCAAATAATAGGATTTACAAATACCGTACCCAGACAGCTGACTGGTTATCATCGATAATATTAAATTAATAGATAGGGAGAAACTCATGCAAGAAAAAAAAATAACTAGGGCAGATATTGCAGCAGCCGCTGAAAAATATAAAAATTGGGGGAAATGGGGCGCCGACGATGAGATAGGTACACTAAACTATGTTGGGACAGATGAGATTATTAATGCAGCAAAGCTTGTAAAAAAGGGAAAAGTAATATCGCTAGCTTTGAATTTTGATTACAAAGGTCCACAAGGAGCTAAAACTAAATATCCTGCGATGGGTAGAACAAACCCAATTCACTCAATGTTAAGAACCGGAACAGATGCTTATTCTGGTGTGCTCGACCAGAGAGGTATTAGGGCAGCGGATGACACAGTTTTCCTACCAACGCACGGATGCACACATTGGGATGGGCTCGGACATGTCTTCTATGAAGACAAAATGTGGAATGGTTATGATTGCAGGGAAGTCACTTCCGCAGGAGCACAGAAGTGTGGCATTGAAAAAACAAGAGATAAAATGGTTGGAAGAGGAATCCTATTAGATGTTGCTAGAGCCCTTGGCGTGGATAGACTGGATGATGGTTATGCAATAACATGTGATGATCTCGATCTTACAGCAGAGAAGCAAGGTGTATCTGTCCAAAAAGGCGACTTTGTAATTGTGAGAACAGGCCAGATGGAGGATTGCCTCAAAAGAGAATCATGGGATGGCTTCCCTGGCGGTGATGCGCCAGGTATGGGCTTTGATACTATAGATTGGGTTCAAAGAACCGAGCTTGCGGCTCTTGCATCTGATACGTGGGGATGTGAGGTGAGGCCTAATCAAAGTGAAGAAGGAATAAATCAACCATGGCATTGGATAACAATACCAATTCAAGGTATGACTATGGGAGAAATGTTTTATCTAAAGGAACTCGCAGAAGACTGTCTCGAAGACAATATATATGAATTCTTACTAGTTGCTCCATCTATTCCAATTACAGGAGCAGTAGGTACCCCAATAAATCCAATTGCTATTAAGTAACTTAGAGGTGTGAAATGAGTAACGAATTAACAGGTGCCAAGGTATTGGCAAAAATGCTCCATGATTATGGGGTAACAGATATATTTCACGTTCCGGCAGTCCTTAGGACGACCATGGCTGAGTTAGAGACAATATCAAATATCCGAAGAATTCATGTTCATGGGGAAGCTTCAGCTGCCTATATGGCAGATGGGTATGCCCGTGCATCTGGGCGACCTGGGGTATGTGCGGCACAGATAATTGGTGCTTTAAATCTTGCGGCCGGACTCAGGGATGCCTGGCTTGCCAAGTCACCAGTTATTGCTCTAACTGGAGGACGTGATCAAGCAACAAAATTTAGAAAAGCATATCAAGAGGTTGATGACATACCCGCATTTGAGCCGGTCACAAAGTTAAATGCGACGGTTGATAGCGCAAATAGATTCCCTGACATGCTTAACCAAGCCTTCAGAGTTGCTGTATCTGGTTCGCCAGGGCCAGTTCATTTACAATTTAAAGGCAATGAGGGTCAAGTAGACCAAGAATCATTTGATGAGACTATACCCACATCTATCGACGAGAGCGTCTCTTCTGTTCCACCATATCGACCAAAGCCTGATATAGCTCAAATAAAAAAAGCAATGGATATTATTAATAATGCAAGTAAGCCAATTCTGGTGGTTGGTGGTGGTGTTAGGTGGTCTAAAGCAGGAGATTTAATTGATGAAATTTCAAAAAAACTAAAAATTCCTGTAGCAACCTCACTAAACGCTAAAGATGTAATAAATTCAACAAATCCCCTTAATGTTGGTGTAGTCGGAACCTACTCAAGAGGGTCGGCTAATAAATCTGTGCTTGCTGCAGACCTTGCCATTTTTGTTGGAACAGATCTTGGGGGTATGGTAACAAATTTCTGGACGATACCAAAAATTGGAATAAAAGCCATACATATAGATATTGATCCTGAAGTCTTGGGCAGAAACTATCCTTTAGAAGTTGGTATTATGGCAGATGCAAAAATGGCTTTAACGGAGATGATGAAATTTGCTGATGAAACTACGGTTGAAAAGAGAATTTCATGGGTTGAGGAGGTCCAAGGTTACTGCAGAGATTGGTATGATGAGTTTCGTCCATTACTGCAGTCAGACAGCATACCAATTAGACCGGAAAGGGTGTGTCACGATCTTTCTTTAAATTTACCAGATAATTCATTTGTTGTAGTAGATACTGGACATGGCGGAATGTGGATGGGAGGAATGTTTGATTTGAAATCCTCTGGGCAGAGTTATATAAGATCTGCCGGTCACCTTGGTTGGGCATTTCCGGCATCCTTGGGCGTTAAATGCGCGGTGCCAGATAGGCCTGTCATATGTTTTACTGGGGATGCAGGTTTTTGGTATCATATTGCCGAAGTTGAAACTGCAGTTCGATGGGGAATTAACGCTGTGATCGTTGTGAATAACAATGGTGCGGGTAATCAATCAAAAAGGGGATTTGATAGGGTCTATGGTGGTACTCAAACAGACAAGGCAAGAGAGATGTGGACGTTTAATAATGTTAACTTTGCTCAAATTGCCAAGCATATGGGAGCTGAGTCAATAAGAGTAGAAAACCCAAAAGATTTCACTCCAGCACTGCAAAAGGCAATAGCACTCAATAAGTGTGTTATTTTGGATGTTGTAACCGATGTAGATGCTCTGGCCCCACTGGCATATACAGAGTAATTTTTTAAATTTTATGTTACTAATCTAAATTTAGTGATATATAAATAGATAAGGGATTAATCGATATCAAATCAATTTAGAAAGTAATAACTATGACGGATAAAAGTGTTTTTTCACCTAGAATTTTAAGGCCAGAGGATGCAAATCAGAATTGGCAATGGGATAGGGCTCTTGCTTCACCAGGATTTAAGCAGGTTGACTTTGAAACAAGAGTTGATTTTCAGCGTTTACGAAAATATCGGTTATCTCGTGCAAAAAATGCGCTTAAAAATTCAGGTCTTGGAGCATTAATATTATTTGATGTAAATAATATAAGATATATCACTGGAACAAAAATTGGTGAATGGGAAAGGGACAAGCTCTGCCGTTTTGCCTTACTAGCTGGTGACGAGGAACCATTTGTTTGGGATTTTGGATCTGCCGCAGTTCACCATCAACTTAATTGTGACTGGCTCGACCCAAATAGATGCCTAGCAGGCATGACTGGAATGAGAGGAACAGTTCCGCCATCTGTTGGTTTAATGAAATCTCACGCAGAAGAAATAATGAGTTATTTGAAGCAGGCCGGAGTTGCAGATATGCCAATCGGGCTTGATATAGCAGAAACTGCGATGTTTTTTGAACTACAAAATGCCGGAATGAATATTGTAGATGGTCAGCAAGTAATGTTGGATGCTCGCGAGATTAAGAATATTGACGAAATCACCTTACTTAATCAAGCCGCAACAATGGTAGATGGCGTATACCATATGATTTATGAAGAATTAAAACCGGGTGTCAGGGAAAACGACATAGTTGCGCTTTCAAATCAAATGCTCTATGAGATGGGATCAGATGACGTTGAAGCAATAAATGCGATATCTGGAGAAAGGTGCAGTCCCCATCCGCATAATTTTACTGACCGTATGTTCAGACCTGGTGACCAGGCATTTTTTGATATTCTTCAATCTTATCAGGGCTATCGAACATGTTATTATAGAACTTTTAATGTAGGAACGGCAACATCAGAGCAAAATGATGCCTACATCCAGTGCAGAGAGTGGCTAGATAAAGCTATAGAACTCATCAAACCTGGCGTATCAACTGATGTTGTTGCAAAAGCTTGGCCTAAGGCCGAAGAGTTTGGCTTTGAGAGCGAAATGCAGGCATTTGGATTGCAGTTTGGTCATGGACTCGGCCTCGCACTACATGAGAGACCGATCATTTCAAGGTTGGTTTCTTTGGAAAACCCAATGGAAATAAAAACAGGTATGGTCTTTGCACTAGAAACATACTGTCCTGCAAAAGATGGTGTTTCGGCAGCTAGAATTGAAGAGGAAGTGGTTGTTACAGATCAAGGCTGTAAGGTAATTTCATTATTCCCTGCCGATGAATTACCTATTGCGAATAGATATTAATTGCTGGTGGTATAATGGCAAAAAAGAAAACCCTCAAGAACGATGATATTGATGAAAAAAAGAGATTAGAGCTCTATAATTCCCAATATCTTATTCGAGTTGCTGAACAAAGGGCCTATGATTTATTTCTTGAAAATCTGGTAAAAGGTACAAGTCATTTATCGCTGGGACAAGAAGCGATCGCTGCAGGATTTGCAACTGCTATGCAGGAAAATGACAAAAGCTTCTGTACCTACAGAGGTCATGCTCACACTCTTGCTAGAGGCGCATCGGTTGTTGGTGTTCTGGGCGAATTGATGCAACGAGATTGCGGTCTAATGAGAGGTAAGGGAGGCTCGATGCATCTAACTGATACTAGCAAAGGTGTGATGGGTTCGTATGCAATCATTGGAGCGCATTTACCCATGGCTGTTGGCTCCGCTTGGAGAGCTCAATACATGGGGCATGATGATGTTGCAACAGTATTTTTTGGAGATGGGACAACGAATATAGGTGCCTTTCATGAAGCTTTAAATTATGCAGTTGTGTATAAATTACCTGTTGTTTTTGTTTGTGAAAATAATAATTACATGGAATACACACCTATTGAGTCAATAACTGCCGTAAAAAATCCGGCGGCTGATAGAGCTTCAGCTTATGGATTAGATAGCATTATCATAGATGGTAATGACGCCGATGAGGTCTACAGAACTGCTCAGGTTGCCTACTCAAAAGCGCGTTCCGGTGAAGGTCCATCACTGATCGAGTGCAAAACCTATAGACAATCAGGTCATAGCCGTGCTGATCCAGGTGCTTACAGGCCGGATGGTGAACTCGATCACTGGAAAAAAAATAATGACCCTATAACAAGATACCGCTCAAGGCTCATTGAGTTTGGAGTAAAACAAAAGATTATTGATGGTATAGAGGAGAATATAAAAAGGGTCGTTGATGAGGCAACGGAGGAAGCAAAAAGCTCACCGGTTCCACCTGAGGAGATATTAACAACGAATGTTTATGCAAATGGAGGATGGGCATGGCGCAACTAACATATAGAGAGGCAGTTGCAGCCGGAATTGCTCAAGAAATGGAGCGAGACGAAACGGTTGCTTTCATAGGAGAAGATGTAGCAAGAGCAGGTGGTGTTTTTAAAGCAACGGTTGGTCTTTTTGATAAGTTTGGTCCAAAAAGAGTTATTGATACTCCAATTTCTGAACAAGCTATTCTCGGAGCAGCAATGGGTGCCGCGATGACTGGCATGAGGCCAATTGCAGAAATAATGTTCTCAGATTTTTTGGCAGTTTGTTGGGATTTTGTAGCAAATGAAATGTCAAAATCACGTTATATGTCAGATGGTCAATTGAAGTGTCCACTTGTTGTCAGAACAGGGAACGGAGGGGGCTCACGTTTTGGCGCGCAGCACTCTCAATCAATCGAAAATTGGGCAATGGCAATCCCGGGAATAAAAGTAGTTGCCCCATCAACTCCAGCAGATGTAAAGGGTCTGCTTGCGGCATCTGTAAGAGACGAGGATCCCGTCATCTTTTTTGAGCATAAATCGCTTTATGCAATTAAGGGTGAGGTACCTGAGGGTGAACATGTCGATACGCTTGGTACTGCAAAAGTCGTACGACCAGGTAAGGATGCAACAATAGTTGCACTCGCATTAATGGTACCACGAGCGATTCAGGCAGCGGATAAATTAATGACTGATCATGGAATTGATGTTGAGGTTGTTGATATTAGAACTCTTGTTCCTTTGGATATGAAAACAATATCAAGCTCAGTAGCTAAAACTGGACGGCTATTTACCGTTGAAGAAAACCCAAGGCTATGCGGTTGGGGAGCTGAAATTGTCTCAATAGTAGTTGACGAATTATTTTGGGAACTTGATGGACCTGCTGTGAGGATTACTACACCTCATATCCCACTTCCTGCAGCTGATAATCTTGAAGATATTACGATACCGTCAGTTGATAGAATTTACAGTAAAATACTTGATGTATTAAGATAAATAGGTGCTACCAATGAATATTCAGATGCCGCAACTAGGTGAGACAGTGACCGAGGGAACTATTTCCAAATGGCATAAAAAGGTAGGGGAAACTGTTAAATCTGGTGAAATTTTATTTGAGATTGAGACAGATAAAACCTCAATGGAAATACCCGCAACAGCAGATGGCAAATTATCACAAATTCTTGTTGCAGAAGGAAATACATCATCCGTTGGATCGATTGTTGCAATAGTTGCAATGGATGGAGAAGATGTTAATGATGTTGCTCAGCGTGAGGCTGAAGTTAATGAAAAAAAAGAAGTGACTCATGATGAAGCCACTCAGACTGAGACTCAATCACTAAAGGGAACGGCTGAGGAAATAAAAAATTATGATGATAAAAAAATAGATTTGGATGCTCCCGATTGGTTCTCGGTTCTAACCGAAGTACTCACACCTGACCAAAATTACAATTCAATTAAAATACCAAATAGTGAAATAAAGTTAACCCCATTAGCAAAAAGGATTGCAAGCAATGCGAGTATAAATCTAGATCAATTGTTGGATTACTGTAAATCAAACAATATAAAAAAAGTTAATAGAAAGTTTGTAGAGAATTTTATAACGTCCCAATCACAGATATTATCAAGCACCAACAAGCGAGTAATTGATGAAACCATTTACAACAAATCAGTAGCACTTAATAGAATTCGCAGAACAACCGCGCAAAGATTATCACAAAGTTGGTCTGTGGTACCTCAGGCATTCCAAGCTGTTGAGGTTAATTATAGTAATCTAGACTTCGTAAGGTCCGAAATGAAAGAGAAGAGCTTAGATAAAGCATTCAAGATTTCTTATTTATCATTCGTCGCAAGAGCAATTGCCATTGCAAGAGATAGTTTCCCTCTCATTAATAGTACTTTTAATGAAAAAGAGATTGTTGTTGCTGAGTCTCTAAACTTATCAATTGCCGTTGATTTAAAATTTGATGGATTAATTGTGCCAGTAATAAAAGGCGCTGAAAATTACAAACTTACAGATCTAAATGATAAAATAAATGATCTAGTCCACAGGGCACAAAATAATGATCTGGATCAGGATGAACACTATGGCGGCACTTACACAATATCGAATAATGGAAGCATGGGGACATATATCACGGCTCCGATCGTTAATCCTCCTCAGGTTGCTATCATGTCTTTCGATGGTATTATTAAAAAACCTGTTATTATTGAAGATGAAAATGGAGATAAGATAGGAATAAGGAAGATGGGTATTTTGGGTCAAAGTTTTGATCATCGAGCGTTTGATGGGGCTTATGCTGCAAGTTTTTTGAAAGAGGTAAAGACGATAATTGAAGATTATAATTGGCAAAGTGAAATTTAAATAAGGAGAAAAATTATGAGCCACAAAATAGGATGGGTAGGAACAGGAAGAATGGGATACCCGATGGCAGGGCGTCTTGCAAAGGATGGACAAAATATCAGTGTGTGGAACAGAACAAAGGCAAAAGCAGATCCGCTATCAGAATATGGAGCAACTGTTGTCGAAAATATGGATGAGCTACATGATGTTGAGGTTTTATTCACTATGGTCTCAACAGGTAAGGATCTAAAGGAAGTATATTTTGGTGATAATGGTGTTCTGTCAAAGGGTACAGCGGGGTCTCAGATATTTGTTGATTGCTCTTCGATTTCATCCGAGGATTCTGATGAAATAAGGGATAGGCTAACCGAAAAAGGCATCGCATATATATCTTGTCCTGTTAGCGGTAACGGTAAAGCGGTTAAGGCCGGTGTCCTATCAATTGTCGCATCCGGTCCTGAAGATGTTTTCAATACAATTAAACCATATCTTGAAACAATAGCGCCACGGGGCGTAGCTTATGTTGGTGAAGGCGATCTAGCTCGTTTCTGTAAAATAGCTCATAATGTAATGTTAGGAGTTGTAATACAGAACCTTGCTGAAATTACCATACTTGCACAAAAAGCTGGTGTCCCTAGACATGCTTTTTTAAATTTTATGAATAACTCAGTGATGGGCTCTATATTTACAAAATACAAATCAAATGCATTCACGAATCTTGATTGGACAACAACATTTACAACTCCATTGTTACTGAAAGATCTTGATCTTGGATTACAATCTGGAAAAGAATTGGGTGTTCCAATGCCAGTTACTGCTGCGACAAGACAAGCTGTTCAGCAGCATTCAGGTAGAATCGAACGAATGGCAAAAGAAAATTTGGAAAAGGACTTCGGGATGTTATTGGAAAGTGTTGCAGATGGTGCAGGTATAACACTTCAGCCTGAGAATGTTCCAATCCCAACAGGCCTGGAAACCGAAGAATAAGTTTCTTTTGTTTCTTGACCTTTAACACAAGATGGTGTTAGCTAGGGGATTATCTTATCGCGGGGTGGAGCAGCCCGGTAGCTCGTCAGGCTCATAACCTGAAGGTCGCAGGTTCAAATCCTGCCCCCGCAACCAATTTTCTTTTTATAAAAGCGCTAAACTGCAGTATAATTTTTAATTCATACTTTACACAGGTGTTGAATGCTGTCTGTTTTATCCGAAAAAAGTTTTAGAAATCTTTTTTTTGCACAAAATTTCTCTTTATTGGGTAGCGGTCTTGCAACTATTGCAATTAGTCTATTGGCTTTTGATTTGACGGGTCGAAATGCCGCACTTATTCTTTCGGGCCTATTTACAATAAAAATGTTCGTCTATGTCATTTTTTCACCTTTCGCAGGCGCAATAGCAGATAAATTTGATACAAAAAAATATCTAATAATTCAGGACATCATTCGTGCAATTGCTGCGTTCGGCTTAATATTTGTCAGTGAAATTTGGCATTTATACATCATAATTTTACTTATTTATATCCCAACTGCAGCTTTTACCCCGATATATCAGTCAGCAATTCCAAAAATATTCAAAGATGAGACCGACTACACAAAAGCTCTATCACTTTTTAGGATAGCTCAAGATATGGAAAATATTTTAAGCTATGCACTTGCCACATTATTATTACTTTTTCTTAATTATAATTTATTATTTGTAGGAACTTTTATTGGTTATTTTGTCTCCGCGTTATTGATATCTGGGATTATATTCCCATTCTTATCCAAAATATCAGGTAAAAAAGAAAATAATTTCAGTACTAATCTCACTCTTGGTATTAAAAGATACTTCCGTATATCAGAGTTGAGGGGATTGATGTTTCTAAATTTGGCTGTTTCTGCAGGCGGATCAATGATACTCGTTAATACAATAATTTTAGTAAGGTCATCTCTAGAATTATCAGAAATTGCTTTCGCCATTACGATGCTAGTATTCGGGGCTGGTTGCATATTTGCAGCAATAATAATTCCATATCTGTCCAAGGAGATGACAGCAAGTCGCATAATGCTAGCAGGTTCGAATCTCTTGTCTGTAGTATTCGTGGCTCTTGCCTTTTGGCTGATACTATTTGATTTTATTTGGTTTGTGCTATTATTAGCATGGTTTATTTCAGGTTTTGGTTATACACTTTTGCTTACTCCGATGGGACGAGTAATCCGGAAGGTTTCTTCGGTGGTTGAGTTTTCACAGGTTTATTCAGCGCAATTCTCTTTGAGTCATTTATGTTGGTTATTTATGTACCCTCTCTCAGGGTACTTAATGACCATATCAGGTGGCCCTTTCACACTTCTTACACTAGCATTACTGATGGTATGCTCAAATATAATTGCTGCATGGCATTTTAGAAGTTGAAAATATGATGAAATATTTTCGATACTTCCTGAAATTAGTAATTGACAGTTGGTGTTTTTCATCATCTACTATTTGTCATGGATTTAGGGAACACGGTGCAAAACCGAGGCTGCCCCCGCAACTGTAATTAATATGTATATATTCTAAGCCAGATACCGATCCATTTTATTAAATTATTCACGGAGGGTGATATGTACTCAAAATTATATCAACTAATTACGTTTCGCGTCCCACAAACATCTATAATATTTAAGTCTTTATTTGTAATTTTATTTGGCTTTTCTATGATAATGATTTTCGGCTTTGCATCACCAGAGCTAATTCACGATGCAGCTCACGATGTAAGGCACATCATGACTTTTCCATGCCATTAGAAAATATTAAGCGATTAAATGATTAAATATCTATATCCCGCTCTTGTTGCAGGTCTGATAACAGGGTTTGTTGTTACATTATTTAACTTATTTTTTGTTCAACCATTGATCGTTGAAGCGGAATTATTAGAACTGCATTCGGCAGGGGCAGCTCACGAGCATTTCCATGATGGGGGTGAGGATAGCTCTCTTATAAATGAGAGAAATTTTCTGACATTACTGGTAAATATTGCAATGTCTGTTGCATTTTCGCTAATCGTAATAGGTTTTTATTACATCAGAGGTGGCAGTAATAAAGCCAGAAACCTATTAAAGATAACTTTCACCGGCTTTTTCATCTTTTTTTTGTTGCCGAAGATTCTTATATTACCTCAACTTCCCGGACAAAGCCTTGGGAATACAACATACGTTCAAATGCTATGGATCCTCACAACACTAGCATCAATAGCAATTTTAACAATCGCTGATAAATTAAATTATTTTTCTGTGAAGCTCTTATTATTATTAACTCTAACTTTGATATCGATATTTATCTTATTAAATATTGACTTAGTTTTATATAAAACAGACGCGTTGCATTCTACCTTTATATACTATACTTTTATATCAAATTTAATTTTGTGGACCTTGCTGTATCTAAATTTAAATTATTTCATCAAGGATTAATATTTTTTACATTAAATGGTTCTTGATGTTTGAGTTATTCACCGACAATTACATACTTTACATTATTTTCCTTATAATCTTCTTGATTTCGGGTTTTGTAAAAGGTGTAACAGGTATTGGCCTACCGCTTACCTCTATTGCCCTTTTAACATTTTTTATAAATCCGCTCCAAGCAATTGGTTTGAATATGATTCCAGTTATTGTCGCGAATTTCCAACAATATATTTCTGCAGAAAGCCCAATGAATACTGCAAAAAAATATAAAGTTTTTGCAATTACAATGCTGGTATTTATTTTTATTACATCATTTCAAGCAGTAATTCTAGGGGATGAAATTCTAAAATTACTTATAGGTATATTGGTCGTAATTTTTGCTTTAGATAATCTGTTTAGACGGGCTTGGTCATTTGATATAAAAAATGATCGACTGTGGCAACTTGGAATGGGCTCGATCGCAGGCATAATTGGCGGTTTGACTTCAATTTGGGGTGTACCAATAATAATCTATTTGATATTGAGGAAGGCATCACCACAAGAATTTGTCGACACGACAGGATTTTTATTTTTGATTGCCGTTATTCCCGCAACAATTGGGTATTATTATACTGGTGTATTTCTGTTAGAGATGGTTCCAATTGCAATATTTTGTGCAGTATTTGCGGTTATCGGAATGCGATTAGGTAGATATGTACGTCTAAAAATTAATGCAGAGACCTTCAAAAAAGTACTTCTATGCCTTTTCTTTATAATAGGTGTGCGGCTAATAAGTTCATTTTTTGGTGTAATGTAAATTTTTGATAATGATAATTACAATTGAAGATTATATCTCTTGGCGAAAATCTACTAAATGCATAAATCTAAAATATATTGCAGGTGACACTGCCGTGTTATCAATCTCCAAGAATGGGGTTGATGCCCAGGCAATGTATATCAATTCGGTATTGACCGAATATTCAATTCACCCTGGCTGTTGGTTTACAGTCGAAACATTAGGCTATAAAACTGAGATTGAAGAAAATATTAATTTAGGGAGCATAACAATAGCACCTGAGAATTGGAGACCAACACCACTTCAAAACTAGGATACTCTACTTTTTGAGTTCATATTCAAAATTTTGTGTGTCAGAATTTATGCTGATTAGTTTTGCACCATTTCTAATATGGTAGTGAGTTGCCATGGGCGTCAATGGAGATAGTGTTACGACCTGTTTGATATTATCCATATTTTTTATGATATGCTCTAATAATTTTCGCATTATTTCTTTCCCCGCACCTCTTTTCCGAGACCATACAGTATAGGCTATTAGGATAGAAGAGCTCTTCTCAAGATGAGAATTTTTACTCATTAATTCTAATTCTTTTTCAGTATGAGGGATTTCATCGGTAAAAGCTATGCACACGATACCTTCTATATTATTATCATATTCTAGTCCATAGATTTGCCTACCATAGCTAGTCCTAAAATCTAAGTTTAAGTGAGGGCGAACCGGATCTTCATTAACATCAATCTCTTCGAGAAGAACTAATTCTGATCCCTTTACCCACTTAAAAAAATTATCAACCTTATTTTTAAATGCTTTCATTATATTCCTGTTCTGTGGCGCGCCGGGGAGGATTCGAACCCCCGACCCCCTGATTCGTAGTCAGATACTCTATCCAGCTGAGCTACCGGCGCAATACTAAGTACGTTATACATATATACCCTTTATTTTAATACCACAAGACATCTGATTTGCAATTTGAGTTAGTTGAGCCTGTAAAATTTTATTACCAAATTGAATAAATATTCTATAATTTATGGAAAGATATATTAATTATTTGATGAATGAGACGTGCATGAGTAAAAATTGTCGCAGAGTAGTTACTGGCTTTGATGAGACTGGAGAGTCTATTGTAGTCTCAGATGAGTTTGTAACAAATAAAATGGAAAAGAATACAAGGCCCGGGGTTAGTCTAACCAATTTGTGGCATACATCGGAGTTTCCAATCGAAATGAGAGGTGATATTGAAAGGGTTGATGATGAATTTATTATGTTTCCCCAGCCGAATGAGACTATATGTAGAATTTCATCTTTTGAACCTGATAAAAAATATCAGAATGTCTCTTCTGATAGCGCTTCTTACTTTTCAGATTTAGATGCAGGAGATACACTTGTAAAGTCAAAAAGACATCCATTTATGCATAAATCGCAAACAGTTGATTATGCGATAATCCTCGAAGGTGAGATAACTTTGCTGCTCGACAATGAGGAGGTAACTCTAAGTGAAGGAGACATTGTTATCCAAAGAGGTACAAACCACGCGTGGGTTAATAATAGCGATAGGTTATGCCGCGTTTGCTTCATCCTCATGGGAGCAAAGAAGTAAAAAAGAGACCAACTTTTGCATTGTAAGTCCTCTTCTAGCGGGTAATTAGTAAGTAACTTTAATCTGTGATCTCACATTTTATATATTTTAAAGATCCAGTTTGTTTCCATCATAATTATAAAAATGACCTGACTTTGTCATATCAATTTTTTGTATAAATTTGTATAGTGATCTTGCACTTTCTTGTGTTGAAAGCGTTGCAAAGCTGCCACCCATTTCAGTTCTAACCCATCCTGGATGCACAGAAACAATAGGTATCTCACTTCGCCTTAATTCATTTGAAAAAGTAATCATTATATTATTAATTGCTGCTTTTGAAGCCCTATAAAAATAGGACTCACCTCCAGAATGCTTTTGGCTTCCCATTTGAGAGGATATTATTATTATCTTAGGGTTTTCACTTCGTTTTATTTTATTTAAAAATGCTCGAATCGTGAAAAAAGGTCCGGCTACATTTGTCATGAGTACATCAGATATGCCATTATGGTCGTTATCTTTATCCGTCATGCCACCTCTGGCACCCATAATACCTGCGTTACACACCAAAACATCAAGATGTTCAATATTTTTTGATGCATTAATTAGATCCTTTTCATCAGTAACATCAGCTTTGCAAAGCTCCACCAGACTGGGGTTTGCATTCTGAAGGGATACAAGTTCATCAGAGTCACTGGATTCTCGGCATAGACTAATGACTTTCTCTTTATTTCTTAAGACTTCTGCAGTAAGTGCGAGGCCGATACCACGATTTGCACCTGTGATGAGATAATTTATGCCCATTTAGACAACCCAAGCTATTCAATAATTGGCCAAATTCTTTGTGCTAAATTTGGAGACCCTGGGGCATGTACCAATTTTCTTACGACATGGTCTGTCCATGCTTCCATTTCAGGATTTGCCATCTCGTGATCCACAAAGGTACTGTTTCTTGCATCTGGTGATGACCATTCATATAAGATTGCATGCTTTGCCCAACCGGAAATCGATACTAATTTTCGAACTCCTTGACACCCAGGTAGTTTCTTCATCGATGGGATCCTCCAAGTTGCATACCAACTTGCAAGCTCATCTTCATCCTCATATGACCCAGAATTAAAATTTCCCAGTTGAATACATTCTGAGAGACCTGCCCCATCTGAAGGCCTTTCTTCTGATCCAGGACCTCTTGCCTCTTCCGTCATGATATTGTATCTTTCTTCACATCTCATTTTTAGATATGCCAAATCATTTTGATTCAATGATTGATGATATTCAGCAACTGTTGGATCTGCAAAAATACTAGGCTTCTCTGAACCAAAAATTAATATGTAACGATCACCCGCAGGAATTGATTTATTATCATGGCTCAATCTTCCCTTCTCACCTGGGTGTTCTACATTTGTGAGGGATTTAAAGTGACATGCCCATAGGATCCTTGGGTCCTCAAGACGTGCTGGAATATATTTTTCGTGCAACCATTCTAAGTATTCCGACTCAATATCTTC
>CACPHU010000002.1:0-110000 GCA_902633855.1 uncultured OCS116 cluster bacterium
GAGAATAAGATAAAAGATATTGAGGTTATAAGTATATCAAAAGATAAAAATAGAAAATATGGTAATGAAAAGATACACTCAAAAGACAAAGGGGTTTTCATTTTGGACAAAAATGACCCTATCTTTTTTTTCTTACAACGCATCAGAGATGAAGCTCACAGATTTGCAATAGGAAGTCATAGAACAAGACGAGTTAAACAAATTAATTACTCCAGACTTGATGACATCGAAGGTATTGGGCTGAAGAGAAAGCAACAGTTGATGAGACATTTTGGAAGCATAAAGTCTATAAGCGAAGCAAGCTTTGATGATATAATAAAAGTTCCTGGGATAAATGAAAAGATAGCAAAAGATATACACTCTTCGTTTAAAAGTAGATAAAATATGAAAATGAAAAAGAGCTCCCTATACTCCATACCAAATTTGATTACATATTTTAGACTCCTATCTATCCCATTTATTCTCGTATTCTATTTGTCAGGAATATACATTCTTCAATTATTGGCTTTTATTATTTTTATTCTGGCATCTCTATCTGATTTTCTTGATGGATATCTTGCAAGAAAATTAAATCAAACATCTGTACTAGGAAAAATCCTAGACCCAATTGCTGATAAACTTCTGGTCATTTTGGCATTCATGATATTTATAAATTCTGATTTGCTCAATACCTACACCACAATCGGGATACTGATTATCACGGCTCGGGAGATAATAGTAATGACAATGCGAGAAATAACAGCGCACCAAGGAATAATGATAGATGTAATTAAGCTATCAAAATTAAAAACAACATTACAATTTATTTCACTAATTCTGCTTTTTTTGGTATCAATCACTCGTAGTTCAAACATACAGGTAATAAATCTTACAAACATATTTATCTATGCTACAGCTATAATAAGTCTAATATCTCTAATAATATATATAAAAACTGTTCACAGAAACATTATAAGAAAGAAAGAAAATGAATCTTAAGTATTTCGCATGGATAGCAGAAATTATTGATAAACGGGAAGAGAGTTTAGAAATACCGTCTGAAATTGAAACAATAGGGCAGCTCATTGATTATCTATCCTCAATCGATGAAGCTTACAAAAAAGCTTTCGAAAAAAGAAAAAATATCAAATTTGCGGTAAACCAAGTTCTAGTGAATGAAAATGAGTTGATATCAAAAGCTGATGAGGTAGCCTTCTTTCCTCCAATGACGGGCGGTTAATATGGATATTAATATCACAAAAGATGATTTTGATCTTACTGAGGAGATAGAAATCTTTAATCAGAATAGTTCTGATCATGGAGCTGTCTCAATTTTCCTTGGTAAGGTGCGTCCTGAGAAGAATCTAGAGTCTATGCAGATTGACTGCTACCCAGAAATGGCTCAGAAAGAAATCAAAAATATTGCAAAAATTGCATACTCGAAATGGTCTCTTGATAATATTAGAATTATACACAGATATGGTTCGTTAAAACCAAAAGATAACATCGTTTTGGTAGTAACTGGATCAAGTCATCGCTCTGATTGTATGAGCGCTAATGAATTCATCATGGATTTCCTGAAAAGTTCAGCACCATTCTGGAAAAAAGAAATATACTCTGATAAAGAGGTATGGGTCAAACAAAAGGAGAGTGACTTGAAGAAGTTATATCAATATGGGAGTTTTTAGTCTTTGAAATCAGGCATAAGATCTATCTATTTACCAGACTTATGTAGTCTTCCATTAAGTCTTTTGTAATCTGACCTGGTTTGAAATCATACTGACCAATTTGTGATACTGGGGTGACCTCAACAGCTGTTCCTGTCAAGAAACACTCAGTAAATTCTGCCATTTCCTCTGGCAATATCTTTCTTTCGACTATTGATAAGCCTCTCTTCTTAGCAAGCTCTATGACTGTTCTCCTTGTTATGCCATCTAAAAAACAATCTGGGCTAGGCGTATGAATTTCATTGTCTTTTATAAAGAATACATTTGCTCCTGTAGCCTCAGCAACGTAACCTTCAAAATCTAACATTAATGAGTCTGCGTATCCGTTTTTCTCAGCATCATGCTTTGAGAGGGTGCATATCATATACAAACCTGCGGCTTTAGTATCACAAGGTATGGTCTCAGGCGAAGGTCTTCTCCACTTGGATAGTGACAGCCGAATACCTTTTAGCCTTTCTTCCGGATCAAAGTATGATGGCCATTCCCAAACGGCAACTGCAAAATTGATTTTTGTGTTTTGCGCAGACACACCCATCATTTCTGCACCTCTCCAAGCAATTGGCCTTACATAACCGTCAATGATCTTATTTTTTTTGACAGTAGAGTTGCATGCTTCATTTACCTCATCCATAGTATAAGGTATTTCCATATCCATTGTATTCGCTGAATAAAATAGTCGTTCAGTATGTTCATTTAGCTTAAATATTTTTTTCTTGTAGACTCTTTCGCCTTCAAACACAGAGCTCGCATAATGTAATGCATGGCTTAGAACGTGTAGTTTTACATTAGCCCAATCGACAAAATCACCATTGAACCAAATATAACCTTCTCTATTGTCAAAATGTGGAGCCATGAAACATCTCTATATTTGAAATACTTATATGCAGTATATACAATATTGTTAACTTTTCTGGAAGAAAAAAACTATATATTTTTATTTTTAATTGCTAATTTTTCTCAGTCTTTAGTGGCTTACATAACAGATCGTCTAGAATAGCCACCGGTTTGCTGATATAGCTATATATTTCACCGGCTCTTATAAGTTTTTTATCAGTCATAGACATTAGTTCCGATATCTCCTTATTTATCATCCAGGCACGCAATACTTGTTTATAGATATATAAAAATCCAACATCTCTGGAGAATTTTTTCAAACTTATATTATTTTTATTATTATAAATAAGATCAAAGATTGTTATTAATCTTGGCAATGTTGCTATATATTTTAATCTAAAGTCAGATTTTCCATCTAGCAAATTGAGAACAGAAGCACGACTCCTATCGTATATTTCCAGTCTATTAATGATAATATTAAACATAATATCTTTAGGATTATTTGAGTCCGAGTCCTCTTTTGCCAAATGTAACGTCTCAATATCAACTTCATTAAGATATTGAAGTGCTATTGAGTCAACATCAATAAACTCAGACATAATTATTTCTTTTTTGACTTTTGCTTTTCTTGCGATTTTTTCAATTGTAATAGAGCTATAGCTATTTCTCTTTAAAATATCTATAAAAGCTGCAATGATCTGCTTTTTATTTAAATCTGCCAATTAATTGACCTCAAGATTGATAATTTATTTTGAGAGATTTTTGCTTCTCTCAACTGCACTATTAATAGCTAAATCTAATAGTCCCTTTAATTTATCATCTTCCATCAATATTTTCAATGCCGCTTCTGTTGTTCCACCTGGTGAGGTAACATTTTGACGGTGTTGAGTTGGAGAAATACTCCGAAAAGTTTCTGCCAATGCCGCAGAACCAGTAAAAGTTTGTTCAACAAGTAATGCCGCAGTATCTTTCTCAAGACCGCGTCTGCTCGCAATTTCAATCAAACATTCAGATAGTAAATAATAATAAGCCGGGCCACTTCCAGATAGAGCAGTTATAAGATGCATGTGATCTTCGTCTTCAATCCAGCAATACTTGCCAATTGCACCAAACAGAGCCTCGGTTTCTGATCTTATATTTTGTTCTAGAGCGCTATCAGAAAATATTGCTGTCATACCCTTCCCGATTGCAGCCGGTGTGTTTGGCATTGTCCTAATCAATTTAGGTGCCTTTCCTATATAATTCCTTATATCTTTGGTTGAGTAACCTGCAACAATCGATATGATTGTTGTCTCTTTTGCTAACTTCCCCCTTAGCGCAATTAGAACATTTTCTACAACTTGAGGTTTTACAGCAATGACTATTGTTCCCTGAGTTAAGTCAATTTCTTCTAGAGATTTCATACTCAGATCATTTTCGGTTATGAATTTATCATTAATACTTATATTTGGGTCAATAATCTGTATTTTATTAGCGCTTAAACCGCTATTTAACCATCCACCTACCATGGACTTGCCCATCCTGCCCATACCAATAAGAGATAATTTTTTTAGTGTTTGTAAACTCAAGATTCCCCAGCAGTTGTAAATATTGAATTTTTTATAGCTTCGTCAGCATTGTTTCCTCCCCAAATAACATATTGAAATGATGGAAAAAATTTTTCACACGTATCCGTTATATGCCTAAGTAAAGAATTGAATTGAATATCAGTAGGTATCAGGCCACCAGAAAGCAGCAAATTATACCTAAACACTGGCATTAGTTCGTCACTCCAGATATCAAAATGCCCCAACCAAATTAATTGATTAATTTTTATGGTTAATTTATACACCTCGTCCTGTCGATATTCCGGAATCTTTGTTTCAAAAAAAACAATAATGTGAATACCCTCTAATTTGCTATTCCAATTAAAATTTATTCGAAAATTTGATCTCCTACTTGATATCCACAAGTCCAATTCATCTTGAAATGATCTTTTAAATGTATAGCTCTGTGAGTCTATAATTTCTTCAATTACATCAAGTGGATGCTTTTTTTTATTTAAAAATAATAAATTTTCCATTGCACAAAAAAGTAAATTTACCCATTTACCATTTTAAGCCAAATGATTAATTTTTTATTTACGCTAGATAGGAGTGTATTTTTATTTCGTTATCTTCGTGACTTATCCACTACTTTGTAAAATTTCTTTTTTTTAATTTCTTCTCTATTTCATTTAATTTTTTTTCAAGAAGCGCACTTTTCTCTCTCTCTTTAATTAGCATTTCTTTTATTAAATCAAATTCATCGCGTTGAACAACGTCAAAATCATTCAATAACTTCTCAACTTGAGATTTTACTATTATCTCAATTTCCTTTTTTACCCCACTAGCGGCCCCTGCTGTTTCGGACAATATTTCTGTTAATTTACTAAATAAGTTTGAGTTCGACTGACTCATAAATTCTCCATTTATTGTTAAAAGTATTTTCTTGGGTAATTATGATATATTAAAATTAAAAATTAAAGGTAAATATTGTTAATGTATGTAATTACAATACTCGTGCCCGTAATTGACCCCGTGGCGATTCAAATCGGACCAATTAATATTCACTGGTACGGTTTATCCTATGGTCTGGGCCTCCTGCTTGGCTGGATATATATATCTTCTAAATTTATTCTTGATCATACTGCAGATAAATTCATTGGTAGAGAAATGATTAGTAATTTTCTTCCATGGGCTATTATTGGTATCATATTTGGCGGTCGTTTTGGGTATGTTTTAATTTACGATCTTTCTTACTTTTTAGAAAATCTTGATGAAATATATAAAATTTGGAATGGTGGAATGTCTTTTCATGGCGGCCTCATTGGTATAATCATTTCAGCACTAATATTTTCAAAAAAATATAAATTAAACTTCTTGTCATTGGCAGATCTATTGGCAATTTCTGCGCCTATTGGAATCTTCTTTGGTAGAATATCAAATTTTATAAATCATGAATTAATTGGTAAGCCATCCGATCTTCCTTGGTCTGTCATATATCCAACTGGAGAACTCATTTCTAGACATCCATCACAAATATATGAAGCGATATTGGAAGGCTTAGTTTTGTTTTTTATATTATTAGTCGCATGTAAAAGATATTGTATTCTAAGAACTCCAGGTAATGCATCAGCAATATTCCTTATTTTTTATGGAGTTTTCAGAATAATATCAGAAATGTATAGACTGCCAGATGACCAAATCGGATATATTTTTGGTCAAGTTACAATTGGTATGATTATCTCTATTCCCATGATGGTTCTGGGAATAATACTATTAAATAGAAAAAATGGAAAAAAAATTTAGAAATTTAGAAGAAAAAATTAAAAACAAAATTTATCAAGACGGGCCCATTACGATCGAGGAGTATATGACATTATGTCTTCAAGATGAGGATTTTGGTTATTACAAATACGAAAGACCAATTGGCGCGGACCATGATTTCATTACAGCGCCGGAGGTTAGCCAAATGTTTGGTGAAATGATTGCAATTTGGCTAATCACCGTATGGCAAAATATTGGGAAACAAAAAATTAATATCATAGAATTAGGTCCAGGAAATGGTTTAATGATGAATGATATTCATAGAGTTTCAAAAAAATTTCCAGATTTTAATAAATCAATCAATATTTGGTTGTATGACACAAGTGAAACTCTAAAAGAAGAACAATCACGTAATATAGATTGCAATTTCAAGAGAGTAAGTTCGCTGAAGAAAATGCCTGGTGGCATAAACTTCTTTATTGCAAATGAATTTTTTGATGCAATACCAATAAAACAATATATTCGTGACGCCGGTAATTGGAAAGAAAGGGCTATCGACTTAGATGATCTTGGTCAATTCACTTACTCTTACATTGATAAACAAAAAGGGCCGTCAACTGATTTAGACTTTCTTGAACATGAATTAAATGATGATAAAATTTATGAAATCTCGCCAAAGCAAGATGATATATTAAAAATAATTTTTGAAAATATATCAAAAAATGGTGGTCTGTTAATTTTAGACTATGCCAAAATAACAGGCGGAGCAGGTGATACAATGCAAGCAATCTCAGCACATAAAAAAAGGTCTATTTTTTATGAGCCAGGTAACACTGACTTAACAAGCTTGATAGATATCAAAAGATATCAAGGAATTGCAGGATCCATGAATATAAATTCATTCGGGCCAATTAATCAGAGTGATTTCCTGCTAAGTTTGGGAATCTCTGAGAGGTACAAAATATTGAGATCAAATGCGAGTGATGAAAATAAAAATAAACTGGATAGACAGTATCACCGATTAACTGATCCTGATAAAATGGGTAAATTATTCAAGGTTCTATACTTTTCAAATAATAATTCTACAGTACCAGAAAAAATGAAATGAAAAAAAATTTTATAAAATCAAAAAAAAATTACCTAAGTGGCTGTAGCTATGGCTTCTTTACACGCAATGGAGGATACTCTGACGGCATTTATAAAAGCCTAAATTGCAGTAGAAGGTCAGATGACTCAAATGTGAATACTAGTAAAAATAGAAAAAAAATTTTACAAGAGCTAGGTAAAGAAAGTGCAAGTCTTGTCATACCAATACAAAAACATACAAATATATGCAAAATAATTACAGAGAATGAATCTTATAATGTTACAGCAGATGCGCTTGTGACACAAAGTGAAAAACTTGTTCTTTGCATTTTGACAGCCGATTGTGTCCCTATATTACTTCATGAGAGACAAAAAAATATAATTGGTGCCATCCACGCAGGTTGGAAAGGTGCTAAAAATAATATTATAGAAAATACCTTAATGAAGGTGCAGGAATTAGGGGGGAAAATAGAAAATATATCAATAGTAATAGGGCCCTGTATACAACAAAAGTCATATGAGGTTGGCAGTGAGTTTGTGGAGAATTTTATGATTGATGATGATAAAAATAAAGAGCTCTTTATCCAAAAAAATCAAAAATACTATTTTGATTTACCACAATATTGCATAAATAAAATTAAAAATTGTGGCGTTAGAGAAATTGATAATATAAAAAAATGTACATATGAAAATAGTAATGAATTTTTTTCTTTTAGAAGATCTCTTCATCTAATGGAAATGGATTACGGAAGACAGGCAAATGCAATCACTATTAACAAATAAATACACTCTATAAAAAGACCTAAATATTTACATATTGTTATAAAGTGTTATTGTAAAAAAAATTAATTCTATGACTTGGTATGAAAAAACAAGATCAAAACATAAAAATTGTTGCCGGAAACTCAAATATGAGGCTTGCAACAGATATTGCAAGTTATCTTAAAATACCCCTAACCGAATGCAACGTTCGTAGATTTGCTGATATGGAAGTATTTGTTGAAATTCTTGAGAACGTGAGGGGTGAAGACGTTTTTGTCATACAATCAACTTCATATCCTGCTAATGATCATTTAATGGAATTATTAATACTTATTGATGCCCTAAAAAGGTCTTCTGCGCGCAGAATTACTGCGGTAATACCCTACTACGGATATGCTCGCCAAGATAGGCGAACATCGGGTAGAACTCCGATCTCTGCCAAATTAGTTGCTAACCTCATTACAAATGCTGGTGCTGACAGAGTTTTAACTATTGATCTTCATGCTGGCCAAATACAAGGTTTTTTTGATATACCAACGGATAATTTATCGGCTGCGCCGGTCATTGTAACAAACATAAAAGATACACTAGATGTTGAAAAAATTACAGTTGTCTCGCCAGATGTTGGAGGGGTTGTAAGGGCACGACTTATTGCGGAAAGAATAGGCGGTGCGCCATTAGCAATTGTTGATAAGCGAAGAGACAAACCGGGTCAATCAGAAGTAATGAATATTATAGGGGATGTAAATGGAAGATCGTGTATACTTGTTGATGACATTGTAGACTCTGGTGGAACATTATGTAATGCTGCAAGTAAATTACTGAAGTCAGGGGCAAAGGAAGTTAGCGCTTATATTACTCACGGTGTTCTATCAGGTGAAGCAGTTGAGAGAATTAATAGCTCTGATCTAAAGAATCTTGTTGTAAGTGATACAATCTTTAACGAAACTGTTGGTAATGGATCCAAAAAAATCAAAATAATTTCTGTTGCAAAGCTGCTGGGCGATGCAATTATGAGAACTTCAAATGAAGAATCTGTTTCAAGTCTCTTTATATAATAATTAAAAAAATCTTTCTTTTTTTCTAAAAATTATTTATAGATAATAATACTAGAACCAATTAATAAATTCATAAGCAGATATTTAGAATAAAATGGCTGATATACAGGAAATTGACGTTAAAATTAGAGACCAAATAGGCACTGGTAGCTCACGTGCAATTAGACGGGATGGCAATACACCAGGCATACTCTACGGGACCGGTATTGATCCAATAAATATAATAGTTGAAACAAAAGTACTCGTAAAGCACTTCCAAACTGGTAGATTTTTATCAACATTATATGATTTGAATTTGGATGGAAAAAAAACACGTGTAATACCGAAAGATGTTCAACTTCACCCAGTAAAAGATACACCACTGCACGTTGATTTTCTTTTGCTATCAAAAGAAGCAAAAGTTGTGGTGGAAGTACCTGTATCATTCATCAATGATGATATTTGCCCAGGCATTAAGAAGGGTGGTGTGCTGAATGTTGTTCGCTATAATGTTGAATTATCATGCCCAGCCGATGCGATACCCGAAAATATCGTAGTAGACCTCTCTGAAGCAGACACAGGTGACTCAATTCATATTTCAGCAGTAACTTTGCCTGAGGACGTTACGCCTACAATTACTGATAGAGATTTTACAATTGCTACAATTGCGGCTCCAGCGGGTGTTACTGAAGAAGCAGATGAAACAGAAGAGGTAGAGGATAGTGTAGCACAAGAAACCTCTGATGATGAAGATAGCCAAGAATAAAAAAAAATAGTGCAATGCAACTAATAGTTGGCCTCGGAAACCCGGGGGGGAAATACCAATATACCCGCCATAATATCGGATATATGGCTATCGATAATATTGTTTCAGTACAACAAGATTATAAAATTAAAAAGAAATTTAATTCTATTATTTATGAAACGATAATAGATAATAATAGAATTATCCTGATAAAACCAGAAACATACATGAATAATTCTGGCGATGCAGTCTCTCAAATTGCAAATTTTTATAAGATAGACTCAAAAAATATATTAGTTTTACATGATGAACTAGATATCCCATTTGGAAAAATTAGAATTAAATCTGGAGGCGGTAACGCAGGCCATAACGGACTGAAATCAATTTCTAAAAAAATTGACAATAATTACACAAGAGTCAGGCTTGGTATAGGGCATCCTGGGAATAAAGAGAGGGTTAATGGTCATGTTATGGGTAACTTCACGGGATCTGAGAAACAGAAACTCAATCAAATTCTGAATTACCTAACAAATAACATCCATGAAATTTTAAATAAAAAAGAGCGCTTCATTATTAACTTTGAACTTGTCGAAGTCCAAAACCAAGAAATTAATCCATTAAAAAAAATATTAGGTTTATTTAAGTGAGAGAAAATTATGGGTTTTAAATGTGGTATAGTGGGACTACCGAATGTTGGAAAATCAACTTTATTTAATGCACTAACTCAGACTGCAAATGCTGAGGCTAGTAATTACCCATTTTGTACCATTGAGCCAAATATAGGAGAGGTATCAGTTCCTGATGAAAGGCTTATAAATTTGAGTAAGATATCAAAATCAATTAATACAATCCCAACAAAATTGAATTTTGTCGATATAGCAGGTTTAGTTGAGGGTGCATCAAAAGGAGAAGGTCTTGGTAATAAATTTTTATCAAATATAAGAGATACAGATGCAATAGCGCATGTTGTAAGATGCTTCGAAAATGATAATGTCACCCACGTAAATAATAAGATAGATCCGATATCAGATATCCAATCGATTGAGACTGAGTTACTACTTGCTGATATACAAAATCTGGAAAATCGTAAAAATGGGCTGGAACGTAAAGTAAAGGGAAACGACGAACTAGCAAAGTCAACATACGAGCTTATTGATAAGATCATAGCTTTTTTAGACTCCGGAAAACAGGCAAGGGAATTCAAAGTCGACGATATGCATAAGAAGATCTATGCCGAATTAAATCTTCTCACATCGAAACCAATCTTTTATATTTGTAATGTTGAGGAAACAGATGCAGCTTCAGGAAATGTATTTTCCAAGGAAGTTCACGACTTTGTATCAAAATCAAACTCCCATTGCATAACTATCTCAGCCTCGACAGAATCAGAGCTATCAATCCTAGACGAATTGGAGAAGGATGAATATTTGAAAAGTATTGGCCTCAATGAAACAGGGCTAACTAAAGTTATCAAAACAGGCTATTACATACTTGATCTTATAACATATTTTACAAGTGGCCAGAAAGAGACAAGGGCCTGGACCATAAAAAAGAATACTTTAGCACCAAAAGCTGCATCTGTTATTCATACAGATTTTGAAAAAGGTTTCATAAGAGCAGAAACCACATCATATATAGATTTTTGTAATTATAATGGGGAACAAGGAGCGAAGGAAGCTGGTAAAATGAGGCTTGAGGGAAAGGAATATATAGTTCAAGACGGCGATGTTATGCACTTCAGGAGCAATAACTAAAATTCGATCAAGGAGTGAATGTTATCTGCATATTTTGCTATCTTTGTGCGACCATTCAGGTCTTTGAGTTCTAATAAGAAAATGATCGCGCACAACTGACCACCTAACCTATCGATAAGTTTAATAGCAGCTTCTGTTGTTCCGCCGGTTGCCAAAACATCATCAACCAAAACTATTTTTTGACCTTCCTCGATTGAGTCAGTGTGTAATTCAATTTGATCATGACCATACTCGAGGGAATATTTTTCTGCTATTACGTTATATGGTAACTTATTCATTTTACGAATTGGGATGATTCCTTTTCCAGTCTTGTATGCAATACCAGAACCTAAAATAAAACCTCTTGCATCAATTGCAGCTATTAAATCGATATCGCGATCCACTTTTTCACAACATAGGTCAATTGCAAGTGAAAAGGCCTGTGGGTCTCTTAAAAGAGGTGTGATATCCTGATAAATGATACCCGGTTTGGGATAGTCTTTTATCGCACGTATTTTCTTTTCAAGATAATTTATATTGCTTTTCAATGGATCTATTGCTTATTGGTTCTAATGTTCAATTCTGGCCCATATTTTCTTCTTTGAATAATATAGCAAGCCAGCAAGAACAAATAAAAATATAGCAACCTTGAAACCCATTTGTTTTCTAATTTCAAGCTTTGGCTCAGCAGCCCACATCATGAATGCAGAGACATCTTCTGCCATTTGTTCTACACTTGCTACAGTTCCGTCAGCATATTCAACAGACTCTTCATAGAGTGGTTGACCCATTGCTATCTGGTTACCAGGGTAGTATTCATTGTAATGCATGCCTGATTGTAATATAAAATCTTCAGGTGGTTCACTATACCCATTCAAGAGAGCGTAAATATAATCTACACCCTGCTCTTGATACCCTGTAAATAAGTCAACAAACCACCAAGGGAAGCCTCTAAGTGTACTTCTAGCTTTTGCGAGTACACTGAAATCTGGAGGATATGCGCCACCGTTTGATGCACGCGCTTCATTTTGATTGGCGTATGGTGAAACAAATGTATCACTCGGCTTTCCTGGTCTTTCAAACATTTCCCCGTAGTCATCAGGTCCATCAATTATTATATCCTCTGATGCAATGACTTTGACTTCTTCAACGGTAAAACCTGGGCCACCTTCTTCTGCTAAATTTCTGTAATATACATAGTTCATTGAGTGACAAGATGAGCACACCTCACGATACACTTGAAAACCACGCTGAAGTTGAGCATCATCATAATGTCCAAATATTCCAGCAAAAGTCCAGTCGTGCTTCTGAACTCTTTTTTGTTCCCCTGCAGCGAATGCACTTATCGAAAAAAATAAGACAAATATAATTTGGAACAATATACAAAACTTGAAATTATACCCAGATAATTTGAACATTTATTTTAGCTAGGCCTCCGCACTTTTTTCTTTCATATTCCTTATTTCCATTTTTTCAAGAACAGCTTTAGTTATGCTCTCGGGAATGGGCTTTGGCTTCTCAACCAAACCTAATATTGGAAGCACAAGAAGAAAATGTATGAAGTAGTATGCGGTACATATTCTGGATGCAACTAAAAATAAACCTTCTGGATTCTGGGAACCAAGATATCCAAGGGCAATGCAATTCACTACAAATATCCAGTAAAATTGCTTGTACAATGGTCTAAAAGTAGCTGACCTCACTTTTGATGTGTCAAGCCATGGCAAAATGAATAGTATCGCTATTGCAGCACCCATCACTAATACTCCACCAAGCTTTGATGGAATAGCTCTAAGTATTGCATAAAATGGTAGTAAGTACCACTCTGGCACAATATGAGCTGGGGTGACTAATGGATCCGCCATTATATAGTTGTCTGTATGACCTAATATATTTGGATTAAAAAATATAAACCAAGCAAATAAGATCAAAAAGCAAACCAATGAAAATGCGTCTTTTACCGTGTAGTAAGGAGCAAATGGCACTGTATCCTGCTTTTCCTTGACGCTAACCCCAACTGGGTTATTATTACCTGTAACATGAAGTGACCAAATGTGTAAAATTACTACACCAAAGATCATGAAGGGCATCAAGTAGTGCAAACTAAAAAATCTTTTTAATGTAGCATTATCTACAGCAAAGCCACCCCATAGCCATTCAGTGATTGTTGTACCCACAACCGGTATCACAGAAAATAGATTGGTTATAACAGTGGCGCCCCAGAAACTCATTTGTCCCCAAGGTAAGACATAGCCCATAAAGGCAGTAATGACCATTAACAAATATATGACCACACCTAGTATCCATAGGATTTCCCTTGGCGCTTTGTATGATCCATAGTATAAACCTCTGAAAATATGCACATAAACGGCTAAGAAGAACATCGATGCTCCAACAGCATGAATGTATCTTATAAGCCAACCATAATTTACATTCCGCATTATGTGCTCAACAGATGCAAATGCAAGTCCTGCGTCGGCAGTATAGTGCATCGCGAGAACTATACCCGTAACTATTTGCGTCACGAGACAGAATGTCAAAATTCCACCAAAAGTATACCAATAGTTAAGGTTTCTTGGTGTTGGAAATGCATTTATGTTGTCATGAAGCATTCTTGGTAATGGCAGTCTCTGGTCAAACCACTTCGAGAAGCCCGATTTTGGAATATATGTAGATTCTTTACTCATTATATTACTAACCTATCCTTATCACGTTTTGATTTATAAATTCTGCCGCTGGTATATCAAGATTTTTAGCTGCTGGACCTTTTCTTATTCTACCAGCAGTATCATAATGCGAACCATGGCAAGGGCAATACCAGCCCCCAAAATCCCCTTTAGAATCCCCCAGAGATTGACCCTTTGGAACGCACCCAAGATGCGTACAAACCCCAACCATTACTAGCCATTCTCCGTTTTCATCGAGCGACCTATTTTCATCTGATGCAGCTGAATCAGGGCTCAAATTATAATTTCGGGCGTTATTGTCAGGTAAGCTATCAATGTCCACACGTGAGGCCATCTGGATTTCTTCTTCAGTTCTCCTTCGAATAAAAACAGGTTTTCCTCTCCACTTGACCGTGATTGCTTGACCTCTCTCAAGTTGACTGATATCTACTTCAATTTTCGATAATGCAAGCGCCGTCGCATCAGGATTCATTTGATCAACTATTGGCCATGCAATGCTCGCAGCTCCTACTGCAGCGAAGGCACCTGTGGCTAAAAAAATGAAATCTCTACGTGATGGTTGCTTTGGATCTTTGTCTGACAATTTGCCCTCTTAATTCCTCTATATATTTATACTGATTTAAAAAAAAATGCTATATATTTATACATGTTATTATTGATTTTTTGTTGTAAATTAAAAAAACATGAACTTCAAATACATATATAAGAATATTTAACAATTTTTAAACAGACAGGACAGAGAAATTCATAAAAATAAATTATCTGTGGCCCTCTATCAGCCAGATATTCCTCAAAATACTGGTTCAATTATTCGCCTTGCGGCGTGCTTTGGATTTACACTCCACATAATTGAGCCTGCAGGTTTTATGATTGATGATAAAAGACTTAAAAGAGTGGCAATGGATTATCTGGAATATCTTGAATTAGTCAGGCACGAGTCATGGGATAAATTCTACTCATGGTCTAGATCTCAGTCAAAAAGGATTTTATTAGCAACAACAAAAGCTAGTCAATCCTATCTAGATATACAATATCAAACGAGTGATGTGATAGTTTTTGGGAGAGAGAGCTCTGGTGTACCAGATGTAGTGCATGAAAAATCAGATATAAGAGTCAGAATAATAATGCAAAATAACATTAGATCATTTAACGTATCAAATTCTTGCGCTATAATAATGAGCGAAGCGATTAGACAAATCTCAACATGATGTGATATGAAATATCAAAAAAAAATTCATAAAAATATTCTCGATAATACAAAATCCTTGAGGGAAGAGGCTGCAATAGTTTTCAAGACATTACGTGATAACCTATGTGAAACCCTAGAATCATACGAAAAAAATTCATCAAATGCCGATAAAACATTTCATGTTAATGAGTGGATCAGAAATGAAGGTGGTGGTGGTATTTCAAGTATCCTGAGGGGATCTATTATTGAAAAAGCTGGAGTCCACCTCTCAACAGTATATGGCCAGCTACCCAGTGGTGCACTAAATGATCAGAAAAGTAAAGAAAGTGATTTTTGGGCTTCAGGTATTTCAGTAATTATCCATCCTCAAAGCCCTTTTATACCCTCTGCACATCTTAACCTTAGAATGATTGTTACAGATAAATATTGGTTTGGTGGTGGAGCTGATTTAACCCCTATGCTTAAAATAAAAAGGTCAGAAAAAGATAGAGATACAGTTCTTTTTCACAAATATTTAAAGTCTGCTTGTGAAAATTCATTAATCAATAAATATGATGAATTTAAAAAAAATTGTGATGCTTATTTTCATTTAAAGCATAGAAATGAAAATAGAGGCACTGGCGGTATCTTTTTCGACAACTACAAGTCAAAGAATTCGAGCAGTGATCTATCATTCCTTAAACAAGTCGGCGATAATTTTATCGAAGTTTATAAAATTATTATGCAAGACAATATCGATAAAACTTGGACAGAAAAACAAAAACAAGAACAATTGCATTTCAGGGGTAGGTACGTCGAATTTAACTTAATGTATGACAAAGGTACATTATTTGGCTTAAAGACTGGTGGAAATATTGACTCAATTTTATCATCATTACCACCTTTGGTCAGTTGGTAATTATGTGCCTATTATTTCAAGAAGTTCACGTCTAGTCAGCCGACAATTACTTGATAGCCAATTATTCTCAAGTTTTTTTATAATTTGACCCACCTCTTTTCCTGGCTTCACACCTAATTCCAATATATCTGTTGATTGAACAGGGAAGTTAGGGATAATTTTTTCACTTACACTATTCAGTAATTTGACGGGAAATTTATTTTGTATATTTTTTGACCCAATCAACCAAGATATAATAACAGCGTATCTAGTAAATTCCCTCCCATATTTATAAATATAAGCATCAATATTATCTGAAATTGGAGTCTTGCATTGATTAATTAATTCCAAGAATATTTTAATTTGCTTTATCTCATTATTTGTAAACTTAATCGCTCTCAGAGATTCAAAGATACTATCTACAGGTATAGAGTTATCTAGGGCTAGACTGAGCTCAAATAGAGGATTTTGAAAAAAATCATCAAATATTTTCTTTACTGATGTAAGTTTCGGTATGTGAGTACAGTCATTTATTTTTATGTTAAAGAGATCCAAAAAATCTCTCAGATGAAGCTTTGCTATGATATCTGGCGATTTGATTGATTGGATTAACTTTATTAACTCATCTTTTATTTTCTCTTTTGATAACTTGAGTAATAAGGTCTTTTCCGTTAGACATATCTCTAATTCATCGCGGTTCATCACCGCCCTGAGACTGGATGAGAATCTAAGATATCTGAGAATTCTTAGGTGGTCTTCCAATATCCTAATCCGCGCATCACCATTAAATCTTACTATCCGGCTTGCTATGTCTGAGTAAGCATTCAAGGGATCATAAACAGTGCCGTCAAATGATAAATATAGAGAATTGCAAGAGAAATCCCGCCTCATAGCATCACTGTGGAGATCATTTGTAAATTCAATATTAGCGGCCCTACCAAAGGTTTTTATATCTACCCTTAAAGAGGTCACTTCGTATTTTTTACTACCCATTACGAAAGTAATGCAGCCATATTTTTTTGCATGATCAATAATGCTATATTCCTTATTATTCCCAAGTTTTTGAAGAATTTCGTCTGGTGTAGCATTTGTAACAAAATCAATATCGTTTGGTTTCTGGTTTAAAATAAGGTCCCGAACAGCGCCTCCAGCAATTAACAAATGAAATCCACTTTCTGAAAATTGAGTATATAACTTTCGAACATCATTGTTTAAGATGCTACTTACATCAATTTTTTTTCGGCTATATTTATCTATTGGTAGGATTTTTCCCATAAATAACTTCTAATTCTCACTTACATTACCTGAAATAATTTTCCCTTCCTGTATGTATGGAGGCGTATAGTTATTATCTCTTGATACGCCAGAGAGCAGTGGGTTTAGATAGAAAATTATTATAGAAATAGATAAACCTAATATGAGCAATTTGTAGCCATAAATTCTGGGTATATTTTTAAGTTCACTGGTTCTGCCTCTAAAAATATAAAAGAATCCCATTAATATAAATGGGATTGATACAATTAGTAGATGTAATATTATTAGTCTTGCCATTATTGAAAAAACCTCTCAGATAGTGTTTTTAATATGCGTGCAGTTGCACCCCATATAGAATACTCTTTGTATTGGTATAAATAAAACGATTTTCGAGTTCCATTAAATTCTTTATCTACGAACTTCAAGTTATTTTTATGCTCTATAAATTCTAAAGGTAGATATATGATATCCTCAACCTCATTTTTATTTATTTTTGGCAAGAAATCTATATCAATGAGGCCAACCACCGGTAATATCATATAATTTGTTCCTGTTGTTGTGATATCTAAATACCCGAGCCTCTTTATGTGCTTCTCAGATAAGCCAATCTCTTCAAAGGCTTCCCTGTAAGCGGTATCAACTGGATTTTTATCCTTAGCGTCTACTTTTCCTCCAGGAAAAGATATTTGACCCGCATGCGAGGGTAGATCATTGGAGCGAATAGTTAGAATAATCTCTGTGCCGTTGGATTTTTCAATTAAAGGAACCAAAACCGCAGAATTTCTATATTTAACCCCATCAATAACAGAATAATATTTTGTATTATCATCCTTTACTGATGTTTGAGGGGTAAAAGCAGGCATGTCTTTTATTAATTTTTGTGAGTATTTCATTGAGATTTATTATGAGATAATCAATCTTTAATAATGTCAACAGGAAATAATATCCCATTGCTCCAAAAGCCAAAAGTCTTCCCCTCATTTACTAGATGATAATCACAATAATTTATTAAATCGAGCATGCATGATCTAGAGAAGATGGCTGCAATATTTTCTCTGATATTTATGTATGGGATAATTCCTTGATTTTCTTCATCTACTAAATAACTTAACTGATCTTCTCTCTCTATTTTTATAACATCATTCACATTTGTCTCTATGTAGAAATCACAGTTAACACCCTTACCCTTCATCTGTATATTAATTACTTTAAAAGGAGCATTTTCAACCCCAACAGCAACACATTCATAAGGTGTTACAATATTATACGCACCATTATCATCTCGTTTCAAATATCGCGAGAATAGGCACACCATTGCATGCCTTTTTATCTCAGTTCCCTCATAGAACCAACGACATTCTCTATCAATTTGGAACTTTGCTTTTGGATCTTTATTTTGATAAATATTATTGGTTTTAGACAATCTTTTTAATCTATAAATTTGTTTATTTTAATATCGGCACTATGTTCAATTATACTTTTATTAAACTCAATATACAAGACGCGTTCATAATTTACAGGGCCTTCAAATAAAATCTTCTTCTGCCCAATTCGTTTAAAGCCAATTTTTGAATAATAAGATAAATCACCAACTAAAATTATTAAATTATGGCCCAAATTTTTACAATTAAGAATACTATCTTTTAAAAGTCTCTTCCCAAAACCCTGTCCTCTATAATCACGATGCATAACGATTGGACCCAATAGCAAAGATTTTTTATTATTTACGAGAATATTCCAAAACCTAACAGAGCCAATTAATTTATTGTGACAAATGAGTACCTGAGAAATATCAATTAAATGATCATATTTTTCTCGATATCGAAAAGCACTCTTTGCGTAACGCCCTGGTCCAAATGAGTTAGTGTATAATGTATTAATTTCAGTGTTGTCTATTTCTTGCTCTTTTCGAATAAATATTGAATCATTCATCTTCATATTGAAATTACTCTAAAATAGCGCGGTATAATTAACGTTCTGATGGCATTAATAAAATAAAAATGCTAAAAATACTACAACTAATTATTTTGTACAAGGATGTCGCTTCATGGGCAGATTAGAGAATGGTAAATGGATCGATCAATGGCATAACACCAAGGAGACAAAAGGTCGTTATGTGCGCAAGCCATCAATTTATCGAAATTGGATAACAAAAGATGGTGCAGCAGGGCCGTCGGGCAAAGATGGTTTTAAAGCAGAGAAAGATAGATATCATCTTTATGTGTCCTGGGCTTGTCCATGGGCTCACAGAACCCTGATTTTTCGGGCTATTAAGGGATTAGAGGATATAATTTCAATCTCTGTCGTCAATGCCATAATGCGTTCACATGGATGGACATTTGATGATGGACAGGGTGTTATTGCAGATAGTGTGAATAATAAAAAATATTTATATGAGGTATATCTAAAAGAAGACCAAAACTATTCAGGTAGAGTAACTGTTCCCTTGCTTTGGGATAAAAAAACATCAACCATAGTTAACAATGAATCAGCTGATATAATTAGAATGTTTAATTCAGAATTTGATGATATTGGAGCAAATCCTGGTAATTATTATCCCGAAGCAAAAAGAACTGCGATAGACGACATGAATGACTATATTTATCAAAATATAAATAATGGTGTTTACAGATCCGGATTCGCAACAACTCAAGAAGCATATAATGAAGCAATTGAAACACTTTTTCTCGGATTAGATAAGTTAGATAGTATATTGTCCCACCAAAAATATTTAATCGGCGATGAAATAACAGAATCTGACTGGAGGTTATTGCCAACACTATTGAGATTCGATAGCGTCTATCACGGACACTTTAAATGTAATAAGAAAAAAATCAAGGAGTACGATAATCTGTACAATTATGCGAAAGAGTTGTATCAATATCCTGGTATTTCCGATACTTACGATGACGAATACAGTAAGCTCCATTACTATGGCAGTCATGAAACAATAAATCCAAGTGGTGTCGTTGCAGCTGGACCCACATTTGATTTTACTCAACCACATAATAGAGGCAATTAAATGGATAAAAATAATGCGAATATTGTTCTACTCGGTTCAGGATGTTTCTGGCATCCTGAGATGATATTCCACAGAACAGACGGTGTCATTGGCACAAAAGTTGGTTATGCAGGCGGTACCACAGAAAACCCTACCTACGCAGAGGTTTGTTCGGGTCAAACGGGCCATGCTGAAGTTGTAAAAGTTGAGTTTGATACAAATGTAATTGATTTTAATAAGCTACTAGATATCTTTTGGGATATTCATGATCCAACTCAAATCAATAGACAAGGTGTTGACATTGGAACGCAATACAGATCTTGTATATTTACGGATTATGAGCCATACATCGAGATTGCCAAAAATGCCATTGATGCTCTCAACACATCAAAGCGCTACAATAATCCGATTTCAACTATTCTTTACGAAAATGTGACCTTCTTTGAAGCCGAAAATTACCATCAAAAATACCTATTCCGCTAGGACCAAAAGAAGTATACATAAATGTGCATAATATGATTATATCCCACATTTCAGACATACATCTTCCAATAACAGTTCAGCCGAGTTTTAGTGATTTACTGAATAAGAGATTGTTTGGTTTTATTAATCATTCATCAAACAGAAAAAAAATTCATGACATTGAAAATCTCAAAATAATATTCGATGATATATTAAAAAATTCTGATGACCATACAATTTTGACAGGTGATATAGTCAATTTGTCACTTCGCAGTGAGTTCGAGTCGGCCAGTGATTTCTTAGGAAGTTACTTCTCAAAAGAGAAGCTATCGATTATACCTGGGAACCATGATAATTACGTGAAATGTAATTATGAAGACTCAATGTATATGCTGCGACGATACACAGAAAATAACCATGATAATACTCAGGCGTCACCCTTTCCGTATCTAAAATTATTTAACGATATTGCAATCATTGGAATTTCAACTGCTGTCGCGTCCCCACCTCTAATGTCTTGGGGGCGTGTCTCAGAAACACAATTAGACACCATAACAGAGATATTACATTCATTGTCAAAAGATAATTATTTCATAATAATACTATTACATCACCCTTTGCATGAATTCGGTTTTCTAAACTTTAAAGGCCTGCTCAATAAGAACTCATTAATTAAGATACTCAATGAATTTAATATAAATTTGATATTGCACGGTCACTTACATACCGAAAGTCAAAAAAAAATATCTCTAAAAGAGGTTAATATACCCTGCTTTGGTGCCCCATCAACCTCTCGAGCGAACCAGGGTAAACTATCATTCTTTAAATATGGTATTGACAAAGTAAATGACAAATGGAGCCTTAAGGTGTATCGTCGCAGCTACATAATGCAAACTAAAAAGTTTAAAACACAAATCTTAATGAGTAAAACTTATGACTAAGGGATTAACGCCTTTACAACTTAAAATTATATGCGGCGGCCTAATTCTTGCCATTGCAGTTGGTATCAGGCAATCATTTGGACTTTTTCTGGAGCCAATTAGTACAACACTGCAGATCGGAAGAGAGACGTTTGCTCTTTCAATTGGGCTTGTGAATCTTCTGTGGGGCGTCCTTGCTCCATTTACAGGGGCACTAGCTGATAAATTTGGTTTAAAAAGAGTTGCTATAGTTGGTGCATTATTTTATTCGGGTGGTATTTTGATTTTGTCAAATTCAGCCTCCCCTCAGGAATTACTACTTGGCGGAATAATTGTAGGATCTGGACTATCCGGATTGGGCTTTACAGTAATTCTAGGTGCAGTTGGAAAGTTTGCACCACCTGAAAAAAGAGGTACCGCCCTAGGTTTGACAACAATGGGTGGTTCAATAGGGATGTTTTTAGGCGTTCCCGTTACAGGTACTTTCATTCAATCATTTGGTTGGTCGGGAGCTTTATTTGGGCTTGCCGCAATTTCCTTGGTTATGATACCTCTAGTTTACGGACTGGTACCAAATGATAAAATAACTGATCAAAAAGACCAGACTAATGACGCCGGTGAGAGACTAAGTGAGGTACTAAGTCATGCACTGAAATCAAAAAACTTCCTATTGCTAGTGTGTGGTTTTTTCATTTGTGGATTTCATGTGAATTTCATCGTCGCTCATCTGCCTGCTTTTATTTCAGATATGTCACTGCCGGGGAATGTGGCTACGACTTCGCTCGCTTTGATTGGTTTTGCAAATATTTTTGGTGTAGCATTAGCCGGTCGCTTAGGTGACAAATACAAAAAAAATGATGTGCTTGTAGCTTTGTATGCACTCAGAGCCCTAGCATTTATAATCTACATAATTACACCGATCACTGTCATATCAACATTAATTTTTACCTTTGTTCTCGGCGTCTTGTGGTTGGGTACTGTCCCATTGACAAGTGGCCTTGTTGCAACCTTTTTTGGACCTAAATATATGTCGATGCTATATGGAATTGTATTTTTTAGCCATCAATTAGGTGGGTTCGTAAGTTCGTGGATGGGCGGATGGATTTTTGACTTAACCGGTGATTATAACATTATGTGGTGGTTTTCTGTTTTACTCGGTTTGCTTGCAGCTTTACTACATTACCCAATCAAAGATCACCCTGTTATAATATTCGGTACAAGATAATCTAAATCCCATAAACTTTGCTTGCTGTATTATGAAAAATATTTTTCTGATCAGCAATTGGTATATTAAGTGTTGCCATTCGGAATGCATTGATCAGATCACCGTAATTACACCAGATTTTTTCAATCGGGAAATTCGATCCAAACAAACACCTATCTGATGGATAGTTTGCTAAAACTTTCTGAACAATATTTGATATAAACTCAGGGTCATTTTTATTAATAAATGTTCCCAATCCTGAAAGTTTAATGAAAAGATTCTCATATTCAGCAAGACTTTCCATAAATGTATTCCATTCAGCCCAACCACTATTCGATAAATCATGCGGCATACCTGCATGCTGAAGAACAAAAGTTGTTTCGGGAAACCTTTTCAAAAGATTTTTTGTATGACTCAATTGACTTTGAAAAACTTGTAATTCAAAAATTGACTCTTTTTTAGCCAAGTACTCAAAATTATTATTAAATATTGAATCCTCCATAATATCTGGCGCAGATGCAAATGAATATAATTCACGTTCATGCCAATGAAGCTGCATTCTTATGCCCCTTGTCAGAGGATAGTCAAATAATTTATCCAGCATCTCAGGTGCATTTGGATCTAATAAATTACAATATCCGATAAACGCGTTTGGCCATCCTGAACTATTGAAAGAGTCATCAACAAACTTTGCCTCTTCATGATATTTATCGATTGGCCAATTGCATTGGATATAAACTGACTGCTCCACCCGAAAATCTACAACATCTTCAATAAAGTCATCGATGAGATAGTCTTTTTTAATCGGAGTATAATCTCCAAATATTCTTGGCTGTATTTCACCTTGGAGCCAATCTAAATCTGATTGCTTCCATATGTGATGATGACTATCTATTATTGGAAATCTCATAAATGACAATCTTATAATCTTTGTATTGGAGATGAAGAAATTATATAAAATCTTGGTGCGAGAATCAATAATGAACTTATAATTCCAATACCAATTCCAATCCATAATCCAATCAATCCAAAATCAAGTGTAACAGCAAAGAAGTATGAAAGCGGTATTCCAAAAATCCAGAAACAGACAGATAATATAATAAATGGCACCCATACATCTCCAGTACCTCTCAATGCACCTAATGAAACTGCCATCAAAGTGTCAAAAATAAACAGAAATCCTACAAAAAATATTATTTCCTGAGTCATCAAAATCATCTCTGGGTTATCAAAGAAAACTCGTGCAATCACATCAGGATTAATGAGCGTAAAAACAGATATTGGGAGCGTTATTGAAAAAGCAACCAGCATACCCGTTAACCCTGCTCTTTTCGTATCGCTGACTGATTGCTGACCAACCGCAACACCAACCCTGATAGAGGTAGCACCAGCTACTCCAATTGCACTCATATATATTAGATTCACAACAGTGTAAGTTGCATGGTGCGCAGCAAGTGCAGCTGACCCAAACCATCCCGCAATAAATACAACTGCTGCAAAGGCAATTACTTCAACACCTTGCAACAATGCCATTGGAAGCGCTATTTTTCTAAATTTCTTAGATATACTTGATTTTAAGGTAAACATATTCTCTTTAATTTCTAAAAAGCTTTTTTTCATCTTAAATACATCACCATTCTTCTTTGATATATAAACAAGGTAAATTAAGGTCATAAAAAATGCTGTCCATCTCAATATTGATGAGATTACGATCGCTTCATAAGCCCCACCGCCACCATAAAAAGAGCCCCATGATAGTATGAAGATGCCATTTAAAATTACATTTAGTATATTGACAAAAATCATGACATACATGCCTGCTTTTTGGTAACCCATTGCTTCTAAAATAAGGTTTGTTGTTACAAAAAATAACATCCCAGGAATTCCGTATGCAAACACTAGAGAAACTCGTGCGCCTTCCTCTGCAATATTAAGCTCTTGCCCTGTAATTAGAAAAAAATCTTCAGAGAAAAAAGATAAAAAGATAGAGATAATTGAAAATAAGATACTATGGATCATAGCAGAGTACCAAATAGAACCAACTTTGTGCCTTTCATTTGCTCCAATTGATTGTGATGCAAGCACGACTGTCGCGTTTAGTGCGCCAATAAAAATAACCATAAGCGCAATTACTGGAGCTAGTCCAATCCCCAGATATGCGAGTTGATCTGGTCCTGCCCAGCCCGTCATTATTGCATCAATTGTAACCATAATCAGAATTGATGTCCTAGCAATAATTATTGGAAAACCCATGCGGAATGTATCCATATAATGATACATAAAGGTATTTTTTGGATTAGATTGCATGCTGGGACATATTGATATAAGCAATAATATTTTTGATAATTAAGTCTCTGTAATAGAGCATATTTGGTCACCGACGGATATATCGTCACCAGTATTTGCGTGAATTTTATTTAAAACACCGTCACAGGGAGCTTCTATCTCAGCAGTTGTCTTATCGGTCTCGATGGAATACAGGGCATCACCCTTTGAAAATCTCTGCCCTTCTGTTACATGCCACTCAACGATTGTACCTTCATCAACATTCATGCCCATTCTAGGCATTTTAACTATTCTTTCCATGGCTAATTTAACTCCAATAATTCTTCAATACAATTTACAATATCGGCGACCTCAGGTATTACGTGGCTTTCTAAGATGGGTGAGTATGGAATTGCGACATCTTTTACCGTGACTCTTTTTATAGGTGATTTTAGATATTTGAATGCCTTATCAGATAAGATGGCCGATATATGGCTTGCCGCACTACATATGTCACGAGCCTCATCAACAATGATCACTCTTCCTGTTTTCTTTAATGAATTTATGATTGTATCCTCGTCAATTGGCACTAATGATAAGAGGTCAATTAAGTCAACTCCCACACCTTTTTCGTTAAGTTTTTTTGTTGCTTGCAGAGATTTTAGTGTCATTGAACCAATTGATATAATTGTAACATCATTTCCTTGGTTTATTACTTCTGATTTCCCGATTGGTATTATATAGTTATCATCATCTGGTACTTCCTCTGGTCGGCCACCACCAGCTGCAGTTAAGTAAAATACTGGATTATCATCCCTGATCGCAGACTTCAATAAGCCTTTAGCTGTTCTAGAGTTTGACGGCACAACAACCTTTACACCACCTAAGTTCATCAAAGCGGGATAAGGTATATCTGAGTGTTGTGCAGCCGCAGACCTCCCGCCGCCGATAACTGCCATATAAACTATAGGTAATTTTACTTGGCCGGCTGTCATATACTTTAATTTTGCTGCTTGGTTGGCTATTGAGTCAAACCCTGTATATATAAAGTTTCCATATAAAAGATGGCAAATTGGTCGGTATCCAGCTGCCGCTGCACCAACAGCCATACCGGTCATAATATTCTCACAGATTGGCGTGTCTCTAACCCTGTCTTTACCAAAATTTTCTTGAAGACCTGTTGTCTGCCCTAAAAGTGAAATCCCGGCATCCTCTCCGTATAGGATAACTCTATTATCTCTTTTCATTTCTTCTTGTAATGCCAGATTTATTGCTGGCATCATTCTTTGCTTAGACATTGCTTATCTCTCAATCATATGCTCCATGGCACTGGTAATATCTGGTTCTGGACTTTCAATTGCAAATTTTACTGCATCATCAACTTCGTCCTGAACCTCCTTCTGAATTTTTTCAATATCATCTCCAGAATATTTATTATGCTCTATAAAGTATGACTCAAGCCTCAATATTGGGTCCTTGTCATTTGTTTTCCATAACTCAACCTCGTTCTGATCTCTGTAAGTTCGCGACAAAAATGTATATTCAAATTCAACATGCCCACGCTGTCTATATGTATGCGCTTCAATGAATGATGGGCCCTCATCATTTCGCCCCCTCTGAACTGCCTGATAGGCAGCTTGCCAAACATCAACAGCGTTATTTCCATCAACTTCATATTTTGGAATGCCAAAAGGTTCAGCCCTATCAACAATCTTTCCAGATGTTACCTCAGATGTATGAGTAAACTCAGAATATTGGTTATTTTCACACATAAATATCATTGGCAAGTTCCACAATGAACATATATTCATGGCCTCCATTAAAACGCCCTGGTTTGCTGCTCCATCCCCAAAAAAAATTATTGAAACGGCTCCGTTACCATCCATTTTGGATGCAAGGGCTGCACCTACAGCTAATCCCATACCGCCTGCAACAACACCATTTGCTCCAATTATTCCCTTTTTGAAATCAGCAACATGCATAGAGCCACCTTTACCCCCACATATTCCTGTCGACTTTCCGTAAATTTCAGCCATCATTTTTTTAACGTCGCCACCTTTTGCAATGAAATGTCCATGGCCCCTATGTGTACTCGATATCCAATCAGAGTCATTCAACTGATCACACAAAGGTACCGCAATTGCCTCTTGACCAATATAAAGATGAACGGCACCTGGAAAGGCTCCATTTTTTGTGGCTTCTCCCAAATGCTCTTCACACTTTCTGATCATAAGCATTTTTTTATATATTCTTTTTAGGTCTTCATCAGACAGATTATTTACATAATTCTTGATGGACATCATTTCATCAATTAATCGGTTATTTTAATAATTTCATTTTTTTCAGCAGAATTAATTATAGATTCTAATATTTGAACATTTGATACTACTTCATCTATATTAATACGATATGTGGAACGACCCGCAACCGCGTCTGCCCATTCTTCGAAATTCAATTTAACGGTATTTACAACAGGGTGTTCTTCAACCACTCTTTTGCCATGCTTATCGCAATAGATAAATTCAGCTGGATCGTCGAAATCAACATTTGATACTTCCCTGATTTCTACCCAACCTTTCTCGCCAAACACAGTAAACCGACCATAAAATGGAGTCGATATCATGACAGCGAGTGACGCAGTGACATTATTTTTAAACCTTATGTTCACTGATAATGTATCTTTTTTTGGATGCTCCAAGACTATTGAGCCAGTTTTTGCATAAACAGATTTTGCCGATCCCAGGAAAGACACAAAAAAATCTGATAAATGTATCCCAAGGGCGGTCATTCCACCGGCTGGAGCAGATTTTGGGTCCAATCTCCAATTATCTCTGTCAAGCTTCATAAAGATATCGTGACTAAAATTTGTTTCCATGTGTAAGATTTCTCCAAGCATACCCTCATCAAGCATGTCTCTGAGCTTGACCATTGCGGGCTCCCATCGACGCTCATGGCCGACACCGAGAATAATACCATTTTTCTTGCAAGCGGAAGCCATTCTCCTAATGCTCTCATATTTTAAGGCAACTGGTTTTTCACAAAATACCTGCTTTCCTCTGTTTGCAGCAGAGATTACTTGCTCTTCATGAAATTGATTTGGTGTTGCCAAAATGACAGCATCAACGGATGGGCTGTCTATTATTGCGTCAAAATTTAAACTCGGGTCAACCGAGAAATCTGAGAAAACTGGGTCATCCTTACTTATTTGAGGATCAAAAGCATGCGTTATATCAATTTTTTTGCTATCATTGAGGCATTTTATTATTTGTTTACCCCACCAACCTAGACCGATTACCGCTGCTCTCATGATGAATAAATCCCCTGTATTTCTCTATTTTGTACATTTATTTTTTTGTTAAATAAATATATATTTAATTATATATACACAATAGGCTTTGTAAATGGGAGATCAAATTAAATTTAGCGCAGGAGAGAATCCATATGCTGTTGAGTATGGGGGATTCTACAGAAGGTGGATGCCTATGCTAACTGATCTAGACGAACTTGTCTCCGCGGTTAGTAAGATAAAAAGTACGACTGAAGAGTCATGGATACCAATATGGAGTGAAGTTGCTGATGCACATGAAAAGAAGGGTGACGAATTCATTAGGGAAAACAACCAACAGAAAGCATATAATGAGTTTATGCTAGCAAAAACGTACCTGTCTATTGCAAGATATCCAGGTGAGATTACCGAGAATAAAAAAAAAATTAGCGCTGAATGCTCACGGGTTTACAGAAAAGCATGCGAGCTACTTGAGCCCAAAGTTGAAATAGTTAAAGTCCGTTGTGGTGATAAGGAAATAACATGTCATTACAGGTGTCCAAAAGGGGCTGAAAAAACTGCCGCAGTTCTCATCATGTGTGGAGCTGATATGTTTAAGGAGGATAGAGGTTGGGCCTCACAGCATGCCATTGATAATGGTCTAGCATCGCTTGTCATGGATGGGCCAGCTACCGGAGAGAATCCATTTCCATGGGAGCCAGAGTCAGTATCAGCATGGATGGCAGCTATCGACTACCTTGCAGGTAGACCTGAAGTTGATGAAAATAAGATAGGTGCCTTTGGTATAAGCAGAGGAGGCTATTCTGTCGTACAACTCGCAGGATCCTATCCCGAAATGGTCAAAGCTATAGTTGCAAATGCAGGACATCCCTTCGGTTACAAGATGTCAGAAGAAGAAATGAGCAATTTTGTAAAAGCACGGAATGATAGAGCACAGCATGTCTTTGGGCAGATAGGAGACCCCCCATCTTTTCCACCTTGGACTGAAGAAAAAGAGCGGATGTTATTTGAAAAATGGTCATTAAGTAATCTTGGCATACTTGATAAGATAAACCAGCCAATGCTTCTAATTAATGGTAAAAAAGATCATCTTGCACCTATTGGAAATATCTACTTTATGTTGGAGAACGGCCCGCCTCATGGAAGAGAGGCTCGCATTTACCCAGATGCTGGGCATTGCGCATTCAAGTATCAGGATCATTGGGCTGCCGCGTCGTTTGAATGGCTCTCTGAAAAACTATCATAAATTAATTTGAGGCAAGCATCTTTTCTGAAATCTTTTCCGCAGTCATAAGGGTTGGGAAATTTAGGTTTGCACATGGTACTATAGGAAAAATTGATGCATCAACAACCCTCAAACCATCTATTCCATGCACTCGACCCTCATTATCAGTAACAGCCATTTTATCAGTTTTGACACCCATTCTGCAGGTGCATGATGCATGCCACACACCAACAGTTGATTTTTTAATAAAATCTGATAAAACTTCGTCATCTGACATCAGTATTGATAATTCAGGGGCTTCGATAACAAATTTATTTAGCAAATACCTCCTCAACGCATCCGGCCCATCAAGCATTTTTGAAAAGACCTTTGTGAGTAATTTATTTTGTAAATTAACCTTTCCAACCTGCCTCACCTTATCACCATAAACTGCAGCAAAGACCTCTTTAGAGATCCTCTGAAATGGTTCAGTTTGTTGGATTAAAACCATTTTACGAAAGCCTTCCATCAGACGAATAAGATCTCTCTCGTCGGAAAGTAAATTAAACTCAACAATTGGCTCATCATACGGATCTGTGGTGCTTAATCTTACTTGACCTGTCTCAGAGTAGGTTCTATTTACAAATAAAATAAATGCAGCTAATTGATCACCAATTGAATGCCAAGCCGTCTTTGAACATACCGCTACATACATGTCACCTTTTGGAATATTCTTAAGGCCAGATGAATAACGCATACCAACAAGAAGATGCCGTCTTGAATATTCATTAATTCGTGCCTCAGGTTTTATAAATGAGGCAATATTAATTGACGGGTGATCCATTAGCCTCTGTCCGACACCACCAAGATTCTTTAGTATATTTATGCCCTTATCTTTGAGGTCCATTGCGGGTCCAATTCCTGCCCTCAACAAATGGGCTGGGGAATGAATTGCGCCTGAACTTAATATTATTTCTTTTGCAAAAAATTTCTTATCTTTGCCTTCAATTCTGACCTTTACACCGATACATTTTTTTCCATCAAAAAGAATTTCTTTAACGAATGACTCGGTCATTATTGTTAGATTCTTACGATTTCGGATGCCTTGTGTCAGATAGCCCATTGCTGCTGAAACCCTTCTCTCGTATATGAATGAGCCAGTTACAGGAAAATAACCATCCTCAAACTTTCCATTTTGATCTTCAAGGTATTTGAATCCTGCCTCTTCAAATGCAGATGCAGATGCTTTAGCATGACCATTCCAAATATCAGGAAAAATTCGGCTGACAGGTATATTTCCATCATTACCGTGAAATGGACCTTGAAAATCTGTGTCCTTTTCTACTTTCTTAAAATATGGGAGTACGTCATCCCATGACCAACCTTTTGCTCCTCTTTCCTCCCATATACTGTAATCGTTTGGCGCGCCCCTATTCGCAACTAAACCGTTTATAGACGAGCCACCTCCAAGTACCCTTGCTTGTTCATATTTCCTAAGCGGAATTTGATCTTCATCCTTCATGTTATGAGACTTAACTTCGGTACTGACCTTCAGCTCTGTCCAATGAAATCTTTTGTCAAGATAGGCATAGCCAGGATATGTATCTAAAATTTGCTCCGGTACCTTTCCTGGCGGAGTGTCAGGACCCGCTTCACATAATAAAACTTTATTTTTTGAATTAGAGGTAAGCCTATTTGCAAGGACTGAACCAGCTGATCCTCCCCCAACAATTATATAATCAAACATTTACCTGAACTCCCAATTATGAGACCGGAGGCCACAATCTCTCTGCAACAGATGGTGATCCTGGCGCATGAACGGTATAGTTATGAATCTTGTGTGTCCATTTATCATCAGTTAAACCCATAGCTTCATGTTTTTCTTCAAAATTCTTTCTTCGATCTTCTAAAGAAGTAAACTCATATAAAACTGAGAATTTGGCCCATCCTGCGGCACAAAGCATTGTCCTAGCAGCTATACATCCAGAAAGCCTTGCAATCGCAGGAAGTCTGTGTTGTGTATACCATGAACAAACATCAAACTCATCATCAATAGTTTTTGTTCGAAAACTTCCCATTTGTATCACAGGTGCTGGTGTTGTTCCTGGTGTTTTTAGATTAGTTTCAGGGCCGTCCACTCTGGATACAACTTGAAATAAACATTCGCGCATACCTTCACGTTTATTTAGTTGGGCCTGTTGAGAAATACCTCTATCATTTATAAACTTTTCATTTCCTGTAAGTGTAGCAATAGATGCTGCACCAATCAGCTGTATATATTGAGATCCTTGGCCAATATCATCATTTGCTCTCGGTAAATTATCTCTTATTGCTTTCATTCCAGTTCCCTCATTTGCTCCAGCTTTATAATGCGCAGCCCACAAGCAACCGGTTTTTGACTGAATGAAGGGAAGATAATCATTGTGCATCCAATCGAAGTATTCTTGGTCATTATTATCTTCTAAGTCATACCAAATTGCCCATATTGCATTATCCATCACTATTTCCCTTTTATTATATCCGAAAAATGATTAGTGTTTTAATGCTAATGTATTAATAGTAAGATATCAAAATATTTTTTAATTCTTTGGAGGTGTTTAAATGGTTGATAATACGGAATTCCAGATGTTACATACGATGCTCAGAGTCAGGGATTTAGATAAATCAATAGATTTTTATACTAAATTTTTGGGGATGACACTACTCAGAAAAAGGGAAGTCCCTGAAGCAAAATATACTAATGTGTTTGTTGGCTACGGACCTGAAGATACGCATGCTGTTTTAGAGTTAACATATAATTGGGAACAGGATGAAGACTATGAAATTGGAACAGCATATGGGCATATTGCCTTAGGGGTAAGAGGCATATACGATATTTGTGATAAGCTTGAGGCAGCGGGAGTCAATATACCACGAAAACCAGGCCCCGTAAAACATGGTACCACCCATATAGCTTTTATCGAGGATCCTGACGGCTACAAGATCGAAATTGTTGATTTAGATACGCGCACTATATAAACATTAGCTAATTTTAATTGTTTTTGATGCTGGTATAAGAGAGGCAATTACCAAGGTAATGATGCATACTGCAGATAAGATAATAAAAATTATTGCTAAACCATACCTATCCGCAATAATACCTGCAATCATTGCAAAAAGTGCCGCCGAACCAACTTGCATCATGAATAAAAGACTTATAACACTACCAGATGTTTTGGAAGGTGCAATATCAAGTGCCCAACCTTGGACAACTGGCCGCCCGGCATAAATCGCAAAACCAATTACTGCTGATAATAATATAATTAATATATTGCTACTAATTAGTGGATAAAATGGTACCAAAACTCCTGAAACTAGGATAGAGGAGATCGCAATAATTTTTCTTCCATGCTTATCCGATAAATAGCCAGCGATGGGTCCTGAAATTAAGCCACCCATTTGCATTGAGAACAACGACGCTCCAATAACTGCTGCACTAGCGCCTTCATTTGCAACAAGATATAGGGGCATAAAAATAAGTACACCATTTTGTGTGACTGTCCTTACCCCTGCAACTAGAAATAATGGGACTAATTGAATATTCACGAGTAAAAGCTTCAAGTCCGCAAAGTAATTATCATCTTTCTCGCTCGTGATTCCTTGATTACTATTTTTCTTATCTTTCAAAAAGAAAATAATTATCAGCACTAATATAAAAAGCGGTAAAGATAAGAGTATTGAGGTTGTGTTCCAAGATAAATTACTTCCATTAATTGTTACATATGTGAGAAAAAATGCTGCAAGAAGCGGCGATAATGCATCACCCAAGCTTGCGCCAATACTATGAATTGATAATACAAAACCTCTATTTTCTGGATAATTTACAGATAAATACGTAATAGCCGCAGGATGCCACAGACTAATACAAACTCCTATCATAGCGACGCTAATAAATAGTGAATATATCGTTGAAGATATACTCATAAGCACCATTGCTATTCCACCTATCAAGAGTGAATATGCTTGGAAATTTGAATATTTTTCCTTCCCACGTAAATCCACTAATGGTCCACTTATTGCGTTTGCAAAAAAAGTAGAGAAGTGAAACACAGTCATAATTAAACCTGCCTGAGTATAGCTGAGACCAAGATCTAGAATAATATAAGGTAACAGAATATATATTGCCGCATTAACCCAATGTGTCCCACCGTGGCCAGCCGCGACTAGAATTGATGGCATTTGTGGCTTTAAAATATTTTTTACAATATCCATTATTTTAACTTTTGAGTCGGTCAACTCTATCTTTTGAAGCGGAGAGTAAGAAACCAATATCCTGTCCCGCTAGAAAGAAATTAGCTCCCATTTCTATATAATTCTTTGCTGCTTTTTCGTCTTTTACGCCTCCAGAACCAAGCCATTTGTTATATTTTTTACACGCTAATGCAGTTTTTTCATAAAATTTTTCTATTTTTGGATTTCCAAAATCCTGCGGACAACCACTCGCCAATGCAAGGTCATTTGTGCCAATCATTATAACATCAATCCCATCAACGGATGCTATCTCATCAATTGACTCAATTGCGGCTGGGGTTTCAACCATAGCAATGAGCATTGTTTCTGAGTTTAACTCTTTGGATGCTTCTAATAGATCAACGCTACGATAATCATATTGAACGATACCCCCACCAACACCACGTGATCCTTCTGGTTGAAATTTTGCAATGTCAACTAATTTCGCTGCCTCTTCTGGTGTTTCCACATGCGGCAATACAATACCCATCGCACCGTTATCAAGTATTCTCGAGACCATTATGTATCCATTAATTGGTATTCTGACAATTGGAGTCAAGCCTGTCTTTAGCGCCATTGCAGACATTTGCGAAACTGTGTCAGTAGTTAATGCGCCATGCTCCAGATCAAGAAAAAGCCAGTCAAAACCTGCTGTTTTCATTAATGGTACAACTTCAACAACTCTAGACTGCACAATTCCAACCCCAAGTGTAAGCTCATTATTTGCTAATTTATTTTTGGTTTCGTTGATCATAATTATTTAAACTCAAATTGCTCTCTTTGGCATTAGAAATGACAAAAACAATGCTAAGATACTTGTTAGCGTTAATAATACAAAAACCAATTTTAACCCAAATATATCTGCAGTTAAACCTCCAATTATTGGTATTAAGCCAGTCAGGGCTGCCTGTGCAGTAAATAACATACTAATCGCACTACCAGAGGTTTGACCTGCTGATATATCCATGGTCCAGCTATGAATAACTGGCCGTATTGAATAGAGCGAACAACCCGCAAGGGAGGACATCAGTATAAATAAATAAACATTTTCAAGCAGAGGTATGATTATTAATACTATTGCAGAAATTATTAGCGAGTATATAACCACAGGTCTTCTGCCCACACGATCAGATAAAGTACCGACTATTGGTCCTCCAAAAACAGCGCCTAATTGTATGGAAAACAATGCGAATCCAACTAGTACAGGGCTTGATTGCATTTCACCAACCAAATATAAAGGCAGAAAAACAACAAGGCCATTTTGTGTCATTGACCACAACCCAGCAAGTATACATAATATAAGCATGTCTCTGTTTGATAAGAGACCTTTAAGCCCTTCCCAGTAGTTATATTTGCCAGAAGAATTATCTTCTGTATCCTGATCAGCTCCTATTTGAGGCAGTGACCTCAAAACATAAAAGCCCATGATGGCAACCGGTATAGCCAATAAGAGCGAAGTTTGTTGCCACGACAGGACCAGCATAATTAGCCCTGCTATTGGTGGCGCAATCCCATCTCCAAGACTTGCACCGACAGTGTGTAGTGATAGGGCTAAGCCTCTATTTTTATTATACAAAAGGGATAAATATGGTATTGAGGGCGTATGCCACCCACTAACACAGATACCAATGAAAACTGCTGCTGTTGCCAGAATCAAGGTACTTGTGGCACCGCTCATTAATAGAAGCGCCAATGCTCCTGATATCAAACATAAGAATTGCGCTAGTATATATTTTTTTGAGATATCGATAACAGGACCACTTATGATCGTTACAGCAACCGCTGCAATAAAAAAAATGGTCACCATGCTGCCAGTGGTTGTATATGAAAGTGATAGGTCTTGCGCAATAAATGGTAGTAAGACAATGAATATTCCATTTACCCAGTGCGTGACACCATGTCCAGCACTAACAATGGATAAGGGTTTAACGTTTTCTATTCCACGTAAATCTTTTAGTATTGAATACATTCACTTAAATAATTAATTTGGTAGCGGAGGAGGGACTTGAACCCCCGACACAAGGATTATGATTCCTCTGCTCTAACCAACTGAGCTACTCCGCCATCACAGTTAGAAAATCTTCTAAATTAATACTTCATTACAGTGTGATTGTATATAAATTTATGAATTTAAATTTTGAGTCTTATCCTTGATTATCCATCCGCCTCCAAGCACCCTTGCCATGTTTTTATGAGATTCATAAATGACACATGCTTGCCCTGGCGCAACACCATATTCGGGATTTTTGAATAATACTTTGGCATTATCTGCATTTTTAATGATAATTGCAGGCACTGGTTCAGATGTTGACCTAATTTTAACGTAGACTGGTAACTCTTTCTCGTCATCCATACCTTTTTCAGGCCCCAGCCAATTTAAGTTTTTTAGGGCAATTTGATTTATTGCAAGAGCCTCTTTTGGTCCAATTGTGACATTATTTCTCTCGTGATCAATATCTATTACATAATTTGGCTCGCCATTTATATACCCAATGCCTCGTCTTTGTCCTATTGTGAAATTCATAATTCCAGCATGCTCGCCAACAATATTCCCAGTCGTATCAATCAGATTACCTTTTATATTCGATTTTGGCTTTAGTGTATTAATTAAATTTACATAGTTACCGCTCTGCACAAAGCAGATATCTTGACTTTCTGGTTTATCAGATGTGACTAAATCAAGTTCTTTTGCAATCTTCCGGGTTTCAGATTTATTAAGGTCGCCAAGAGGAAATTTGATATATTCGAGCTGCGCCTTTTTTAGCGTGAACATGAAATAGCTTTGATCTTTATTAACATCCCTCGCTCTAAATAAACCTCTTTCCCCGTTAATTAATTTATTAGATACATAATGCCCAGTAATCAAACTTGATGCTCCTAGTTGCCTTGCTGTTTCATACAAATCACCAAATTTTATTTTTTCGTTGCAACGAACACAAGGGATAGGCGTTTGTCCATTTGCATACGACTCAGCAAAATCATCTATTACCTCGGACTTAAATTGTTCTTCATAATCAAGCACATAATGTTTGATACCAACTTTTTCTGCTACTTTTTTTGCATCGTAAATATCTTGCCCGGCGCAACACGATCCTTTTTTTCGAGATACATTATCGCTAGTGTATAATTGTAAAGTTACCCCAACTACATCATAGCCCTGCCTCGCACAAACGGCAGCAGCAACGGAGGAGTCAACACCACCTGACATGGCCACAACGACCCTTTTTGTTTTTTTTATATTAAATAATTTTATATCTTTATTATCCAAAGCTTCACTATTTCTTTTTGGTTAATCACGGAAATTAATAAACTGCAGAGGCAAATCGAAGTTCTGCGTTTTTAATAAGGTTATTGTTTGTTGAAGATCATCTCTTTTTTTTCCACTCACCCTCAATTCATCTCCTTGTATTGAGACTTGAACCTTAATTTTTGAGTCTTTAATAATTTTAATTATATCTTTTGAAATCTCTCTGTTTATACCCTGTATCATTGAAATAGATTGCCGGACAGACTGCCCAGCAGAGATCTCAACTTTTCCCATGTCTAATGCTTTTGCATCAATCCCTCTTTTTGTAATTTGAACCTTCAGTATTTCCTGTAATTGGGTAAGCTTATAATCATCATCGGTAATTATAGTTATTTGATCTTTCTCAAATTCAATTTGTGAATTTGAGTTCTTAAAATCGTAACGCTGGCTGATCTCACGCTTTAAATTTTGTATTGCGTTATCAACTTCCGATGGATCAAATTTAGAGACTATATCAAAGGTTGGCATTTACACACTCGGTTGTTACTATATTTATGTATATAGTATTTATTATTGATAATGACAATAACTATTAGAATGACTTCTAATTTCTATTTTTTTCAACTACTTAAGATAGAATTTATCTAATTTTTTTGTTTATATCTGAGTGTTTTTAGTAAAAATTGCACAAAATTCTTGATAGCATTTCTATAAAAGATAACCTTATAGTGTGAATTACTAAAGTGATTCGTTTTTATTATTTGCAAATAAATTAGTGAGATTAACATGAGAATACTTCTAATAGAGGATGATCAGACTACATCACACAGTATTGAACTGATGCTTAAATCAGAAAATTTTAAAGTTGATGTAACTGATTTAGGGGAAGAAGGTATAGATCTTGGTAAGTTATATGATTACGATTTAATCTTGTTAGATATAGATCTTCCTGATATGAGTGGCTATGACGTTTTAAAAAACTTGAGAACGCAAAAGATAGAGACTCCTGTTCTTATCTTAACTGGACACAGTGCTATGGAAAGTAAAGTTAAAGGTTTCGGTTTTGGCGCTGACGATTATCTCACAAAGCCATTTCAAAAAGAGGAGTTAGTTGCAAGAATTAGCGCAATTATTCGACGCTCTCGCGGTCATGCTCAATCAATAATTTCAACTGGGCGATTAGATGTAAACCTCGACTCAAAAACAGTCGAAGTTAGTGGAAAAAGAGTTCATCTCACAGGAAAAGAATATCAGATGCTCGAACTATTATCACTTCGAAAGGGGACCACTCTCACAAAAGAAATGTTTTTAAATCACCTTTATGGGGGCATGGATGAGCCAGAATTGAAGATAATCGACGTGTTCATATGTAAGCTCAGAAAAAAACTCATGCAAGCATCTGATGATGAAAACTACATAGAGACAGTATGGGGTAGAGGTTACGTTTTGCGGGATCCTACTGAGCTGCTCGAGTCAGCCTAATTTGCATTGCAAAAATTAATTGAAGTCACGTTGTCTTCGCCAGAAATTACTTCGTATTTTATCCCATAAATGCTTGTCAATTCATTTAAATATCTGACTTGAATATTTTTTATATTATCCGATCCTCGAACATGAAGATCTTCCAATATATCTGCGTTTATCTTCCCAGTTGGATTGTTAACTCGAATTATATAAGTGTCTGCGTCAATTAATTCATAATTTATTTCGGCACCCTGAGGAAATAGACTCTGAAGAACCATTATAGTATTGGCGAGCAGTATTGCATGCTTTTGATTCAACTGTTGAAGATCGTTGCTATATGTAATTTTGAGTCTTGTGAAACTTATATAATCATCAATTATGTTGTTAACGAAATTAATTGACACATTCTCATTTTTTGCACTTGTTGGATTAGAATAGCAAAAACGAAAGAATGTAATCTGTGCTGTTATTTTTTTAATACTCATATCAAGAAGTTGGAAAGTCTCATCCTCCTGTATTTGAGCATCAGTGTTAGCTAAATTATATTTTAGTAATTCCATTCCATTTAAAGCAGCTGATGCAGGATTTATGAGATCATGAAAGATCTTTCTACTGAGCAGTGAAAATAAGTCTAAATTTGACATTTTTAAATTGAATCTATATGCAAATATACATAGTTAATTAATATTCAGATTATACATAGTCTATTAAAATATTAGTATAAAAAATTAATTGCTACCCAACGTTATGAAAAATAGTAATCAAAACTTACATAAAAAATTGGCTCACGAGCTCATAAATATATCAAAAAAGTCTGCATTGGAAATCATGAAGATATACGACACAAATTTTGAAATAGACTACAAAAAGGATAATTCCCCCGTAACTGAGGCAGACAGGATTTCTGAAGATATAATTTTGCATGAAATATCAAAGATTGAACCCGGTGTAGATTTAATTTCAGAAGAAAAATACTTTGAAGAAAAAAATAAAATCAAATCAAATTGTTTTTTTTTGATTGATCCTATTGATGGGACACGCGAATTCATCAAGAAAAATGGTGAGTTCACAATAAATATTGCATTAGTTGAGAACAATAAACCTGTCCTCGGTATCATAAACGCACCTGCATTCAATGATATTTATTTCTCTTATAATAATCTAAAATCCTATAAATTATCAAACAACAATGATGCTATTGAAATAAGAACAAGACAACATGCGAAAACCGAGGTCATGTTGCACAGTAGATCAATTCCATCAAAAAAAATGCAGGGTATTATAGACCAATACGGTATTAATCAAATAAAGCCCTGTGGTTCAGCCCTCAAATTTGGTTTGTTGGCAGAAGGTTTGGCAGACCTATATATCAGGCTTGAGCCATGTTATGAATGGGACACGGCGGCAGGGCAGGTAATTTTGGAAGGCGCTGGTGGGGCATTCTTTGATATTGATCTTAATGAATTTGATTACAATAAGCCGAATTTCTTAAATAGTGATGGGTTTGTGTCACTGGCAAATACAAGGCAAAAAGAGTGCTTATTGAAATAAATTTGTAATTTTTTTCTTTTACTTATTACGGATTATTGTAAAATATCAATAGATCTAAATTCATGGGTGGCAAGATGAGAAATATTAGAAAAAATATATTAGTTTTACTGTTTGGTATTATTTTTGTTACATTCACCACATTTAATACAAATGCTGAATGGTATGATGAGCCAAATTCATCAGATAATTCTGATGGTTTCAAAGTTGGTGAACTTGTTCTTGCAGGGCACGATTTTTTTGGTACGGCGACAGAAGGACTGGGCACGGCTGTTGAAGCCTTATTTTCTGCATTTGGGAGGCCTGACGGTTATATAATTGGCGAGGAAGCAAGCGGAGCTATCATAGCTGGACTCACATATGGCGAAGGTACCATAACGACAAAAAATCTTGGGGAAGAGAAAATATATTGGCAAGGACCAAGCATTGGAATGGATTACGGTGGGGATGGGTCTCGAGTTATGTTTCTTATCTACAACATGGATAATATGAGTGATGTACATAGGAGGTTCCTTGGAACAAATGGGACAGCTTATGTAGTTGGCGGTCTTGGTGGAAGTGTCTATAACAGGGGTGGCGTTACAATTGCGACAATTAAAACAGGTGCCGGTCTCAGAATGGGCGCAAACGTCGGATACATCAAATTCTCTGAAAATCCAAAGTGGCTTCCTTTTTAGATACATTTTAGATAAATGATAGATGCGTTTTTCTCACAAATAGCCTTTTCGGAGGTTTTATTAGCCTTTTTCATTGTGTATATTGCGTCAAGCGCACAAAGTCTTTTTGGAATGGGATGGGGGATGATAGCGGCCCCTTTTCTGGCTTTACTTGATCCATATCTAATTCCATCTACTATTGTTTTTCTTGGTTTTTTTGCTGCACTCTTTCCAAGCATCAGATATTTTAAAGATATTCAATGGAAAATATTTAGGCCATCGATTAGCGGACGTATATTTGGCTCTATTTTAGCTGGATGGATAGCGGCATATATTGTCGCATCAGGTAAAATTGAAATAATTATTGGATTAGTATTATTGGTATCAATTCTAGTCAGCGCTGTAACAGTAAAAAGAATTTCCCAAAACTCACGTAATCATTTCTTCGCGGGAACAGCCTCCGGAATTCTCGGTACAATAGTCGGCGTTGGGGGCGCACCGATGGGAATAATATACCAAAACGAAAATCCATCTATTGTTAGGGCAAATAATAATTTATTTTTTACAATAGGAAGTTTAGTTTCTTTTATAATACTGATCTCGGTTGGTGTGATAAAAGAATATCATATCATTTATGGTTTTTTAATGCTGCCACCCCTCTTTTTTGCATCTTACACATCTAAATTTTTATTAGCTTATACGAGCAAAATATTGAAGCCATATATTTTATCAATATGCTCTATTTCTTCACTATTGCTAGTTATGAGAGGTCTAGATTTAATCTAGATTATTTTTCAAATCTTATCGTTGAGATAATTTTATTTGTTTTTTTGTCAATATTATAAATAATATAACTCCCGGATACATCACTCGTTGTAATTATTAAACTTTTACCGTCACTAGTAACAGATATGACATCTTGACTTGGTTCAATAGCAATCTTATTATCTAATAGGCTAACTTCTTCATTGTTTAATGTGTTATTTGATAATCGATGCCCAATTGTTATAAAAACAACACAAAAACCAATAATGAGTAACAATGTCATAATGAATATGGCAATCTTGAGCACCCTTGTGGATTTTATATTTTGATCAATATTTTCGATCTCTTCCATGGCTAAAGTTAATGGTAAATAATAAATTACTTAATCTTATAACAAATAAAACTGATGGCGGCAAAAGAATAGATCAATTCATCAGCCAAAATTCAGAATTAAGTCGACAAAGAATTTCAAATCTAATTACAAATGGGTATATTTTTTTAAATGATGAAGTTGTAACCTTAAAGAAAATTAAACTTACTGGAGATAACGAAAAAATTAAAATTATACTTCCGGAACCAATTGAAGAGACCCTTGAACCGGAGAATATCCCATTAAATGTTATATATGAAGACGATCATATATTAGTTATTGATAAGCAATCAGATCTTGTCGTCCATCCTGGCGCTGGTAACAAAACTGGAACACTTGTTAATGCAATACTGCATCATTGTGGTAGTTCACTCTCAGGTATCGGTGGGCAAAAAAGACCAGGAATTGTTCATCGATTAGATAAAAATACAAGTGGGCTCATGATTATAGCAAAAAATGATTTGGCGCATAATAATCTATCAAGACAATTTATGGATCACGGAAAAAGTGGTGACCTTGAGAGAATTTACGATGCCTTAGTTTGGGGTGTGCCAAAAACGAGATCAGGTAAAATCGAAACTAAAATCACAAGAAATGATCGTGATAAAACAAAAATGATGGTAACTAAAAATACTAAAAATGGGAAGCTAGCAATAACTACCTACAAGGTGATAGAGAAAGTATATAATCACAAAAATGATCCTTTAATCTCACAGATACGTTGTAAGTTATATACGGGTAGAACACATCAAATACGAGTGCACTTAGAACATATCGGGCACCCAGTTATTTGTGACCAAAAATACGGTAAAGGATACAATACCAAGTTGAAGCTACTTAGTGATGAACATCGAAAGCAACTTAAAATTGATCGACACGCATTACATTCTTCAAAGTTATCCTTTAAACATCCCATAAGTGATGAACTTATGAAGTTTGAGTCGAAATTGCCTGATGATTTAAATATGTTAAAAAATGTATTGTCAGAAATATAAATTAGTAGTATTTTATTGTGTTCACTCAAATTTTGATTAAAAACAAGGATACATATTAAATGTATGGTTCAATACCAATTATTGCTAGTGAAGACAGTCTGGGACTGTACCTAAAAGAAATAAAAAAATTTCCTCTTCTTACTCTTGAGGAAGAGAAAAACCTATCTAAGAGCCTCAATGCTGATGGTGATACTGATGCTGCACACAGGCTTGTAACTAGTCATTTGAGACTAGTCGCTAAAATCTCAATGGGTTATAAAGGCTACGGCTTGCCATTGAGCGATATTATCGCTGAAGGAAATATCGGTTTGATGCAGGCAGTAAAAAGATTTGATCCCGATAGAGGGTTCAGGCTTGCAACATATGCTATATGGTGGATTAAAGCAGCAATTCAAGAATACGTACTGCGCTCATGGAGTCTTGTAAAAATGGGTACGACCGCGAACCAAAAGAAACTATTCTTCAACTTAAGAAAAATCAAAAATAACATTCATGCCCTGGAAGAAGGCGATTTAAAACCTGAACAAATCGCACATATTGCGGAGAACCTTGGCGTGACAGAAACCGATGTTGTTGACATGAATAGAAGGTTAGGCGGTGACTCATCTTTGAACACGCAAATATCAGACGAAGGTGACGGCCAGTGGCAAGATTTTCTCGTTGATGAAAGTCAAAACCAAGAAACTTCTCTTGTAGTCAGTGATGAGATGGATAAAAGAAGAAAACAATTATACGACTCACTAAGCTGTCTGAACGAAAGAGAGAAATCAATCTTCATCTCCAGAAGAATAGATGAAGACTCAAAAACATTAGAAGAACTCAGCCAAAGATTTGGAATCAGCAGGGAAAGAGTACGTCAGATCGAAAGTAAGGCCTTTGAAAAAGTCAAAAGTTTCATAAGTCGAACCAATTAAACTGATTTCGAGCCTCTGAAGGTCATAAGACCTGTCAATAGTATCATACATATTGCAATTACAATTACTTGGCTTTCAATGCTGATATCTCGATCGATAAGATAACCCATAAATCCGGGCGATAAGGCTGTGGATGCTATAACACCAGAGGTTACAACTGATTTTATCTCGCCTAAATATTTTGTTCCATAAAGTTCGGCCCAAAGGGAGCCTGCAATAGATGTAGCAAAACCAGAGGTGATACCTGCAAACATCATGAATATTACCATTGTAGACTCACTTTTTCCATATGCTAGACAGATGCAGCCTATAACAAGAGGTAGTAGGAAAAATTTTGTTAGGTCTTTAGCGCTCCATTTATCGACAGCCCAGCCAGATATTAGTACAAAAATCATCAGTAGTATTGAAAATACCGGCATTGTGAAGGCGTATATTTCAATAGACCAATCCTTTATGGTCATCAAATGATAAGAATGAAAAAATATACCAGTCAACACGAATGGGGGCGCTAATACAGCAGCTAAAATTAAATAAAAATAGCCACTATTTAGCACATCCTTCCTACGATATTGAATCTTTGAGTTTTTATTTTTATCAGATGTATTTTCAATGTCAGGCTCATAGACTTCTCTGTCTTTTAAAAGATAGAAAACATATGGGGCAAGAATAAATAATATAAAGACCCCGGTAATAATCCACGCTTGCCTCCAACCGTAAAAAGCAATTAGTAACAATGCTGTTAATGGCATTACCATCTCCCCAAAAGCCCTCCCTATTACCGTCACGGCAACAGCCTTGCCTCTCATAGTTGTAAAAGTCTTTGCAATAAAAGTTGATGAAATGTGCGTTGACATTCCCTGCCCCGTTATCCTGAGAAGATAAAATACAATCAACAAAAAAATAGCAGAATTAATTAATGAGAATGCGATTGATGAAAGGCCTAAAAAGATAAGTATTACAAAAGATAAATATCGTACCTTTATATAATCTACCATTTTACCAGTGTAGAGCATCGTAATCGCACTCATCAAGGTTGCGATAGTATACAATCCACCATACAAACCATGTGATAATGTAAGTTCTTCTCTAATATTTCCAGCATATAATGCAAAATAAAATGTCTGTCCTATGCTTGCGGCGAATGTGAGAAAAAAACCTGCCTGTAAATAATTGTGATTCTTCCTAAAAAATTCAATCATAATTATCTACTCTTTCAAGAATGGTACCATTGACGACCAAACTCCGTCTCGTTTAATCCTATGAAATAATGCTGCGGAAATATGAATTCCTATTAAAATATAGATCAAATCTATCGATATTTCATGAAGTGTTACAACTGACTCAATTATAAGTCCATCTTGAAGACCAAACCAGAATAACAAACCAATTAGCATACCAGATAAGGGAATAGCAGCCAGTGTAAAATACATCCCATAATGTACTGTTTTCGCTGCAATTTTTTGTAATTTTGGAGTATGTTCAGGCAGTGAAGTCTTTTGGGTTCTTTTCATATAAATAAATCTCACAAGAAGCAATATGACGAACACGGATGCAAAGAGAACTTCAAACCTTAGTAGGGAAGGATTTTCTAGCTGTTCGATATCCTGAACTTGTTTAATGAGTCCATATATAAACAAAATAACAAATCCCCAGTGAAAAAATTTTGCTATATAGCTATAGTCCCTTTTTTCTGTTAAATCTTCCATATTATTCATATCCTTTACTTTAATTTTACAGCTTAATTGAATATACCTTCCAAAAAAATAATGTCCTCTCTGTTTGGGCTAGTGGATATTATGCTAATTGGTGTTGAGATTATCTCCTCAATACGTTTTATGTATTCCAATGCTTTTAATGGAAGTTCATTAAATTCATTAATACCCGAAGTATCAGTGAGCCAGCCATCATGCTCTTCATATATAGGTATAATTTTATTCTGTAAGGGCTCAGATAACGGAAGGTAATCAATCTCTTTTCCATCTAATTCATACCCTACGCAGATATTAATCTTTTCGAAGGAGTCCAAAACATCTAATTTTGTTAATGCAATCATGTCAATACCTGAAATCTGTGCAGTTTGCCGCACGAGCACTGCATCAAACCAACCACACCGCCTTTCTCTTCCCGTGACAGTACCAAATTCATTTCCGATCCGTCCGAGCTTTTCACCAGATTCATCAAATAATTCGGTGGGGAAGGGACCGCTTCCAACTCGGGTCGTGTATGCTTTTGTTATACCAATAATTTGATCAAGGAATTTAGGACCCACACCAGTGCCAATTGAGGCCTGACCAGGAAGCGTATTTGAGGATGTAACATACGGATACGTTCCAAAGTCAACATCAAGTAGTAGACCTTGGGCGCCTTCGAATAATATTTTCTTATTATTCTGCCTCATATCCTTCAATATCCGCCATGTATTAGCAACAAATGGGATAATATCCTTTTTTATCTCTTGTAGATATTGGTATACATCGTCGACACTAAGTAAATCGAGCTTATATGCGTGCCTTAAGATATTGTGATGATCCAATATTAACTCAATTTTATCTTTTATATTTTCTAGATTACACAAATCATTCAATTTTATTGATCTTCTTGCAACTTTATCCTCGTAAGCAGGTCCAATTCCTCTACCGGTAGTTCCTATTTTTGCTTTACCTGCCCTTTCCTCTCGAGCCAGATCTAAATCTTTATGCAACGGTAATATGATTGTAGTATTTTCAGCGATTTTTAAATTTTTCGGTGTGACTTTTATCCCAATTTTAGAGAGATATTCTATTTCTGATGATAATGCCTGAGGATCTAAAACAACACCATTGCCAATTATTGTGAGCTTGTTTTCTCGAACAATACCAGATGGAAGAAGAGATAATTTGATTGTTTGTCCATCGATTACCAAAGTATGGCCTGCATTATGCCCACCTTGAAATCTAACTATTACATCTGCTTTATCAGACAAGGAGTCGACTATCTTACCTTTACCCTCATCACCCCACTGGGTACCAACAATAACAACACTTGTCATATTATTTACTTAAAAATTTAACTTTTTTACTTGCACGATGTCTTCTATTTGAGTCAATTTATCTAGTACAGAATCGTCTACTGGAGAGTCAACTTCAATCAACTCAATAACGTTACCACCAATTTTATCTCTCCCTAAATTAAAATTAGCTATATTCACACCTTGTGATCCGAGGCAGTGTCCAATTTTTCCAACTAAACCTGGCGTATCATTATTTGTTATATATATCATATGTTTTGCGAATTTAGCTTCCATATCTATGCCTTTTATTTGAATGATTCTTGCCGAGCCATCCGAAAAAACAGCACCCGCTACAGATCTCTCTTGTCTTTCAGACTCTACAATAAGTCTTATATATGAGCCGTAGATACCACTGCTCTCTTTTTTTATTTGTTCGATCTTGATACCTCTTTGCTTGGCAATTGATAGAGAGTTCACCATATTTATATCCTCTAACAAAGGCTTTAATAAACCTGAAATAATTGTTGATGTTAAAGACTCAACATTCATATCAGCAATACTGCCAACGTACTCAATCTTTGCACTTTTTAGTGCGCTTTCTGTTATTTGCCCAGCAAAAGATCCGAGATTTTTTGCTAGAACCAAATATGGTTCCATGGAGGTTGCTTCTTCAGCAGAGACAGATGGGAAATTTACGGCATTAGTGATTGCACCTGTTAGAAGAAAGTCACTCATCTGTTCGGCAATCTGTACAGCTACCTTCTCCTGTGCCTCAGAGGTGGATGCGCCTAGGTGCGGCGTACATATTATTTTTTCGTTTCCAAATAATGGGTTATCTTTCGCTGGCTCCTCTTGATATACATCGATGGCAGCACCAGCTATCTTACCGTTATTCAGCGCTTCCAGGAGGGCATCTTCATCCACAAGACCACCACGTGCACAATTTATTATGCGTACTGATGATTTCATTTGTTTTATGCTTTCGGTATTAATAATATTTTTCGTTTGCTCCGTAAGCGGTGTATGAATTGTTATAAAGTCTGACCTTGAAAATAACTCTTTTAATTCAACTTTTTCAATTGCCATTGACTCAGCCCTCTCTTCGGTTAGATAGGGATCATAGCCAATCACTTTCATTTTTAAACCCTTGGCACGATCAATTACGATGGTACCAATATTTCCACAGCCAATGACACCAAGAGTCTTCCCAGTAATCTCAACGCCCATAAATTTTGATTTTTCCCAGAGACTGTTCTTTGTTGATTTATCGGCTTGCGGTATTTGTCTTGCAAGTGACATCATCAAAGTAATTGCGTGCTCTGCAGTTGTTACTGAGTTGCCAAATGGTGTATTCATAACAATGACACCATTAGTGGTTGCAGTTTCAATATCAACATTATCCACACCAATTCCGGCTCTGCCAATTACTTTTAAGTTTTTTGCATTACTTAGAATTTTATCCGTTACTTTTGTTGCTGATCTAATTGCTAAACCGTCATAGCTTTTGATGATTTCTGCTAATTTTTCTTTGTCTTTTCCGATATCAGGTAAATAGTCCACGTCAATATTCTTATCTTTGAATATTTTCACAGACTCCTCGCTGAGCTTATCTGATACAAGTACTTTAGGCATTTTTATGTTTTCCCTGTTTATTTTAGTTCTTTTCTGTTGCTACAAAATACGCCCAATTAATCCATTCTAGCAATATTGAAATATCTGATGGTTCAATTGTTGCACCCGTCCATATTCTTAACCCGGGTGGCGCGTCTCTATAAGCCCCAATATCAAAAGCGACCTCTTCCTCTTCAAGCATATTTTGGATTGTTTTTGATAATTTTGATGTATCGATTTCATCACCATTTGGGCTTTTTGAAGAAAACTCAAGGCAAACAGATGTGTTTGATATGGTTGACTCTTCTTTTGCTAAAAATTTTATCCAATCAGTTTCAGAGACCCAATCTTTTATAATTTGAAGATTATTATCAGCAATTTCAATTAACTTATTTAACCCACCTATTTCACGTGCCCACTCAAGGGCAGCAACATAATCAGCAACACATAGAAGTGAAGGCGTGTTAATAGTTGATCCAGAAAAGATACTCTGGTCAATTATACCAGATTTTTTTATTCTAAATATTTTTGGCAATGGCCAACTGGGACTGTATTCATTTAATCTATCAATTGCTTTTGGTGAGAGAATTATCATGCCATGCTGCGCCTCTCCTCCAAGAACCTTCTGCCAGGAAAATGTTGTTACGTCCAACTTGCTCCAATCAACTTTTTGGGCAAATAGACCAGATGTAGCGTCACATAATGTTATGCCTTTTCTGCTATCTTTTATCCAATTCAGGTTAGGGACTCTAACCCCTGAGGTTGTTCCGTTTAAAGTAAAAACAATATCACTGTCAGAATTTGCTGACTGTAGATCTGGTAAAATTCCGTAATCTGCTTCTATCACATTCGCATCTTCAAGGCCTAACTGTTTGATAATGTCGGTTACCCATCCCTTACCGAAAGACTCCCAAGCAAAAACATCAACAGGTATATGTCCTAAAAAGTTCCACATTGCCATCTCAAATGCCCCAGTATCAGATGCGGGTACAATTGCGACTTTGTAGTCTTTAGGTATCTCAAGTAAATCCGAGGTTAGCTCAACTGAGTAGTTAATAAAATCTTTTGGCTTTTTAGCCCTATGAGATCTACCTAAAATAGATGTTTCTATTTTATTGATTTGCCAATTTGGAAATTTTGCACATGGACCAGATGAAAATAGTGGTCTATTTGTTTTATTTGTTGGTTTCTTTGTCATGTTCTCTACCCTTCCAGATAGTTGACTCTCGTTGGGGAGAGCTGTCCCATTTCTTTAATACTGCAAAACTTTACATTTATCAATTATAAAGTTAATTAATTTGACATGTATTAAATTTAAGCATAATCAGTAAGATTATTCTTACTATTTTCTTTATCTTATGAAAAATTCATCTCTTATGAACTGGTTTTATTTATCCCTCTTAGTTATATTTTGGGGTTCTACATTTGCATTAACAAAGTATGCTCTAGATGATTTCAGCCCTTTATGGATTGTCTCACTCAGACTCTCTATTGGGTTCGTGATAATATATTCTATTTTAAAATTAAGAGGCGAGACTTTGCCAACTGGTATTGTGAATTGGGCCTGGCTTGCTTTGATAGGTATGACAGCATTTTTCCCTTTCTTTCTTATCTGCTGGGGGACTCAATATTTAGATACGAATATTGGAGGTATTCTATTTGGAATCGGTCCCTTGTTTACAGTTCTTGCTGCTCATTTTCTTGTTCCCAATGAGAAATTGAATAGCCTGAAGCTCTTTGGCGTAATCATTGGCTTTGCAGGCCTGTACATTCTACTATTTGAAAAACCGAATACTTTAATAACATCTAATGACTTTAAGATGCTATCGCAGATTGCGATATTACTTGCAGCAATTGGTTATTCAATCCAAAACATAGCTGTAAATGTCATGCCAAATATTACATTAATGCAAAAAACATCGGGCAGCTTCTTGTTTGCATCAAGTTTCGCGTTTATTACTGCAATGTTGTTGGAAGGTCCCCCAGTTTTTGAAATTTTTGATATTTCATTCATATCAGTATTATTGATGGGGGTTTTCTCAACCGCAATGGCAAGCATGGTTATGTTTAATCTTACAAAGGTTGCAGGCCCAACATTCGTGTCGCTTACACATTATGTTTTACCGGTTTATGTTGTTATTCTTGGGAGCTTCTTGCTAAAAGAAGATATTCATCTTTACCAGATTATTGGAATGTTTGTTATTCTTGCGGGCATTGTACTCACGAGGATAGGCTCAAATAAGCTTGCTAATTAAAACGCCTTTCGATTAAATCCATCAAATAGTCCAATGTCTCATTTAAATATTTTTTATCTTGAGACTCACCCATGACTCTGATGAGTGGCTCTGTTCCAGACAGACGAACCAATATCCTGCCTTTTTCTTTAATTCTCTCTTGTCCTATTCTATGAATTTCATTTACGTCGTCGGAATTGATCTTTTCATAGTCGCTAATTCTGTAATTCCTTTGAATTTGGGGAACAATTTTGATAAGGCGGGCAAGCGTACTAATCTTCCTATTACTTTTTTTCATAATGGATAATATCTGTATCGCAGCCAACAATCCGTCCCCTGTTGTTGAGTAATCCCCAATGATAATATGTCCAGACTGCTCACCACCAATATTATACCCGTTTTCTCTCATAAACTGGGAGACATACCTATCTCCAACATTTGTTCTAAATAGTTTCATTTCTTCTTGTGACAAGTAAGACTCCAAGCCTATGTTTGATAAAATTGTAGCAACTACAGAATTTTTTTTTAGTTTACCTAATTTTTTCCACTCAGTTGCAATGATAGCCAAAAGTGTGTCACCATCAACGATATTTCCCATCTCATCAATCACGATTATTCTATCTGCATCTCCATCAAGGGCAATCCCAATGTCCGCTTTATGATTACTGACCGCTTTTTTTAAATTACCAAGTGAGGTTGATCCATACTCGTTATTAATATTCTTCCCATTAGGGCTATCTCCAATTGAAATAACCTTTGCCCCAAGCTCCCATAAAGCCAATGGTGCTACCTTATATGCCGCTCCATGTGCGCTATCAATGACAACTTTAATACCATCAAAGCTAATGTCTTTATCCAGAGTACCCTTGACATACTCAATATAACGAGCTTGAGCATCGTCGATCCTTTTTGCCTTTCCAACCATTCTCGAGCTGAGGTCATAGCTATCTATATTTCCTAATATACCTTCAATTTCTGATTCGTCCATATCGTCAAGTTTATACCCATCTGGACCAAATATCTTAATACCGTTATATTCATATGTGTTGTGTGATGCTGAAATCATAATGCCAAGATCCGCCCTCATTGACTTAATGAGCATCGACACCGCAGGGGTTGGCATTGGTCCAAGCAAAAAAACATCTAACCCAACTGACGTTAGACCAGAAGTGAGTGAAGACTCCAGCATATAGCCTGATAGCCTTGTGTCTTTGGCAATTATTACTCTTTTAGCCGTTTTATCTTTTGATATGAATAATCCAGTAGCAATTCCAATCTGCAGAGCAACTTCAGCTGTAATGGGATGTTGATTTGCAACCCCTCTAATCCCATCTGTACCAAAATATTTTTTAGCATTCATATAAAACTATCCCTAAAGTTTAAATAATAATGAATGATTTATGGCTGTGTTTGCGGCTTCATTTTCTGGGTTTTTTTTGCCTTACTCGATGCTTTCTTTTCTGCACTCTCAGTTGGTACAGCAGTTGGATCACTTGGTGGCTCTTCTGTTCCATCCGTATCAGGCCTATCTGGATTCTTGCCCTTTAATAGGTCTAATATTTCATCGCCGGACAAAGTCTCATACTCAAGCAGACCTTCAGCGATAATTTCGAGTTCTTTTTTATATTTGATGACAATTTCTGTTGCAGCTTTGTGACCGCCATCTACAAGCTTATGTATTTCAGAGTCAACAATTTTTTGTGTTTCTTCTGATAAATTCTGTGTTTTTGCAACAGAATAACCGAGGAAAACTTCATCTTCATTATTGCCATATGAGAGAGGTCCTAAAATATCACTCATACCGAATTGTGTTACCATCGCCCTTGCCATGTTTGTTGCCATCTTGATATCAGATTGTGCGCCTGAAGTTACTTTTTCGTCACCGAAAATCAGTTCCTCAGCAGCCCTTCCGCCCATAGCAACAGCAAGATCAGCTTTAAGTTTCTCTCTGGTCATTGACAACTGGTCTCTTTCTGGCAAACGCATGACCATACCTAAGGCTCGTCCTCTTGGAATTATTGTGGCTTTGTGAATAGGATCTGATGCTTTTTGCTTTACTGCAACAAGAGCATGACCTGCCTCGTGATATGCAGTCAATTTCTTTTCATCATCAGACATTACAAGTGTACGACGCTCAGAACCCATCATTACTTTATCTTTTGCGTCTTCAAATTCATCTTGAGTGATTACTCTTTTGCCTCTTCGAGCTGCCAGTAGCGCAGCTTCGTTAACAAGATTTGCAAGATCAGCACCAGAGAATCCTGGAGTTCCTCTAGCTATTACTTTTAAATTTATTTCATCAGATAATTTAACTTTTCTGACGTGTACTTTTAAAATCTTCTCACGTCCAATTATGTCGGGATTTGGAACAACTACTTGTCTGTCGAATCTACCAGGTCTCAAAAGAGCTGGATCTAAAACATCCGGCCTGTTAGTTGCTGCTATCAATATTATTCCTTCATTTTCTTCAAATCCATCCATTTCCACCAGCAGCTGATTTAATGTTTGCTCTCTTTCATCATTACCCCCGCCCAGTCCTGCGCCTCTGTGTCTTCCAACAGCATCTATCTCATCTATGAATATGATGCATGGCGCGCTTCTTTTTGCTTGTTCAAACATATCACGCACTCTACTGGCTCCAACACCAACGAACATTTCAACAAAATCTGAACCAGAAATTGTAAAAAAAGGTACACCAGCTTCACCAGCTATAGCCCTAGCTAATAGTGTTTTACCAGTACCAGGAGGTCCGACAAGTAATGCGCCTTTTGGGATTTTACCACCCAAATATTGAAACTTACGCGGATCTTTTAAAAATTCAACAATTTCTTCGAGATCTTCCTTTGCCTCATCGATGCCTGCGACATCACTAAAGGTGACCTTACCTTTCTTCTCGTTAAGTAGTTTTGCCTTCGATTTTCCGAAACCCATAGCGCCACGTCCACCACCTTGCATTTGCTTTAAGAAAAATATCCAAACTGCAATAAGTAATAACATTGGGAACCATGAGACAAAAATGGAGAATAGCGCACTTTGCCTTACCGGCTTGACATTTATTATTACGCCTTGTTCATTTAATCTCTCTATGAACTGAGGGTCTTCAGGTGAATAGGAATGGAACCTTGAGCCATCATTGAAAGTCCCAGTAATTTCATCACCAGATATCTCTACATCCCTAACATTTCCACCGGAGACTTCTGAAATCAGAGTGGTGTAGCTTACTTCGCTCACGCCTCTTGTTTCATTAGAAGACTGGAATACATTGTATAAAGCCATCATTAATAATCCAATGACAAGCCATATAACTATATTTCTAAAACCACCCAATTTTAACTCCTTAATAATTTATGAATATTTTTTTTCATCATTAATTCTAAATTTAACATCTAAATAACCACTGTTATATATATTGTGTGTGTTTGGTAGTAATACAAGCTTATCTTTTATGAATCCACCAGGCAATGTTCTCAATACATACTTTGGCATACTTTGAAAATATGTCCCATCTATCATTTTTCGAAGATCATTTGCATTTCCAATCTGATCAATGACAATTTTTGTTTTGTTATATGATTTAAGATGCACATCAAATCTTCCGTCCCAAGAAATGCGTTCGTTAATTTTAATTTCAACGGGACTTATCCCCCTATTCTCTCTCACTATCACATATTTATTCATCTTTGGTATTATTTGACAGCCGTTAAGGGTCTTGCTTCTCTCTGTTTTGATTAATTCCGTAAATACCGCTTCCAATGATGAGAGAGATACAGTTCCCCCATTAATATCTGTTAAAGCTTTTGCAAACACCCTTAAAATTATCTCTTTTGGATAATTACGTAATTTATCGAAATTAACATCGGCATATCCCAATTCACTTAATTCAACTAACTCTTGTGATAGTAAGTCGGTAAAGAAACTAATTGACTCATTTGCCCTAGCCAGACGTTGAATTGTTTTTGTTAAATTGCCGGACGATATATTAAAAGAAGATAAGGAGCGAATATTATTTCTTATTTTAACTCTCTCAAAGCTCTCATCATCGTTTGTTGGATCATCTACCCATTCATTACCCATTGATTTGAGGATTTCAGTTGTTAATTTACGAGATAATGAGAGCAATGGCCTTTCTATCCGAATTCCATCCTCGTATCGAATTTCATTAATTGATTTAAGCCCATCAAGCCCACTCCCTTTTGCAAGACGCATAATAAATGTTTCTATATTATCGTCAGAGGTGTGAGCGGTCAAAATTGTATGAATATTCTCCTCTCTAGCATAATCCAGCATGAGCTGGTATCTTGCGTTTCGTGCTTTCTCTTGAATAGAAGTTTCGATGTGTTCGTGCTCCCATGTCAGCACTTTATGCCTGAATCCGTAATTTTTAGCAATTTTTTGGACAAATCGACATTCATCTTCGGCAGCCTTCCTGAGATTATGGTTAACTGTGAGAACTTCAATCTCAATATTTATTGCTAGGTGGGCTTTCCAACGATATACCAAATACATTAGGGCCATGCTATCTCGCCCGCCTGAGACCGCTAACGCAATTCTATCATGATTTATATAGCTTGAAAATAAACCACATATCCTGCTATCAGTGAGAGGAAATTTGTTATCATTTAACATAATTAACTAATATCATTCAATTTTTCAAATTAGAGATTATTCCAAAAACTAATTTGGTAGTAAATGATATATTATCGTCGCTAAAATATCTAGTTGATAATTCCTAATTACTCAATGATTACTACAGACACAGCTCGTCTGTTTTGTGACCAACAAGCTTCAGATGAGCAGGCAGCAACTGGTCTTTCTTTACCATACGGAACAGTTTCGATCCTATCCCCAGCTATACCAAGACTTTCGAGGTATGCTACCGCAATATCCGCTCTTTTGGCGCTAAGCGCAATATTGTATTCTCTTGTACCCCTCTCATCGGCGTGCCCTTCAACAATGATACTAATTTCTGGATATAATTCCAACCAAGAAGCTTGCCTTTCTAGTATCGCTTTTGCATCATCATCTAAACTTGTTGAATTTGTTGCAAAAAATACACGGTCTCCAACATTTACTGTGAAGTCTTGGGAAGATCCAGGAATAGCATTTGAGACTATTTCAGCTTCATTATTATTTCCTCCTCCAAATAAGACCTGCTCAATATTTTTTCGTGTTGATCCACAGCCTGTGAGGATGAAGATTAATAAAAAAGTCAAGGAAAGATTGAGTGCTTTTTTATATATCATTGATAATTTCCTCTTTAAAAATAGTAATGATCCTTAAAGATATCATGTAAATGTTAACAAATGATGTAATGTTTAAAAAAAATGTAAATCAAATATTTTAGTTCATTAATGCAGACCATGATGGGTCTGACGCATAACCAGGTGTTTCAATCTTTCTCTCATTGTATCCGGTGATATCAACAGAATAAATCATTGGCCCACCATCTTCTCCTGGCGATTCACGAAAAAACATTAAAACTCTTCCGTTTGGAGCCCATGTCGGGCCTTCATTGTGGAAGCCATCTGTAATGATCCTCTCACCACTTCCATCTGCGAACATAACACCAATCATAAATCGACCCTTAGAAATCTTTGTAAATGCAATGTAATCACCTCTTGGAGACCAAACAGGTGTGGAGTAACTTCCGGTTCCAAAGCTAATCCTTCTTACATTATTTCCATTAGCGTCCATTACATATAACTGCTGCGTACCTGACTTATCTGACTCAAATACAATATTTCTTGTGTTAGGAGAGTAACTGGGAGCTGTATTGATATCAGATGTATTAGTTAACCTCTTTCTATCAAAATTACTCAAATCCATCTCAAATAAATTCGATCCTACGCCCTCTTGTAAGCTCATGATGATTTTTTTTCCGTCAGGGGAGAATCTAGGAGCAAATGTTATGCCGGGAAATGTCCCAACTACATATGTTTGTTTTGATTGAATATCATAAATATATACCTGAGGTTGACCATTTCTGTATGACAAATATACAAGCTCTTTACCGTTTGGACTGAATCTAGGAGTCAATACAAGGTCTTTACCTGATGTCAATAATACGGGATTTTGGCCATCCTGATCCATTATTGCCAGTCTTTTTATTCTTTCCGTCTTGGGCCCACTCTCTGCAATGAAGGCAATTTGTGTGTCAAAATAACCCTTCTCATCCGTCAGGCGGGTATAAATTGTATCAGCAATCATGTGCGCCACGTTTCTCCACTTATTTTTTGAAAAAACTAAATAGTTAGCTTCGAGTGACTTCTCAGTGAAAGTATCCCAAAGCTTGTAGTTTATTTTGTATCTTTCATTTTCATAAATAAGCTCAGCTGTGAATAAAGCCTCTGCATTTACTACGCGCCATGAATTAAAATTTGGACTCCTATCCACAGAGTTAACTTCTTCAAGGAATGCTTTTGGATTTATAGGATAGAATAACCCCGAACCCGCAAGGTCACTTGCAATAACTTTTGTTATATCAAGACCAAGACCAAGCTGCTCATTTTGTTTATCAATAACCGTGGTTATTGCAATCGGCATTGGCCTGAGGTTCCCTTCTGTGACATCTATTTCAAGGGCAGCTTGTGAGTTGGTTGAATAAAATAATAAAAAAAATAATAAGAAGATGAGCCTGTTCATTCGATTTTTCATATTATCCACCCAACATATTCCTTGGATCAAAGGTAAACTTTATCTCTTTCCATAATTCATATTTTTCAATTGGAAACTCATACGGTGCGCAGCTTAATACAGCTCTTACTGCAGCACCAATTGCCACTTCCCTGCTTCCGTTTGAGTCTCTTGTGACAGGTTCTACATTCGATATCGTGCCATCTTTATTGAGCGCAATGATCACTTGTACTTTTTGGCTTGCAGCACCGCGCACTCCCACAGGTGGATTCCAACACATCTCTATTTGACTTCGCATATTTGATATCTCACCAGCCGTAATAATATTATTGGACGTTAGATTTTTCTCTTGTGGTTTGTTTTCAATCATTTCCCCAACATCTCTTTCATCAGGAAATTTATCGAGTAGTGCTGTGACTTTATCTGTTTCCTTCTTATTCTCATCGTAATCCAAATTGGTTAATAATTTGTCATTAATTTTGTTCAATTCAGGCTTAATTTCTGGTATAGAAATAAACTCCATGATATTTTCATCTTCTTGCTGTTCAGCATTTGTAGTTTTCTCGATTGGCTCCTCATTTTCAAGTATACTCATATTTTTTGACTCTTCACTTCTCATAGATGGTTTAACGTTGGGTGTTGCGCTATATTTTTTTTTATTGGATGCGGACTCCTCTTTGCTGTCATCCTCTATAATTTCTTGTGTGATTGCTGGTAGATTATTAATAAGCTCGATTTCAACAATAGACATTGGACTATCATCAAGCCTATCGAATGATGGCAGACCTGTTATTACAATTACAACAAATAGTAGATGTAATACAACTGATATAGATATTGGTTTAGCTAACATATTAAGACTCTATATCTGTAACTAATCCAATTGATGTATACCCGGAAGAACTAATCTTAGCCATTACTTTCATTAAGACTTCATAACTAATATCTTTATCACCATTAATATAGATTTTTTGATCAAAGTTACTCTGCCCTATTGCCTCAAGTTTTTCGGTTAAGTCATCAAAATCTATTTCCATTTCTTGAATGTAAATTTTGCTGTTCTTGTCAATTGTGATAGTTAATGGCTCATTATCATCAGTCATTTGCTTTGCCGCAGTTTTTGGAAGTTCAATTGGAACGCCAACTGTTAATAAAGGTGCAGTTACCATAAAAACGATCAGCAGTACGAGCATAACATCAACAAGTGGTGTTACATTAATATCAGAAATTGGGTTATTCTTTCTACTTCTTCTTCTGTTATTTGGTAATGTTTTTATATTGGTTGCCATTATTTTGCAAAATCTTAAAACTCTTCTTCATCAGTTTGGTAGTTATCATCTACATCTTCAGCTACCATTTGAGCATCAATTTGACGACTAAAGTAGTTGATAAATTCATCACTAAAATTTTCAAGATTCGAAGTCACACGTGCAATATCGCTTGAAATTTTATTATAAAACATAACAGCTGGTATGGCCGCAAATAACCCAATGGCTGTTGCGAAAAGCGCCTCCGCAATTCCAGGGGCTACCACAGTAAGGTTGGTACTTTTTGAGGCGGCAATTGCTGAAAAACTATTCATTATCCCATATACCGTTCCAAAAAGACCTATGAACGGAGCTGTTGAACCTACAGAGGCTAAAAATAATAATTTCTTTTCTAGTTTATCTAATTCGATATTCATCTGCACATTCATGGCCTTCTCAATTCTTCCTTTGACCCCATCAATCGACATATTCTTATGTATTTTGAAAGTCGTATTCCATTCCTTAATTCCGGCATTAAAGATTTTTGCCATAGGGTTATTTCTTGAATTCCGATAAGCGGCATCGATATCATTAATGTTACTGCTCCAAAAATCACGATAAAATTTTATTGCATTACGGTTTACTAATTTTATTAAAATTAATTTCTCAAATATGATTGCCCATGAGATTACTGAAGTAATCATAAGCCCGAGCATAACCAATTTTACAACCAAGTCTGCCTCAGAAAAGAGACCCATCAAACTTAGGTCAGTTGTGACTAGTGATTCATCCATTAATTAACTATTTTATCTATGTTTCTATGTAATGCTCTAATAATAATATTAAATATAAATTAAAATCAAAGATAGACTAGAAATATGACCAGATTTTGTCATTTGCGTATTTGATTTAGTCTATTTTTTATATCTTCTGCAGATTTTTTTGATAACAAACGACCTCGAGGTGTCCTATTTATTAGTCCTTTTTGAATCAAATAGGGCTCAACTACGTCCTCTAAGACGTCACGCGCTTCTCCCATTGATGCAGCAATTGAGTCAACTCCAGCAGGTCCACCGTCATAATTTTCTATAATGCACTCGAGGTATCTATAATCAAGCGAATTAAGCCCAATATCGTCTACTTCAAGTTCTTGCAAAGACAGCCGCGTAAGATCAACATTAATACCATCCAATTTATTGTATACAGAATAATCGTGTACTCTGCGAAGTAATCTATTTGCAATTCTTGGTGTTCCCCTCGACCTTTTAGCAATTTCAATCGCTGAAGCGTCGTCGATTATAATTGCTAACTCATGGGCAGCTTTTTTAACCACCATTGTAAGATCTTCAGTTTTATAAAAATCGAGTGTTATTGGTATCCCAAATCTCTCCCTCAATGGATTGGAAATCAAACCAAGCCTTGTTGTTGCGCCAATAAGAGTGAAAGGAGAAAGTTCAATCCTAACTGACTTCGCTGCAGGGCCTTCACCAATTAGTATATCAAGAACATAGTCCTCCATTGCGGCATAAAGTACCTCTTCTACACTGTTACTCAGCCTGTGTATTTCATCTATAAAGAGTACATCATTCTGCTCCATATTACTAAGTATCGCCGCAAGATCTCCAGCCTTTGTTATAAGTGGTCCTGATGTAACTCTGATATTTACGTTTAGCTCGTTCGCAATAATATTCGCTAAGGTAGTCTTCCCAAGTCCTGGTGGTCCAGCCAAGAGCACATGATCGAGGCTACTTTCACGTTCTTTTGCAGATTGAATGAAAACTTCTAAATTTTTTCTGACTAAGTTTTGACCTATAAATTGATCGAGTAACCTTGGTCGATAAATTCTAATATCATTATCCATTAGTCAGATCTCCTAAGGGCTTCTTTAATGAGGTCTTCTATACTTGCTCCATCATTAATATCACTCTTTATTTTTTGGATAAGGCTTAATGCTTCCGTTCGACTATAACCGAGGTTTATCAGGGCCGAATTGATACTATTCCGTTTTGTGAGAGCCTCATTGTCATAATTATTTGATTGATCTGAATAAACATCTTTTAGTTCAGTAATTATCCTTTTTGCAACTTTTGCACCTACACCAGGAGCTGAACAAATTGATTTTTCATCACCATTTCCAATATGATTCCCAAGTTCTTTAACCGAAAAGAAGCCTATGATAGTCATAGCTAATTTTGCACCAACTCCCTGAACAGTCTGCAATGTTGAGAATGCCTTTTTCTCTTCAAGAGATAAAAAACCATAAAGATTGATTGTATCGTCCCTCAAAATTGTTTGAATATATAGTGAAATAAATTTGTTCTTTTCGATTGCATTAATTGATCTCTCTGGGCACAATACCTCATATCCTAACCCATTCACATCAACAATTACTTGATTACCATTAACTGCTTCAACATTACCTTTAATTTTTGCGATCATGCAATTGCCCTCGCTATTTTATTATGCCTTTGATTTGCATGTGTAATTGCAATTGCTAACGCATCCGAAACATCAGAGGTACCATTAATTTTTTTTGAGAGAAGGATATTAACCATATGAGCAATCTGATTTTTATCTGCGTGACCTTTTCCAACGATACTTTTTTTTATCTGATTTGGAGCATACTCGTAGCATTTTATGTTCATCATTGACAGTGATAGCATTATTGCGCCTCTTGCGTGCCCAAGCTTGAGACTTGAAAGAGCATTGTTATTGACAAATGTTTGCTCTATAGCGGCCTCATCAGGTAAAAAATTACCCAAAACCGATGACAAATCTCTATGTATATCATGAAGTCTATCTGGGAGGTCTTGACCTGTTTTAACTTTTATTAAACCATGATCAATATGTTTAATTAAATTTCCCTCAACAGTTATAAGCCCCCAACCCGTATGTATTAGGCCAGGGTCAATTCCAATAATTTTTTTTAACATTATGCGTATCTTCTTTATTCATGAAATAAAGTCATCCGGTATATCGAAATTAAAATAAATGTCTTGAACATCATCATTATCATCAAGCAATTCTATCAAGCGATCAATTTTTGTAAAAGTATCCTGATCAATAACAATATTATTTTCAGGTTTCCAAATTATTTTCATTAAATTTGCATCACCAAATTTCTCTTCTAGCTTCTCACCTAGTGAGTGTAAGTCTGATGGTTGACAATAAATTTCATAACTATCATCGGAAATATCACAATCTTCGGCTCCTTGATCAATCGATAACTCAATTATTTCATCCTCGCTTGACTTAGATCGATCAAACTCAATTAGACCTATCTTACTAAAAAGAAAGGATACAGAGCCTGTCTCAGCTAGATTTCCACCACACTTTGTAAATATTGATCTAATATCACCTGCAGTTCTATTCTTATTATCAGTTAGCGTTTCTATTATAAAGCCGGTCCCGCCGGGACCAAAACCCTCATAACGAACCTCATCAAAGTTTACCCCACCAGCATCTTGGCTTTTCTTTACCGCACGCTCAATATTGTCTTTTGGCATATTTTGCGCTCTTGCAGCTTGAATTGCCGATCTTAATCTTGGGTTCATTCCTGGATCAGGCAGACCCAGCTTAGCGGCAACTGTTATCTCCTTAGCTAGCTTTGAAAACATTTTTGCTCTTTTCTTATCTTGAGCTCCCTTCCGATATTGTATATTTTTAAATTTAGAGTGTCCTGCCATTAAAATATCCTTTTTCCGTACTCTACTCTCGATAAGTTAATTTAATGTTCAAAAATCTGGTAATTCATCATCAAAAACTCCTCCAAATTTAATTGGAGAAATATTTGAAATTAGACCGTCGCTATTTGTCTCAAACAATATCCCAGAGAATGTACCTTCACCCTTTGCTGGGGTAAAACGTCCACCTGGAATTCCTGAAATAAATTTTTCAAGTGGGTTTTGCTTATCAAAACCCAAAACTGAGTCATAATCACCACTCATACCAACATCAGAGATATAACCTGTCCCTTTGCTTAATATTCTTGCATCAGACGTAGGAATATGGGTATGTGTGCCTGCTACCATACTTACTCTCCCATCTAAATAATATCCCATTGCTAACTTCTCTGATGTTGCTTCTGCATGAAAATCAACAAAGATTGCATCAGCAACATTATTTAAGCCATTGTTATCGATAATATCATCAATTATTCTAAACGGATCATCCAGAGGATTCATAAAGACTCTACCCATTATGTTGATGACCAGTATCTGCTCACCATTTTTAGCTTTATACAAGAATGACCCTTTACCGGGCGTTCCCTCAGGATAATTGGCTGGTCGCAACAATCGAGTCTCTCTGTCAATATAAATCAGTGTTTCTTTTTGGTCCCAAATATGATTCCCAGACGTTACCACATCGATACCAGAGTCAATAAAACTGTGCAGAATTTTTTCTGTTATTCCAAATCCTGATGCTGAGTTTTCGCCATTAGCTATTACAAAATCAAGTTTATATCTATCCCGAATTCTTGTGAGATTTTGAGTCACAACTCTTCTTCCAGACTCTCCGACAATATCACCGATAAACAATACCCGCATTTATATTTCCAGTTTAAAATTATAAATTTACTAAATTATATTTCATCTAAATTAACCAGAAAATCAAGCTTTTGATCATGTTCTGCACGAGGTAATTTTGGTATTATTTGAGCTGGGTAACAGATCCCAATAAATTTAGTATTATCTTTTTGTCTAAAATGCTGAATGGTCCTATCATAAAAACCGCCGCCATATCCTAAACGATGAAGACTCTTATCGAAAAGGAGTCCAGGTACCAATACAATTTCTGGGATAGATAATATCCCATCGACTGGTTCATGAATTTTATATCTGTTCTTCACAAGTGATTTTTTCATATTCCATATTCTAAAATCCAGGATTTTCTTTTCGGTGATACATGGAAGAGCAATTTGATAACCAATTGACGAAAGGAGCTGAAGTAGCGGTAGGATATTTAATTCATTATTTATAGGATAATACCCAGCAATGGTCTGACTTGATCCCAGAAAACTTAAATTCATTTCTGTGAGCTTCTTCTCATATAATAATTTTTCAGATGACTTGATTAGTTTCATATCCTTTAGCGCATTAGCCCTAAGTTGAGATTTCTCAAATTTTGTACTTTCTAAGCTCAAATTTTATTCCCACGATTTCAAGCCACACGACCGTGGATTTGGCAATCCTTGGCTCCTAATAAATAGGTGGGCACCAAATGATATAGACCACGATCTAAATCAGTGTTAGTTCCCATTTGAATTGCTATGGCGCCAGGAATAGTTATCTCACGAGTCGCATAGCCACTTTAAATTATATCATTTAATTTGAAAAATAAAATTTGAATCTATTTTAGGTTGATAATGATTTGCTTATTTCGTTTAATTTATTTGTAAGCAGCTCAATATCTGTTAGAAGTAATTCTTCCAAGGAATGGCTATCCTCCTTGAACATATCATTCTTTTTTTGCAGCTGCTGAACATCATTTTGGATCTCTTCGATTTGCGATAATGCATCGGATAGCTTATCGGCAATCAATAGTCCTGCCATCACATATATTCTGGCATCTCCAATATGACCGAATCTTCCCTGCAACTGATCAACGTGCCGAGAAAAAAAAGAGGCGAGCTCCTTTAACCTAGCCTCCTCTCCATCTTCACATGCAATTTGAAAAGTTCTGTTATTAATATTTACTGTGACTTTACCCATTTTGAATTACGCAAACATTACATACAAACAAATTCTCTATTTTAAGAAATTACGATACGTTTTAATCATTTCAGAAATTCTTGTCTCTACTTCCTGATTTGCACCCTTCAGTTTACTATTTTTTTGTTTTAATTCTTCTAACTTATGGAGCAGTCCTATATTTTCATCATTAAGTTTCTTTATTTCATCTGCCATATCAGCGGTATCATTTGCTTGGGACTTAGACAAATCTCTATTTTTTTTTAGTTCGTCAATTGCTGTATGTAATTTTTCTAATGCAGATGCAAGGCGTGGGCTTATAACGTCGAGATTTTGATTATTTAAGTCAACTTCATTTTTCAAATTATATTGGCTCATTTATAATCCCATACAATTAATAATTAACACTGCGCTTCTGATGAAAACATTGTCCCCATAGAAATATAATATTAATGAAGAGTAAAAAGCAATAAAAAAAAAAATAAGATTTCTAACTAAATCAATGCTTTTCGTGTGTATTTTTAACAGGAAATACTAACTAAGATGTAAATATTGTTTGATAAAGTTTTTTATTGAATTATAAAAAAAAGGCAGGTTTTCTTTAAAAAGCATACAAATATGTCAAATCAAATTAATCACTATGAAATGGCTAATGCTATAAGAGCACTATCAATTGACGCAATTGAAACTGCAAATAGTGGCCATCCCGGCCTGCCTCTTGGGATGGCTGATGTTGCAACAGTATTATTTAGTGAATTCCTAAATTTTGACGCAAAAGATCCTGATTGGATCAACCGTGATCGCTTCATACTATCAGGCGGGCATGGATCTATGCTGCTTTATTCCTTATTATATTTGCTTGGATACGAGGATATGTCACTTGATGAAATTAAGAACTTCAGGCAACTAGGATCCAAAACAGCCGGACATCCGGAATACGGCCATGCAAAAGGTATTGAAACTACGACTGGACCTTTGGGCCAAGGCTTAGCCAATGGAGTTGGAATGGCGTTATCTGAGAAATTATTATCTGAGAAATTTGGAAACCATTTAGTAAATCATAAGACATTTGTTATGGCCGGTGACGGTGATTTAATGGAAGGAATTTCCCAAGAGGCTATAAGTCTTGCCGGTCACCTGAAATTGAAGAAACTAACTCTTCTTTTTGATAGTAACAATATATCTATAGATGGACCCATTGCAAAAACTGACTCGACAAATCAAATAAAAAGATTTGAGGCTTCTGGCTGGAACGTCATTGAAATCAACGGTCACAGCACAAAAGAAATTTTTAAAGCAATTAAAGATTCAAATTCATCAGATAAGCCCACAATGATTTTGTGCAGAACAATAATTGGATATGGATCACCCAATAAACAGGGAACCGCCAGTGTTCACGGATCACCACTTGGTCAAGATGAGTATGATCTGACCAGAAAAGAACTTGGTATTAAATATGCAAAATTCCAGATACCAGCAGAAATTCTAAAAATGTGGAGGAGCGTTGGTATCAAAGGACAGAAACAGAAAAAAATTTGGAACGATAAGCTTCAAAAATTGCCGCCAAGCGTAAAAAAAGAGTTTAAAGATCAAATAGAAAAATTTGTACACCCCAGTGTATTTGCAAAATTGAATGAACTTAAGGCAGAGCTCAGAGAGGAGCCCCAGAACATAGCGACAAGGAAAGCGTCTGAGATTTGTCTGAAATATATTAACGATGCTACAGCAATTACTCTCGGCGGTTCTGCAGATTTGACAGGATCAAATAATACAAAAACAGATAATATTAATCCTGTGACAGCTGGGGCATACGGCAGATATATTCATTATGGAATAAGAGAGCACGCAATGGGCGCAATTATGAATGGGGTATCCCTTCATGGTGGATTTATTCCATATGGGGGAACTTTTCTTATTTTTTCCGATTATTGTCGGCCTGCTATCAGATTAGCTGCTTTGATGCAACAACAAGTGATTTATGTATTAACACATGACTCCATCGGGTTAGGTGAAGATGGCCCAACACATCAGCCAATAGAGCAGCTGTCAAGTCTGAGGGCAATACCAAATGTGAGTGTATTTCGTCCTGGATCAGCTATCGAGACCGTTGAGTGTTGGGAATTGGTATTAGAAAATAAGACCGGACCAAGCTTGTTGGCTCTATCAAGGCAAAATCTGAATGAATTTAGGCAGAGTCTTGATCTAGGATCAAAATATAACCCCTGTAAAAATGGTGCATATTGTGTAGCATCCAATTCAAAAAAACCTAAATTTGCAATATTTGCATCTGGCTCTGAAGTGAATATTGCGCTTGAAGCTTACCAAGAATTATCACGGTTAAACAGAGAAGTTAGCGTTTACTCAGTACCTTGTCTAGATTATTTCAATTCGCAAGATAATGACTTCAGGGAAAGTATAATTAGTAACGCTACTTGTAATATAGTAGTAGAGGCTGGAGTTTCTCAAGGTTGGGATAAAATATTAAGGGATAATGGAATATTTATCGGGATGTCAACATTTGGAGCAAGCGGGCCATATAAAGACTTGTATAAAAATTTTAATATTACCAAAGAACGCATAATAGATGTAATCTTAAATAGCAAATAAATAGTTGGCTTAAGAAATGACAATAAAAGTAGCAATAAACGGTTTTGGTCGTATCGGCAGAAATGTCGCGCGCGCAATTATTAGCGATCACTCTCATGAAATTGATTTGTTAGCAATCAATGACTCAGCTCCGGTTGAAACAAATCTGCATCTACTGAAATATGACTCAATACACGGGACATTAGCAGTTAAAATGGAAAAAATAAACTCCGATTTATTTAAAATTAATAAAAAACAAATAAAAAAATTTTCGTCCAAAGATCCGAAAGATATACCATGGGGCGAACTTGATATTGATTTAGTGCTTGAGTGTACGGGTAAGTTTAATGACAAAAAATTATCTGTTAAACATATCAATGCTGGCGCGAAAAAAGTATTAGTATCGGCACCTGCAAAAGGTGTGGATATAACAGCAGTTTTTGGAGTAAATCATTTAGAAATCAAACCCGATCATAAGATAATATCAAACGCTTCATGTACAACAAATGCCCTCGCACCACTGGCAATGGTCCTTAATGATACAGTGGGAATTGATACTGCTTTTATGACAACAATACACTCCTACACTGGTGATCAACCTACGCTGGACAGAAATCACAAAGATTTATATCGATCAAGATCGGCTGCACAATCAATTATTCCAACAACAACCGGAGCGGCAATTTCAGTTGGTGAGGTGATTCCTCAGTTGAAAGGAAAAATAGATGGAATTGCCATGCGGGTTCCAATACCAAATGTATCTGCGATCGATTTAAAATTTACAACAAATAAAGATACTAGCATAAATCAGATCAACGAAATTCTAGTTCAAGCTTCAAAAAATCAGTTCCAAAATATTCTAAATACTACAAATGATAAACTTGTATCCGTTGATATTAATCACGATAGCCATTCAGCAGTTATCGCATTAGATCAAACTCGGGTTACAAATAAAAAATTAGTAAGGGTTATGGCTTGGTACGATAATGAATGGGGATTTTCACAAAGAATGTGTGATATGGCCAGACATATCAGTAGCCTTCCATGATAATGGATTGATCTTATGCAGATAAAAAGCTTTCAAGATGAAGATCTTAAAAATAAAATAGTCCTATTACGCACAGACTACAATGTCCCAACAAATGATAAAGTCGTTGTTGACACGACCAGGATTGATGAGTCTATTCCAACTATCAATGCCCTCCTTAAAATGGGAGCTAAAATAATTATTATTACACATAGGGGGCGCCCCAAAGGTAAGATAGATATTTCTTTATCAATGGAGCCAATTGCGAGGGAATTAGAAAAAAAAATAAATAGAAATGTTAAGTTTATTAACAGACTTGATGAAGATATAGCAAGACATGAAGAGGAAATATTTTTATTCGAAAATATAAGATTCTTTCCACAAGAGGAACTAAATGATAATAGGTTTGCACAAGAACTCAGTAAAATGGGACATGTATATGTAAACGATGCATTCGCCGCGTCACACAGGAAACATGCATCTTTAAGTGGACTCCCTAAATTTCTACCAAGTTTTTTCGGGCTTTGTATGGAAAAAGAAATTTCGGCACTCGATGATGTATTTTCCCATCCGACAAATCCAGTTGTTGCAATCATTGGTGGATCAAAAATTTCAACTAAAATTCAACTCCTTGAGAGTTTGATCAGAAACGTTGATAAAATTATAATCGGTGGAGCTATGGCGAATACATTTCTTAAGGCCAACTCAAATAATATTGGCTCATCCCTATACGAAGCAAGTTGCATTGATATTGCCAATGGTATCATGAATTCAGCCAAGAAAGAAAATGTTAAATTAGTTCTTCCCATTGACGCTAAAGTGTCTAAAAAATTAGGTGATTACCCAAGCGCGAAAAATAAATTTTTGGATGAAATCGAAATCGATGACATGATTCTTGACCTTGGGGTTGAATCATCTAGAATTATTATGGATGAAATCTCCGATGCAAATACCGTAATATGGAATGGTCCGCTGGGCGCTATCGAATATAAGCCCTTCGACCAATCGACGGTTGCTGTCGCAAAAGAATTAGCTCTGAGATGCAAAGATAAAAATTCTAAAGTGGTTGTGGGTGGAGGAGATACCATATATGGAATTAATATTGCTGGAACGTATGAAGACTATACACATGTTTCAACAGGTGGGGGAGCATTTTTACAGTGGCTTGAAGGAAAGGATTTGCCGGCTGTGGAAGCAATTTTAAATAAGCATTAATGCCAATCGGTATGGGTAATTAATTATGAAAAACATTCTACATCAGATTGCTGAAAAATTAGTTGAAAATGGAAAAGGTATTTTAGCCGCAGACGAGAGTACGGCAACTATTACAAAAAGGTTTGATCAAATTAATCTTCAAAGCACGCCTGAAAACAGGAGAAATTACAGGGAGATGCTCTTTCGAACAACGGACGCAATGGAAAGCTATATATCTGGTGTCATTTTGTATGATGAAACAATACGGCAGGATTGTCAAAATGGAGAGAAGTTGATTGATTTACTGGTCGCAACAGATACTTTGATAGGTATCAAAGTTGATACTGGAGCAAAACCCTTAGCACTTCTTGAAAGTGAGACTGTTACAGAAGGATTGGATGGGCTGAGAGAACGGCTTACGGAGTATGCAAAACTTGGTGCATCATTCGCAAAATGGAGAGCAGTTATAAGTATTACTGATAAAACACCAACAGACTATGCAATCCAAGCAAATGCTGATGCACTTGCAAGATACGCTGCGTTATGTCAAGAAAATAAGCTCGTTCCAATAGTTGAGCCTGAAATATTGATGGATGGCGATAAATCAAAACACACAATCGAAAAATGTTACGAGGTCACATCAAAAACTTTAGACATAGTATTTGATGAATTAACTAAAGCTAATGTTGACCTGAAAGGCATCATACTAAAACCAAATATGGTTATAGCAGGTATACATTCACCAAACCAAGCAGCTGGATTTGAGATTGCAGAGCAAACACTTAAATGCCTCAAAAATCACATGCCTGATACCGTTCCAGGTGCATGCTTCCTCTCAGGTGGACAAAATGATATCGACGCAACAAAGCATTTATCAATTATGAATAAAATAAAAGATTTTGATATCAATTTAAGTTTTTCTTATGGAAGAGCTCTCCAGCAAAGTGCATTAATGGCTTGGGGTGGAAAAGATGAAAATATGACGAAAGCTCAACAAGCTTTCAGACACCGAGCTTACATGAATAGTTTGGCCACAAAAGGCGAATGGTCAGAACATTTAGAAAAATAAGCAGAGTATTAGACTCAAAAAAGATCTTCCTGACACTCGGTGCCTTCCTTATATGTTTTACTTCAGTGTCTGCTGATATCCCAAATGATAAATTCAAAACATTGTTAAATAATAATCAAATCAATGATGCAATAGAGTTATACAATACTCATAGTGAACAAATGTGGGCTTATTGGTTAGCAAAAAAATATATAAGAAATGGAGACATTGACTCTGCGATTGAGTGGTATGAAGAGTCTATTAAAAAAGATGATCAAAATTCAAAGTTTGAAATAGCAGAAGTACTTTTCCATAATAAAAATAACTACTCTAAATCCTATAATTATTTTTATGAATTGAAAGATAGCAGTGATAAATTTTTATCATCTTACGCGAAATATTATCTCTCAATTTTTCATAGATATGGAATTAATGTTCCGCTTAATGAGTCAGTGGCTTATAAATATATGAGTGATGCCAGTAAAGAAATTGAATTAGCAAAGTATTCTCTCATTGAATATAAGCTTAATGGTGTTGGAACAAAAATTGATAAAAAAAATGCAGCTCTAATGATGTTTGAATTTGCTGACCAAGGTTATACAGAAGCGGAATATGATTATGCAATGATGATTTTGAATGAGATCGGAATTAAGAAAGATGAAAAAATTGCCATTATATGGCTTGAAAGATCAGCACAAAAGGCTTATCCACCAGCATTACAACAGTTAGCGATCATGTATTATTATGGTATTGGAACAGTAAAAAATGATGTTAAGGCATACGAATATTATTTATTAGCAAAGCAACTTGGCGTAACTGATATTGAATTGGATATGAATATGAGTACATTATCCTCTGTTCATAGAAAAGCTGCGGTTGACAAATTTGAAAATTTTAGACCACGTATGAATGATTACAGCATTACTTATTTACGTATGCCAAAGTTTATGAAATAAGTATCAAGTCGAAAATATAAATTACTGATGAGAACTTTCGTTAACGAATAGAGGATGAAATGAAAATAAACGGAAATCAAATTAAGATAGGTAACGTACTTGAACATAAGGGCTCACTATTTGTTGTCACTAAAACGCAAGCTGTGAAACCTGGTAAGGGCGGTGCGTTTAATCAGGTAGAGATGAAATCTATAATTGATAACACAAAGTTGAATGAGAGATTCCGCTCAGATGAGATAGTTGAGAGAGTAAGAATAGACTCCGAAAGCTATCAATTTTTATACTCAAATGATAGTGAGCTAATATTTATGAATAGTAATACATACGAGCAAATATCAGTAAATCAGAGCATGTTAGATGAAAAAAAATCATTCCTAAAAGAAGGCATGATTGTTGAGGTTGAGCTATATGAGGGCAACCCAGTAAGCGTTATTTTACCCGAAACAGTCTCGTTAAAAGTAATAAATACGGAGCCCTCCATCAAAGGTCAGACTGCAGCCTCATCATCGAAGCCAGCAATTCTAGAAAATGATATAAGAGTTACAGTACCGCCTTTCATTAATAACAATGACATAATCATAGTAGATACGAATGAAATGACTTATGTAAAGCGGGCTGACTAATTTCATGAGCTATCTACCAAATACAAATGTTCTTTATTCAATTGTAAGAAATATTGCAAAAATATATCGCCGTGATTTTGGCGAACTCCAACACTTACAAAATTCTAAAAAGTCGATAAAAGAATTTGTTCAAAAAAGTAAAAGCAGGGTAGAGTTTTACATAATTGACGAACTCAAGGCAAAATATTCAAAAAATGGTTATGAATTTATTTCAATATCTAATATCTCAAAAAATGATTTTGAGACAACCTCTTTTCCAAAAAACTCTTTCATAATTAATCCCCTTGAGGGTGAAATGAATTTTACGCGAGGTATCCCGTTATTTTGTATAACAATTGCCCATATAAAAGAGGGTATCGTACAAAATAGCATCGTATACAATCCAATCTCAGACGAGGTTTTTATTGGTGAAAAGGGGATTTCTGCGAGGTATAATAATAAACGCATGAGCGTATCTAATGAAGTGAATACCGACAACGCAATGATATCAATTGATGAACGTCTAGATCTCTTTAACAATGATATAGACGATATTTTTTTAAAATATTTGAACTCCGTTAATTCAATACGTCAAATGGGTGCAATATCACTTGAGGTATGTATGGTGTCCAACGGCGCATTAAACTGCTTTATTGGTAATAATGAAAGTAAGCACTCGGTAATAGCAGCCCTCCTAATTTTAGAAGAGTCTGGTGGAGAGATTAATAGGCTGAGCTTTAAAGGAAAGTCACAAAAAAATTATTTTATTGTATCCAACCAAAAAATATACGACAATTTAATCAAAGAGTAGCTCAAGAATAGCATTAGGGGAATTTGTAGCGATGACTGATATTCCTGTTTCAAGAAACTTCACGCATCCAAGAATTTACTTATTTAGGATGCTAATCTTCATTTTTTTAATCTCATTTTTCATATTATTAATTCAAGAGGATCTAACAAAAGCATTCCAAACTAATCCTGTTATTAATACAGTTATAAGTTCAGTTCTTGGCTTTGGAATAATATATATTTTGTGGTTAACAATAAGATTGTTCCGCGAAGTAAAATGGGTTAATAATTTTCAAAATGGTGACCACCACGCGGATATTGGCTCACCGCCATCATTACTTGCACCAATGGCAACCATGATGCTGGATCATAAATACGAAATTACTCTCTCCGCAACTTCAATGAGATCTATACTGGACTCAATCTCTTTTAGACTTGATGAGTCAAGAGAATACTCAAGGTATATGATTGGTTTGTTGATCTTTCTTGGCTTGCTTGGAACATTTTGGGGTCTATTACTTACTGTTGACTCAATTGGGCAAACAATTGGTACACTTAAAATTGGAACAGGTGAAGCTTCGATAATGTTTGAAGAATTGAAACTAGGTCTTGAAAAACCATTGTCCGGAATGGGCGTTGCCTTTTCATCTTCATTATTTGGCCTTTCTGGATCTCTAATTCTCGGCTTCTTTGATCTTTTATATAACCAAGCCCAAAATAGGTTTTATAATGAACTCGAGGAATGGCTATCCACCGTAACTGAAATTAATGATGAAAGATCTGACAGTAAAATGAATTTCTACCTTAACAGAAATTTAAAAGATATGCACTCAATCCTCGTTGAATTAGAAAAGTCATTAAATAGTGAAAACATAGATAAAAGTAGTGGACTCAAAACTGTATTAAACTCAATTGAGCAGCAAAACAAAGATATAAGTAAACTATTGAGTGAGCAGAATAAGCTACAAAAAAAAATAATTGACGAAGTTAAAAAGAAATAGAAATTTTTTTGACCAGAAAAATCAGTATTAACCATGCCCAGAAGTAGTATACGACCTAATAACAGCAATACAGCAAATTATTGGCCTGGATTTGTCGATGCAATGGCTACTATTTTATTAGTCATAATATTTTTACTGACAGTATTTATTTTATCTCAATTTTTCCTTTCAACAGAAATATCATCGAAGGACGATGCTTTATCTGATTTGCAAGATCAACTTAATGAGCTGTCGCTTCTTTTGTCCCTCGAGCAAACCCAAAATGAAGAATTTATAAATCGTATTCAGGTTCTAGAGCAAGACATAGTAAATCTTGGCTTAAGAAATGAAGGGTTGAACATCGAGCTTGAAAAAGCCAAAGATGATATGATAATTTTACAAGATGAAATTATTGCCCTAAAAGATGATTATAATAACAGACTAATTATCCTGCAGGATGAGTTGGATGAGAAAATCGTGCTTTTCGAAGAAAAAAGAGATGAGTCTGCTCTCAGAAATGAAAAAATAATTAAACTAGTTTCTGAAAGAAATCAGCTTGCATCACTACTGAAAATAAAAGATCTACAACTCGAAAATAATTCAGAAAAGATTATTAATTTTGAGGCTCAAATAACTAATCTACAAAATAATATAGATGATTTAGGTTTGGATCTGGAAAATAAAGAAAAGTTGATTATCGATTTAAGGAAAAAGAACAAAACCCAAAATAACCTCTTGACCGAGCTAAAGACAGATAAACTAAATATGGACATAGCCTCAATAGATCAAGAAAAAGTAATTCAAGATAATGAGCAAATAATTATAGATCTTAGAAAAAAAGAAATTGAAAATAGTGAAAAACTTGAAAAATTTAAATCGATTTTATTATCTACAGGTCAAAAAGCAAAATCATCGAGCAATGAAGTGCAAATTTTAAATATTCAAATTTCTGAGCTAAAGAAGCAAATACAGGCAATACAAGCTCTTCTTGATGCATCTGAAAAAAGAGATATTGATCAGCAAGCACGAATAGCCGACTTGGGAAAGAGATTAAATGTTGCATTGGCGCAAAGAGTAAAAGAATTATCTGAATATAGATCTGAATTTTTCGGTAAGCTTAAAGAGATAATTGGTAACCGGGATGATATTAAAATTATTGGTGACAGATTTGTATTTCAGTCTGAAGTGCTTTTCGATAGTGGGGAGGCAAATATAGGAATTGAAGGACAAAGACAGCTCGCAAAGCTATCGGTAGCTATCCAAGACCTTATAAGTGAAATACCACAAGAGATAAATTGGATACTTAGGATCGATGGGCATACGGACAGAGTCCCAATTAGAAATTCCAGATATGAGTCAAATTGGGAATTATCAGCTGCTAGGGCGATTTCAGTTGTAGACTTCCTTATAAAAACTGGGATTCCGCCCAATAGACTTGCTGCAACTGGAAGGGGTGAGTTTATGCCGCTTGAAACCGGAGATAACGAGATTGCCTACAAGAAAAATAGACGCATTGAAATAAAACTCACCGAGAGTTAGAACAATTTTGGACTTGTGATATTTGGTATATTATTGTATATAATCAAACTATAGATTTATGAGATAGTAAAATGAAAAAACAGGGTCATCCAGATTACCATAAAATACAAGTTGTCATGACTGACGGAACTAAATATGAAACGCACTCAACGTATGGAACGGAAGGTGACACACTAACATTAGATATCGATCCAACCAGCCATCCTGCGTGGACTGGTGGCTCTCAGCAAATACTTGATAGGGGCGGAAGGGTGAGTAAATTTAATAAAAGATTTGAAGGCCTTATAAGTAAATAATCTTATAAATTTAAATTCGGTTTACACCACAATTAATATTTCTAATGAAAGTAATAGATATAGTCAATCATGGTAAGAATAGTAAACTTATTCTGACCAAAAAAGCTGTTCCAACTCCGAAAGAGGGTGAAGTATTAATTGAAGTGCAAGCAAGTGGCGTCAACAGACCCGATATATTGCAAAGATATGGACTTCATCCACCCCCAAAAGGGTCCCCAGATCACCCGGGGCTAGAAGTTTCTGGTATCATCAGTGAAGTGGGATCGGAAGTTAAAAAATTTAAAAAAGGTGACAAAGTAATTGCACTCCTAGGGGGCGGTGGTTATGCTGAGTATTGTCTGGCAAACCAAGAACTCACCTTACCAATGCCAGAAAATCTATCCTTTGTAGAAGCGGCAGCAATACCTGAGACTTATTTTACAGTATGGAATAATTTATTTCGAATTGGTAAACTGAGGCCAAATGAGAATGTTCTTATCCATGGTGGTTCAAGTGGTATTGGGACAACAGCTATACAGATGTCAAAAAAATTTGGCGCAAATGTCATAACCACAACGAGCAATGAACATAAGCGCAAAAAATGCTATGAGATTGGTGCAGATTTTGTTGTGAATTATAATAATCAAGACTTCTATGAAGAAATTAAGAACTCGAAATATAATAAAATAGATATAACTCTAGATATCGTTGGTGGTGACTATACAAATAAAAATTATGCTTTATCAGCTATGAATGCTCGAATTATTCAGATTGCGTATTTAGAAGGGCATCTTTGCAATATTGATCTTTCCCAGATTATGAGAAAGAGCCTATCTCACACAGGATCAGTCCTACGTCCAAAAAATTTAGAGTACAAAGCTGCAATTGCATCTGATATTGAATCAGAAATCTTACCCTTGGTTAATCTAGGTAAGATAAAACCAATTATCTACAAAAGCTTTTTTCTCGAAGAAGCAAATCAAGCACATGATTTGATGAAAAGCGGCGAGCATTTTGGAAAAATTATTCTGACCAAAGAATAAAATAATTTCGAATATCTATAGAAACAAAATAAATATTAGTATATTAATATCCTATAAACCGATAATTTGGAGTAAATTATGGCACAAACACCTCTCATGCCCAAAGCAACAGCTGTTTGGTTAGTAGAGAACACAGCTTTAACTTTTGATCAGATAGCCGAATTCTGCAGTTTACACCCACTTGAAGTTAAGGGTATTGCAGATGGAGACGTTGCTCAAGGAATAAGGGGAATGGATCCTATAATGTCTGGTGAATTAACAAGAGTGGAACTCGAGGCCGCTGAACAAAATAGTGAGCACACACTGAAACTAAATCAAACGATGGTTGAGCTACCTGAGACCACAACAAAAAAACAAAAAAAATACACGCCTTTATCCAGGAGACAGGATAGACCAGCTGCGATTGCATGGCTTGTGAGAAATCATTCTGAATTGAAAGATAGTGAGGTAATTCGACTTGTTGGTACAACAAAATCCACAATAGAGTCTATCAGAAACAGAACACATTGGAACATTGGAAATATACAACCTCAGGACCCGGTTGTTCTAGGTCTTTGCTCTCAAATAGAACTTGATAAATTAGTTCTGAGAGCTTCAAAAAGAGTTGAAAGAGAAGCGCAAAAAGAAAACAAAACTCTTCAGTCGACAGCAGACACTCCGGATTAATTTACAGCACAAGTCTTTTTAAAAAAACTTTATATATGTCTATCGATGATAATTGATCCATTATTTTATGCTATGGCTATTCCCTCTGTAATTCTAATTGGATTATCTAAGGGGGGGCTTACAGGACTTGGCGTGCTTGCAGTGCCATTAATGGCAATCGTTGCATCTCCGATGCAGGCCGCAGCTGTACTAATGCCAATATTATTGATTTTGGACCTAGTTGCAGTTTGGACATACAGAAAATCGTATGATAAAATCACTCTATTGATAACAATCCCAGCGTCAATTATTGGCATCATAATCGGTGCAATTTTAGTTTCACAAGTTAATCCAGACTGGATAAGAATAATCATAGGTCTAATTGCAATATCTTTCACCATATCCCACTGGAGAAATACCGAGGAGAAACAACCACAAGGACACAGCATAGCTAGAGGAACGATTTGGGGAAGCATTACGGGCTTTACAAGCTTTGTTACATTGACAGGCGCACCACCATACCAAATGTATCTTTTACCTCTCAGGCTCAATCAAAGAACATATGCTGGAACTTTTATGATATTTTTCTGGATGAACAATTTACTCAAAATAATTCCATTTATGATGTTGGGTGAAATGAATAAGACGACAATTACGACATCAGTAATATTATTTCCTATATCACTGATCTTTACATTTTTAGGTATCTGGATTGTAAGGAGACTACCAACAAAAATATTCTATGAAATAATTTATATTCTGTTATTTTTAGTGAGTATAAAACTTATATATGACGGCTTTACAAATATGTTAGTTTAATATTGGAGTTTGATAGATGAATAAGATAGCAATAATCATGGGCTCACAGTCAGATTGGGAGACAATGAAGTTTGCAGCAAATATTCTTGATGAATTTGAACAAAATTACGACACGTTAATTATTTCCGCGCATAGAACTCCTGAGAGATTGTATAGTTTTGCAAAAGATGCAGAAAAAAATTATTCTATAATCATCGCTGGAGCAGGTGGGTCCGCACACCTCCCTGGTATGGTTGCCTCTATTACAACATTGCCCGTTTTAGGTGTTCCTATCGAGTCAAACTTATTAAATGGCGTTGATAGTCTTTTGTCTATTGTGCAGATGCCTAAAGGTATACCTGTTGGAACTCTTGCAATTGGGACATCTGGTTCTACAAATGCAGCGCTATTGGCAATATCAATATTATCAATAAACGATGAAAAATTGTCTTTGATGCTGAAATCATACAGAAATAAACAAACAGATTCGATAGATAAAATCCCTAAATGACCCACAAAAAGAAAACTATCGGTATATTAGGAGGTGGTCAACTAGGAATGTTGCTGGCCGAGGCTGCAAAAAATCTTGGCTTTGAGACAAATATTTATTGCCCAGATCATGAAAGCCCTGCCTTTAAATTCGCAACTAATCATACTATTGCCGAGTATGGTGATAAGAAAAATTTAATTAAATTCATAAAGAGTACAGATTACATAACAATTGAATTTGAGAATATCCCTCAAAATACAATAAATTTTATCGCAAAATCGGGTAAGTTATTTCCTTCTTCTGACGCCATTAAAATTAGCCAAGATCGTTTAATGGAAAAAGATTTTTGTGTTGAAAATCAAATAGCTACAAATGAGTTTACTAATGTTGTAAATATCTCAGATCTTTCCCATTGGAATTATGACAAAAGAAGTGTAATTAAGATGCGTCATCTTGGATATGATGGGAAAGGGCAAAGAGTAATAAATACAAAAAGTGAGGCTGAAGAAGCATTTAGAGAATTTGGTAGTAGACCATGTATCCTAGAGGACTTTGTCGATTTTGCCGTCGAAGTCTCAACAATATCAGCACGAGATATTTATGGTAATACTTTTACCTACCCCCCTTCTGAAAATATTCATAAAAACCATATCCTTAATACCTCATGTGTTCCTGCGTCTATTGATCAGAAAACCGAGAATATCCTATATGAGATATCAAAAAAAATGATTAAAAATTTAAATTATATTGGTATCTTGGCAATAGAGTTTTTTGTATTAAAAGATAATTCTGTATTAGTAAATGAGATAGCGCCGAGAGTTCATAATTCAGGCCATTGGACCCTTGATGGTGCTAACATATCACAATTTGAACAGCATATTCGAGCTGTATCACAATTAAAGATACTAAATCCAAAATTAAATTTTAAGACAAAAATGCTCAATCTAATTGGTGACGAAGTCAATATTTGGAAAGATAAGAATAACTCAAAAAATGAAAAAATATATATTTATGGAAAGACTGAAACAAAAAAGGGACGAAAGATGGGGCACGTTAATTTTCTTGAAGAATTTAAATAATAATAAATATTGAATAAGAAGTCCTATTTGTGTTTACAAAAATATATAATGAGTTATAAGTAATGGGATTATCTATATATAAATTTCTAAATTGGAGATAAATTTGCAAGTAACTGTAAGAGATAATAACGTTGATCAGGCTCTGAAAGCATTAAAAAAGAAAATGCAAAGAGAGGGTATTTTTAGGGAAATGAAACTCAGAAATCATTATGAAAAGCCATCTGAAAAGCGTGCGCGAGAAAAAGCTGAAGCAATCAGGCGGGGCCGAAAGCTCGCAAGAAAAAAACTACTCCGAGATGGTTCAGGTATTTTTTAAATAGATATTAACACCCACAAATTATAATCAAGCAGTATATTTAATGATAGGAACCTATTAATCTAGGGCAGCCACTTTTATATGACTAGAAATCAATTTATCTTACTGCTTGGTGTTTTAATACCGTTAAACGGTTGTGCGACCTCTAACAACACAACGCTGCAAAGCCAAACAAACCCAACGTTTTATCAAAGTGAGAGCAAAGAGAAAAGTATTCTTTCAATAAAATCAGCCCTTCATAATGATGAGAAAAATTTAGACCTCTATATATTATTGGGCAAAGAGTATATGCGGTATTATAATTTCAGTGAAGCGATTGATAGCTTTAATATTGCTCTAAGTCAGGATCCTAGGGCATTCGAAGCTTTCCACTATAGAGGTGAAGCTCATTATTTATTAGGTAACTTTGAGCAGGCTATACATGATTTTGATATGTCATTGACTATAAATCCATTTTATTCTGATGCGTATTATAGTAGGGCAAAATATTATGATGGCATTAATAATTCAAAATTGGCATTGGACGATTTAGATAGTGCAATAAGATATAATAATAAAAATTTCTTAGCGTACCAGATGCGAGGAAAAATTAAACAAAGATACAAATTGCACGCTGATGCGATACAGGATTTTGATTATTCTATAAGTCAAAGACCAAATAATGTAACAGCTCTATACTATAGGTCCTTATCCTACCATCAGCTTGGAAGACTGCATAATGCGTTAGATGATTTAAACCAAGTTCTTAACTATGACCCAAGTTTAGTACCTGCACTTTTTATCAGAGCTGACGTTCTTAAGGGTTTGAAGCAGATTGAAGATGCTATAAAGGATTATGAAAAGATTTTATCGGAAGAGCGTAACAATGCAAGAGCGAAAAAGGAATTAATAAAAATAAAACGGGCTAGAAGGCTTTAACAATATCCTCTACCATTTTCTTCGCATCACCGAATAACATCATTGTGTTATCTCTAAAAAATAACTCATTTTCAACACCAGCATATCCTGAGGCAAGGGATCTTTTTAGGAATAAGATTGTACCGGATCTTTCAACATCTAATATAGGCATCCCATAGATAGGACTGCTTGTATCAGTTTTTGCTGCCGGGTTTGTGACATCATTTGCACCAATAACGAAGGTAACATCAGTTTGATTGAACTGGGAATTTATATCTTCTAATTCAAATACTTCGTCATACGGAACTTGTGCCTCAGCTAATAAGACATTCATGTGCCCTGGCATTCTCCCAGCTACCGGGTGTATAGCATAAGAGACATTTACCCCTGATTCTTTTAATATATCAACCATCTCACGAAGAGCGTGCTGCGCTTGCGCCACTGCCATTCCGTAACCCGGAACAATTATTACAGAGCCTGCATTTTTCATAATAAAAGCAGCATCATCTGCAGATCCTTGCTTTACTGGTCTATTTTCTGTACTACCAGCACTTTCTGAGGAAGTTTCACCGCCAAAGCCCCCAAGTATAACATTGAAAAATGATCGGTTCATTCCCTTACACATGATGTAAGATAATATTGCGCCTGAGGATCCAACTAATGCGCCTGTTATAATAAGAGCTATGTTTCCGAGCGTGAACCCAATACCTGCGGCAGCCCAACCTGAATATGAGTTGAGCATTGACACAACAACAGGCATATCGGCACCCCCGATTGGTATAATAATCAAAAAACCAATGAGGAATGATAATAACACTATAGTCCAATAGATTGAATGAGACTCAGTCATGGTAAAAACAACAAGAAGTGACACAATTCCAATGGCTATAATAAGATTTAAAAGATGCTGTCTTGGAAATACTATTGGAGACCCGGACATCAAGCCTTGTAATTTGAGAAATGCAATAACAGAACCCGAAAAAGTTATGGCTCCAATTATTACACCAAGTCCCATCTCAATTAAGCTTGCTAAGTGTATATCTCCAACCGTGCCTATGCCCATCGATGAAGGAACATACAATGCTGCAGATGCAACCAGCACAGCAGCGAGACCAACAAGCGAATGGAATGCTGCAACAAGTTGTGGCATAGCCGTCATTGCAATCTTTTTAGCAATAACTAAACCAATTGTACCCCCGATTAACAAGCCTCCAAGAAGTAATAACAAATCTATACCACCTGGCGGTGATATGAAAAGTGTTGTGAAGGCCGCTATGACCATACCAATTATACCAAAATAGTTCCCCATTCTTGCAGATTCAGGATTTGATAATCCCCTTAGAGCTAGAATAAAAAATATCCCTGAAATTAAGTATAAGAATGAAATTAAATTAGCAGACACGTCATTTTACCTTCTTTTTGTACATTGATAGCATTCGATATGTAACAAAAAAGCCACCAAAGATATTGATAGATGCAAGTATAAGAGCAACAAAACCAAAGCCCTTTGCAATATAGAAATTTTTAAGACTTGTTTGACCTTCAATAAATTCTGCCCCCAGAGACAAAAGGGCGCCTACGATAATAACAGATGAGATAGCATTCGTTACCGACATAAGTGGTGTATGCAAGGCAGGAGTAACGCTCCAAATTACGTAGTAACCAATAAAAATAGCAAGAATAAATATTGCAAACTTATACATCAACGGATCTACTGTTCCCATTAATCCAACATTATGCGCCATATCAACAATATCGGTCATTGTTTTTTCCATAGCCATAATTACTCTCCTTTCTGGTACATTGGGTGCACTAATTTACCAGCCCTTGAAATTAGAATTCCCTTTATTATTTCATCATCATAATTTATTGATAATTGTTTATTCTCATAGTCAATTATTTCATCCAAGAACTTCAATACATTCTGCGCATATAGGTTAGATGCATCTGTTGGTAGAAGCCTTGCGAAATTTTCGGAGCCCAGAATTGCAACTCCATTGTGCATGATATTTTTCCCGGGCTGAGCAATTTCTACATTACCACCTCTTTCGGTTGCAAGGTCAGCTATGACTGAACCTTCTTTCATTGTTTCAACCATTTTCTTGGAGATAAGTATTGGGGCTTTTCTTCCGGGTATCAAGGCTGTTGTTATTACAATATCTTGGTTTTTGATATGTTCTGAAACAAGCTGGCTTTGTTTCTCTTGATACTCTTTTGACATTTCCTTTGCATAACCTGCTGCAGTCTCAGCGGCCTTAAACTCTTCGTCTTCGACGGCTATAAACTTAGCGCCAAGTGACTCTACTTGCTCTTTTGTTGCCGGTCTAACATCAGTGGCTGTCACGATACCACCCAATCTCCTTGCTGTCGCAATCGCCTGAAGACCGGCTACCCCTACACCCATTATAAATATTTTTGCAGGTGCAATTGTCCCAGCAGCAGTCATCATCATCGGAATAGCTTTTTTGTATTCTGCCGTACTGTCAATTACTGCTTTATATCCGGCTAGATTTGATTGAGATGATAGCACATCCATAGACTGAGCTCTGGTAATACGAGGCATTAGTTCCATCGAGAAAAGCTGATGTCCATATTTAGTATACTCATCCATTTCAGTAGGGCTCACATAAGGATCCATTTGGCCAATTACAATCGCACTTTTATTTAATTTTGCTAAGATTTTATCATCTGGTCTTTTGACTGTTACCAAAATGTCCGAACTGAGAACTTTATCACTTATCGTTCTCGTAACTTTTGCACCTGCTTCTTCATATTGCTGGTCCGAATAATTCGATTGCTGCCCACAGCCAGATTGTATAATGATATTAAGTCCATTTGAAACAAGTTTTTTTACTGTATCTGGCGATAAAGCTACTCTTGTTTCTAATTGATCATGCTCGGTTAATACGGAAATTTGCATTATATTTAACGAATTAATATACGAAAGCTACAAGAAAAACTAAAATTACTATAACCAAAATTGTTGTGTATTTTGTGAACTTTATAAAACCACTGTAAGTTTTATTATGTTCTTCATAATCCATTTATGTTTTCCAAGTAAAAGTTAAGTTTTGGTATGTTATATTAGTATACAAGATACACCCAATTTTCAAGAGTAAAATGCTGATCAGCTTCCATAATCAACACCTGTTTTCTTAAAAATTTTTGACTGTCTTTCTGATAGCTTCTTCGAGCTAAAATTGTCAATCGCCTCTTCAAATAAGTCGTGCAAATTTAAATTTGCGTTTAAATGAAGAAAAACCGACCCAAGACCAATTGCTGCTCTATCCATAAACACAAATTCTCTTGGTATTTCAACAGGACCAATATCTTTAAGCGCTTGGTAAACGTTGAAAGCTTCTTTTCTTCCATAGAGCTCAGGCTTTATACCGTCTGCAACAGTTCTTTTTCTGTTATCCAGCAGTGGCCCATATATGAAATTCGCCCAAATATTTAATATATCAATCAGTTCTTTACTTAAATTCTTAAATCCCCACTTTTCATATGAGTTAATGACGAGTTCCTGATTATTGTGTTTAAGTCCATTATATAAATTGATTACCCCTTCAACAAAGGCAGGGTGAAACCTTCTTACGCAACCAAAGTCTAATAAGTTAATACCTAATATCTCGTTTTTTCTTTTAATTATTGAATAATTACCAAGATGCGGATCGCCATGAATTACGCCATACTGTCCAAATGGTATCCACCATGCCCTGAATAGACATTCAGCAATTTTATTTCTCACAGATTGTGTAGAATTCTTGAAATTCATAAGAGGTTCGCCAGGTAAATATGTCATTACAAGAAGTCTTTCTGTGCATAGATCATCCACTAATTCTGGTATTTTGATGTCATTATAGTCCTTGAGTATCTCACCGAATAATTTCATGTGAGTACCCTCGCGCTTATAATCAAGCTCTTCCCGTAATCTTTCAGCAATTTCTTTTCGTATTTGATCGGTGCCTATTGCTGGACCTAAATTTTTGTTGATCTTAAATATTACATCTAATTGCTTTAAATCGGCCTCTACGGCTGAATTCATATCTGGGTACTGTAATTTGCATACAATTTCACGGCTTTCATTTGTAACAGCCTTGTGAACTTGTCCTAGTGATGCTGCAGCAAAAGGACTGTAATCAAAATCTTTGAAGCAATCATTCCAATTTATCCCTAGCTCACTAATCATTCTTCTTCTTACAAACCCCTTACCCATTGGCGGTGCCATGCTTTGTAACTGGGATAGCTCATTCGCATACTCAGCAGGCACTGCACCAGGAATGGTTGACAGTAATTGTGCTATCTTCATGAGTGGACCTTTGAGGGAGCCGAGGGCATTTTTTAGTGCCAAGGCATTCCTTTCATTTTTATTATCTGAAATTATCGTGTTAAATAGAAATTTTGTAGTAAATTTACCAAATTCTTTTCCGACACTTGTATACCTTGATAATCTTTTGGTATAGTTATTCTTCTCTGTATACCCGTTGCTCATCAGTTAATTTTCTCAAGATCATCAATCATTCCTGTTATCAGAGAGATTCCATTATTCCAAAAGCTTGGATCAGTAGCATCAAGATTAAATGGTTGAAGTAACTCTTTATGATGCTTTGAGCCACCTGATGCTAATAAGTCTGTATATTTTGTTACGAAACCACTGCGATCTTTTTCATAAACTGAATAGAGTGAATTTACCAGACAATCACCGAATGCGTATGCATACACATAAAATGGACTATGAATAAAATGTGGTATATATGACCACAGATATTTGTGCATCTTATCTAATTTGATTGAGGGACCAAGACTATTTTTTTGAGTTTCTAACCAAATATCATTTATATCTTCTGAAGTAAGCTCCCCTTCTTTTCTACTTTGATGAACTAATTGTTCAAACTTAAAAAATGATATTTGCCTGATTACTGTATTAATCATGTCTTCAATCTTTGAGGCCAAAAGAACTTTTCGTTCAAATTCATTTTTAGTATTCTGTATGAGTTTTCTATATGTCAGCATTTCACCAAAGACACTTGCGGTTTCAGCAAGCGTGAGTGGCGTATCAGAGAGAAGTGGCCCTAGATCGGATGCCAATACCTGATGTATTCCATGGCCCAATTCGTGGGCTAACGTCATCACATCTCTGGGTTTTCCTTGATAATTCATCAATATATATGGATGAGTATCAGTCGTCATTGGATGGGCAAAGGCACCTGTAACTTTTCCATCTTTAATTTTAGCATCTATCCATCTCCCATCAAAAAATCTCTTAACAATTTTTGCCAAATCGACTGAAAATTCTTCATATGCATCAATTACAATATCTCTTGCATCATTCCATTTTATTTCTTTTGTTTTTGTATCAGGTAAAGGTGCATTTCTATCCCAGCTCTCAAGGTACTTTTTTCCTAGTATTTCTGACTTTATTTTATAGTATCTATGACTAGTATTTTTATAATTCAGTTCTACTGCATTTACTAATGCATCTACGACTTCGGGTTCAATATTATTTGCCAGGTGCCTTGATTGCTCTGGGTATTTATACTTTCTCCACTTATCCGATATAGACCTATCTTGGCAAATCGTGTTCATGATATGGGTGAAGAGCGGGATATTTTCTTTCAGCCTCTCTGTGACACTTAAGAATGCCTTTTTCCGATCTTTTTCTTGAGGTGACAAAAGGTAATTTAACGCTTCTTCTAAGCTTTTTGACTCACCATCGATATCAACCTTCATATTAGATATTGTTTGGTCAAATAATCTATTCCATGCTGAGAATGAGGTCATACTTTTATCATGGAATATTTGTTCAACTTCATCAGATAGTTGGTGAGGCTTGTATTTTCTTATATTCTCAAACCATGCCTTGTATGAGGCTAATTCTTTGTCATTCAGTAATTTTTCAAGAACTTTTTCAGATAGACTGTTAAGTTCAAGCTCATAAAATATGATTTTATTTGAAATTTCAGTGATTTTAACTTGCGTATCACCATAAAACTTAGTTCTGCCAGGATCATTTGTTGCCGTAACATGGTGCAATGTTGCATATCCCGATAATTTACCCATAGAATTTAAAATCTCTTCGTATGAGACAATTGATTTTTTTAATCTTTTTACATTTTCACCGATCGGAGCGTTTTTAATTAGAATAGCTTTTTTGTATTCCGCCTCAAAATCATGAACACTTTTTTTCAGTTGTTCCATGTCATCATTAAATGATGCACTTTCCGGTGCATCGTAGAGATCACTTAAATCCCATTCTGGTAATTTATCAGTCTTCTTTTGTAGCATTTTAACCTCTATAAAATATACGTATCGACGCAATCTTCTGATTAATTAAGGGTACCTATTTCTGATATTTTTTTTTCCAATCGTTATAGGGCATACCGTAGATCACTTGCCTTGCATCCTCATACTCGATTGGAGATGCATAACCAGCTGAAGCTTCCATATACCATTTTGCAAGACAATTACGACAAAACCCTGCAAGATCCATCAAATCTATATTTTGTAGTTCAGTACTTGTTTGTAAATGTGTTATCAACCTATCGAAAACTTCTGCTTTGATCTTTTCTTCATTAGTCATTGCTTCCTCCATTAAAGTGATTTCGTTCCATATTGTTTCATATTCTGAAGATTTTTATGATTTGTACTAATTACTTGGCTTAATTTTTTTGTGAGATAATTTGCAATCTTTTCTTGACCATCCTCATCTGCAATCAAGTCATTTCTAATCTCGATTAAAACATGCGGCAAGCCCCTTGATGTTGCGTGTGTGAATAGAGTATCCCCTCTTAAGTAGCCTTTGTATGGCTGGTTATCGCCGATGACATAATTATTATCACGTTCTAATAAATCAATAAGTGGCGCCGATATTCTATCATCAGAGTCCCACAGTATTGATATTTCCCATGGCCGAATTTTATCTCTGAATTTACGAGTAAAAGAGTGAATAGAAATCAAAATAGGCACAATACTGTCATTTAATAGAGATGCTATAACATCTTCAATCTTTTCATGATATTGATTATAAAACTCTCGTATTCTCATCTTTGTATCCCGATCAGTAATGCTCCTATTACCAGGAATTATATATTTATCTGCGAAAAGCATTATCGATGTAGGATCATCAACCGATCTATTTGGATCAATTAGTAGGCGTGAAAAATTTGATAAAATGGCTTGTGCATTCATTAAATTAGCCATTTTTTGTGTTAGCCCCGCAGCACCAATGTCATATGAAATGTGTTCTGATAATAATTTCTGAGATAATCCTAAGTTTTTATATTTTGAAGGTATTATGTTAGATGCATGATCACAAATAAAGAGAATATTTGTATTATTATTTTTAATTGTGTTGTAGGGCTGGGTAATATCTCGATCTCTATTTCCCATTGGTATTTTAAATTAACCTTGCCTTGCTTTGAAACGCTTATTGACTTTATTGATTACATATAGGCGACCTCTTCGTCGCACGACTCTGTTTGCGCGATGCCTACTTTTCAGTGATTTTAGCGAATTCTTTACTTTCATTTTATTCCCTAGTTACTATTATTTCCCAATTTTAATAAAGTCAAGGAAATGTTTAACTACCTATCTCGGAAGATTTGTTTGCCCCATAAGGTATTTGTCTACAGAATGCGCAACTTGACGCCCTTCCCTGATTGCCCAAACAACTAAGGATTGACCGCGTCGCATATCCCCAGCTACAAAAATCTTATTGATATTTGTCATGTAATCATTTTCGTTTGCTTGAACGTTGCCCCTATCATTTAGTGAAACACCGATTTGCTTCAGCAAACCCTCATGAATTGGATGAACAAAACCCATAGCTAACAGAACTAGGTCAGCTTTAATTTTAAAAGCAGAGTTATCAATTTTTTTAAGATTGTCATCAACTCTTATACAATTAAGCCCTGTTAAAATCCCATCAGAACCTTCAAAACTTTCAGTTAAGACTGAAAAATCACGCATTGCGCCTTCAGCTTGACTTGATGATGTTCTCATTTTTAGCGGCCAATATGGCCAAGTCATCTGTTTATTTTCTTTCTCAGGTGGTTCGGGCATTATCTCTAGCTGAGTAACTGATAATGCACCTTGCCTGAAAGATGTTCCAATGCAATCTGATCCGGTGTCTCCACCCCCAATGACAACCACATGCTTCCCGTTTGCTGTGATCGATTTTTCATTTTCAGAGATTTCGTATGAGATAACTTTGTTCTGTAGAGGCAAAAAATCCATTGCGAAATGAATCCCGCTAAGATCTCTTCCTTCAATTGGTAAATCACGCGGTTTCTCTGATCCGCCTGATAATATAATTGCATCATAGTTTTTTTCAATGTCTGCCATACTCAAATCTATACCAATATTTTTTTCAAAATGAAAGGTTACACCTTCGGCTTGCATTTGCTCGACTCGCCTATCAATATGATGCTTCTCCATTTTGAAATCAGGAATACCATACCTGAGCAACCCCCCAGCTTTTGAATTTTTTTCATAGACATCAACAGAGTGTCCTTGTCTTGCGAGCTGTTGAGCGGCAGCGAGGCCTGCTGGTCCTGATCCAATTATTGCAATATTTTTACCAGTTTTCTCAGTTGATACCATTGGCTTTATCCAGCCATTTTGCCATGCTTTATCAACTATTGCGCATTCAATCGTCTTAATGGTTACTGGCTCATCAGTTATATTTAAGGTGCACGATGCTTCACAAGGTGCTGGGCATATTCGCCCTGTGAACTCAGGAAAATTATTTGTAGAGTGTAAATTGGCAGATGCCTGTTCCCAATTATCTGAATACACAAGATCGTTCCAATCAGGTATTTGGTTATTTACTGGGCACCCAGTATGACAAAATGGGATACCACAATCCATACATCTTGCAGCTTGACTCTTTGTTTCTGCGTCTCCTAGGGGAATCACAAACTCTTTGTAATTTCTAATTCTGTCAGAAGCAGGTTTATATTTCCTATCATGCCTGTCTATTTCGAGAAAACCTGTTACTTTACCCATCACATTACCTTCTAAAATCTTTGAGTTATTTAACTAATTCCATTTTTTGTTTTTCTATTTCAGCCAAAGCTCTTCTATAATCGACTGGCATTACTTTAACAAATTTTGGTAAAAATTCATCCCAGTTATCCAGAATTTTTTTCGCCTTATCTGAGTTTGTATAATTATAGTGATTCTGGACCAATTTGTATATCCTCTCTGCGTCAAATTTTGTCATTGACTTCATGAGATCTACTTTACCCTTTGTTTCAAGGTCACCTCCCTGATGTTGAAGTCTTTCTAACAAGTCATCTTCCGATGTGATTGGCTCTAATTCAACCATTGAAAGGTTACACCTATCACTAAAGTTACCAAACTCATCCAATACATATGCAACTCCGCCTGACATACCAGCAGCAAAGTTTCTTCCTGTTTCACCTAATATTACAGCACATCCACCCGTCATATATTCGCAACCATGGTCTCCTGTTCCTTCGACTACAGCGATTGCACCAGAATTTCTCACAGCAAAACGTTCGCCAGCTATACCTCTAAAGTAACACTCACCACTGATCCCGCCATATAAAACTGTGTTTCCCACAATCATGCTTTTATTTGGGTTAATCTTAGTATTTGGATTTGGATAAACTATTAATTTGCCGCCTGATAACCCCTTACCGACATAGTCATTCGCCTCTCCAATCAACTCCATAGTAATACCGTGTGAAACAAATGCACCAAAACTTTGTCCAGACGTACCAGTAAATTTGAGATGTATCGTATCTTCCGGAAGGCCCTTGTGACCATATTTTTTAGCAATCTGGTTTGATAGCATTGCCCCTGTTGTTCTGTCCACATTACTTATTTCTTTCTCAATTAGCACAGGCTTTTGATTTTCAATTGATTGTTTGGCTAATAAAATCAATTCACGATCCAGAACACTATCTAAGTTATGATCTTGATCTTCGCTGTTATAAACTTTCTCGTCTTTATCTGTTAGTGGTTTATATAAAACCCTGCTTAAATCTATACCTTTTGCTTTCCATTGCTCTATCACATCTTTTTTATCTAACATCTGGCTTTGTCCGATCATCTCATTAAATGACTTGAAGCCCATTTCGGCCATATATTTTCGTACTTCTTCCGCTACAAAAAAGAAGTAATTGACTACATGTTCAGGCGTGCCTGTAAATCTTTTTCTTAACTCTGGATCCTGGGTTGCGACTCCAACTGGACATGTATTTAGATGGCATTTTCTCATCATAATACAACCAGAAGCAACTAATGGAGCTGTTGAGAAACCAAACTCATCTGCGCCAAGTAAAGCGCCAATAACAACATCTCGTCCTGTTCGTAAACCACCATCAACTTGGACTGTAATTCTTTCTCGTAATTTATTGATGACAAGAGTCTGGTGTGTTTCACTGATACCAATCTCCCATGGTGACCCGGCATGCTTGATTGATGTCAGTGGACTTGCACCTGTGCCCCCTTCATAACCAGAGATTGTGAGATGATCAGATTTAGCTTTTGCAACACCTGCCGCAACAGTTCCTACTCCTACTTCGGACACGAGCTTCACACTAATCTTTGCTTCTTGATTTGCATTTTTTAAGTCATAAATGAGCTGTGCAAGATCCTCAATTGAGTATATGTCATGGTGAGGTGGAGGTGAAATAAGTCCAACACCTGGAGTTGAATATCTCACTTTAGCAATCACAGCATCAACTTTATGGCCGGGAAGCTGACCTCCTTCACCAGGCTTTGCTCCTTGCGCCATTTTTATTTGTATCATATCCGCATTTGTTAGATATTCTGCAGTCACACCAAATCTTCCTGAAGCAACTTGTTTAATTGCAGAGCGCATCGTATCCCCATTAGGCAGTGGTATGAAACGATCAACTTCTTCTCCGCCCTCTCCTGTATTGGATTTACCACCAATTCTATTCATTGCTATCGCAAGATTCGTATGAGCTTCTCTACTTATGGAGCCAAACGACATTGCACCCGTTGAAAACCTTTTTACTATCTCTTTTGCCGGTTCAACTTCTTCTATTGATATTTTTTTTCTTTTATCTTCTTTTGCGTCTTTAATTTTCATCAAACCACGGATGGTAAGCAATCTTTTGTCTTGCTCATTAATTTCGTCAGCATAAGCATTATATTTATCCTGAGCGTTACCCCTAACGGCGTGCTGTAATGAGCTTATTGTATTATAGGTCCAAGCATGATCTTCTCCTCGAGTTCTTTGAGCATATTCTCCCCCAACATCGAGAGTTATTTTTAAGATGTCTGGGCTGTTGTAAGCTAACTCGTGCCTTGCAATAGTCTCCCTAGCGATATCATTAATATTCACGCCACCTATCTGTGAGTGAGTACCAGTGAAATAGGCATCAATTACACTTTGATCGAGTCCTATTGCATCAAATATTTGAGCTCCACAGTATGATTGGTATGTTGATATACCCATTTTTGACATCACCTTCAAAATACCTTTATCAACTGCTTTAATAAATCTACTTTGAGACTCTGTTTTTGAAATTTCTTCGTCTAGTGACTGTCTAATTTGTTCGATTGTTTCAAAGGCTAAATATGGATTTATAGCTTCAGCGCCATAGCCTGCAAGCGTACAAAAATGATGAACTTCTCTTGCTTCACCAGTCTCTACTACTAATCCGACAGATGTTCTTAGACCTTTTTTAATCAAATAATGGTGAACCGCTGCGGTGGCAAGCAAGGAAGGTATAGGGATGCGTGATTCATTTGTGTATCTGTCAGATAGAATAATTATGTTGTGCCCCTCATTTACTACTCTTTCTGCTTTCATACAAAGCTTGTTTAATACTTCTGTCAGGTCAATTTGGGGTTTATCATTTGCGAATGTAATATCAAGAGTTCTTGCCCTGAAATAGTTTTCGGAGAGCTCGCTTACATATCTTATTTTTTCTAGGTCTTCATTTGTCAATATTGGTTGCCTAACTTCTAATCTTTTCAATGATGAGTTCTTGTGAGGGTCAAGCAGATTTGGTCTCGGTCCTATGAAAGACACTAGTGACATAACAAGCTCTTCTCTTATTGGATCGATTGGCGGATTAGTAACTTGGGCGAAAAGTTGTTTGAAATAGGTGAACAGTGATTTTGACTTATCAGAAAGTGATGATATTGGAACATCATTCCCCATTGAGCCGATTGCCTCTTGTCCGGTTGTAACCATGGGTGATAATAAGAATTTTAGGTCTTCTTGAGTATATCCGAAAGCTTTTTGTAGGCTTAGTATGTCTTTATTTTGAGAGTGATTAATTTCATTTACCTTTGGTAAATCCTCAAGAATAACTTGACTATTTGCCAACCACTCTTCGTATGGGTGGGCATTAGCCATACTTTCTTTTAACTCATCATCCGCAATAATTTCTCCCTTTTGCAAATCAATAAGCAGCATTTTTCCTGGCTGAAGTCTCCACTTCTCAGTTATGTTCTCTTCCTTTACTGGAAGCACACCCATTTCAGAAGATAATATTACTCTGTCATCATCTGTTTTGAAGTACCTCGCAGGTCTTAATCCATTTCTGTCAAGTGTTGCACCAATTTGGTTTCCATCCGTGAACGCAATTGCAGCGGGACCGTCCCATGGTTCCATCATTGAGGCCTGATGTTCATAAAATGCCTTCCTAGTTTTCGGCATAATTTCGTTGCCAGTCCATGCTTCAGGGATCATTGTCATCATTGCGTGCGATATTGAGTAACCACTGTTAACCAAAAGCTCAAGTACGTTGTCAAAACAGGCCGAGTCTGATTGGCCGTCAACCACAATAGGCCATATTTTCTTAATATCATCGCCAAGAAGATCAGACTTTAATGTTGAAAGTCTTGCCTTTAACCAATTAACATTTCCCCTCAGTGTATTTATTTCTCCGTTATGGCATATCATCCTAAATGGCTGTGCTAGACTCCAAGTTGGAAAAGTATTTGTAGAAAACCTTTGGTGAACAAGTGCTAGTGCGGATTTAAAAAGTGGGTCGTTTAAATCTAAGTAATATTCAGCAAGCTGGTCAGATAGAAGCATTCCTTTGTATAGAAGTGTTTTTGAAGAGAGTGAGCACATATAAAAATCGTCGAGTGGCTTGCTTTGATCACCCAAAAACATGCGATAAATGTTTTTCCGAGTAACAAATAACTTTCTTTCTAGTGCATGCTGATCCGATAACTCCTCATCTGATGCGACAAACATTTGTAGATGAAATGGTTCAGTTGGCTTAACCGAATAGCCTAACCCGTTGTTATTTACGGGTATATCTCTCAAAACAAGAATCTTTAGGTTTTCATTTTCAACAATCTTCTTAATTTGTTTAATGTAATTTTCTCTTTTTTTCTTTTCTTTTGGTAAAAATATATTACCAACACCGTAACTGCCAAGGCTAGGGAGCTCCACACCAAGATCGGCTGTTACTTTTCTCAGGAATTCATCTGGGATTTGGGTTAGTAATCCACAACCATCACCTGCTTTTGGATCAGCTCCGACGGCTCCTCGATGAGTGAGATTTTCAAGGATTGACAGACCGTCTTTAACTATCTGGTGTGATTTTTTATTTTTGATATTCGCAACAAATCCAATACCACAGGCATCATGTTCGTTTCTTGGATTATATAGGCCTTTATCAATTGTTTCTTTTACATTATTTTCTATGTGTTTAAACATTAATCACCGATTTCATAAAGTAATATAATAAACGAGTATAACAGATATACGATACATATAATAATTTATATCAAAAAATCTAGATGATATTGCCTAAAAAATGGATTAATTTATACGCCCTGAGGTTATTTTATAATATGCTCAATAATTACAATGAAGAATCTGACGGAAATATATAAGGGTGAAGGTGCAAAAAGTGATCCTGCATCTGAATATGACATATCCAATAGGCAAAAAATGTCCAAAAAAAATTATCCCTTATCAAATTCCCATAGCATATATTGGATTGAAACAGACATAGATAAAGGTGGTTTATCTTCAATCATCCAATACAACTTTGAGTTCTTGCAATCAATTAATTTAAGTGGCACAGAATTTAATGTAAAAAGCAAAATACATGAATATGGTGGGATACCATATCATATCGATGAGATGCGAATATTTTTTGTTAACAGCGATGATCAAAACATTTACAAAATTGAAAATAAAAAAATAACTAAAATTACCAATCTTCAAAATGTTAAAATTGGTGAAATTATATCATATAAAAATCATCTTTATTTTATTGTTGAGGATAGCAGCAGTGATAGCAATAAGTATCCCATCAACTATATTGCGTATTTGAATCTTGAGGATACTAAAAATATAAAAAAAATAATAGCTGGGGCATCTTTTTATACAAATTTGAAAATATCAAGAGATGGATTAAAGTTATTATGGCTTGAATGGGATTTGCCTTTCATGCCTTGGGAAGCCTCTAAGCTTATCTCAGCAGCTCTTTCAGCCCAAGGAGTTGTAGGTGAATTGCGACAAATAGATGGTGGGCTTGGTCGCTCCATTTTTCAGCCTGAATGGGACGGGGATGATATCATTTATGTTCGTGAAGATTTTGATAGTGGAAAATTATTCAGATACGACAATAAAGGTGAGGACCTAATCAGTGATTTGACGGTTGATCTTATGAAGCCATTGTGGGTGACAGGTCTATCAAGTTACAAAATAATAAATGATCAATTGATTTTTGCGTCTGGCTGGAAGGAAGGCCGCATGAAACAGATTGTTATTAATAGAATTGAAAACAAATTTGATGAGTATGACTTTAATTTCATATCTGACCAATTTTGTGTGAAAGATAATTTCGTTATATTTTCAGGTTCGACAGAAAATTCTAGTAATGAAATATTTTATTTAGATACTGTTATACTTCCCCCAAAAAAAATAAATGTGAGCAGAGAAGTGTATCAAACAGAGTGTGTTAATGACTGCTATATCAATCATTTTAAACCCCATAACCGAAAAGAAAATGGCTCTGCCATTATAAAGATACACAGTGGTCCAACTAGTTGCTCAAACTATACTTATTCAAACGAGAGGGAATACTGGAGAGATAGAGGGTTTGGCTTCATTGAAATAGACTACAGAGGAAGTACAAATTATGGGATAGATTACAGGAAAACCTTAGATGGTAACTGGGGTATTTATGATACACAGGACGTTATTGATGTAATAAATTACTTATCAGAAATGGGTTTTTATGATCCAAAAAAGATCATACTAAAAGGATCGAGTGCTGGGGGTTTTACCTTACTTAATAGTTTATGCGAAGATATTGATGTAGGATGTGCAAGTTGTTATTATGGGGTCAGTGATCTTGGAAGTCTATTAAAAGATACACACAAATTCGAATCCGGTTATACAAATAGTCTTATCGGTGTTAATGAAAATAAATCAAATCTTGATAATCTGTTGCAGTCCAGATCACCAATCTTAAAAATTGAAAAAATAAAAACCCCAATAATATTTTTTCAGGGGATGAACGATCCAGTTGTACAACCTGATCAAACAAAGAAAATATATGATCAATTGATTTTAAATGGCATTGATGCAAAAATGTACCTATTTGAGAATGAAGGTCACGGTTTTCGAATGAAGAATACTATTGATAAATGTCGCTTTGCTGAAGAGCAATTTTTTTCAAAACACCTTGATATGAATGATGCTTAATTATGATTGATTTTAGAAGTGATAATGTGCACTCTGTGCCAGATCAAATAATTAATGCTCTTGTAGATGCAAATAAGGGGACTATTTCTTCTTATGGTAGCGATCAGTTGACTAAAAAGGCTTGCGATCTATTGTCAAAAACCTTCAATAAAGATCTATCATCTTTTTTTGTTTCAACCGGTACTGCAGCAAACTCTCTTGCGCTATCAAGTATCACACCTTCCTTTGGCACAATATTTTGTGGTGAAGACAGTCATATATATCTCGAAGAATGTAATGCGCCTGAATTCTTTTCAAATAGCGCTAAACTATTCCCAATTCCAACTTTGGAAGGGAAAATTATTACCGAAGATTTAGATAGATATGTATCAAGTCATCCCAGTGATAAATTTGATATGGTCGCATCAAGCTTGAGTATATCGCAAGCAACAGAATGTGGAACAATCTATACAGAAAAAGAGATTGACCGTATTTTTAGAATAGCAAAACAGAAAAATTTAAATATTCATATGGATGGCGCACGCTTTGCAAATGTAGTTGCCGCAACAAACAAAAATCCATCAGACCTAACTTGGGGGTTGGGTGTTGATGTATTATCATTTGGTACAACAAAAAATGGGACCTTGTCTGCTGAAGCGGTTTTGTTCTTCAATAAAGAGTTATGTGAAAATATGAATCAATATTTAAAGAGATCTGGACATCTACTATCAAAAATGAGATATCTATCGGCTCAAATTATTGGCTATCTTGAGAATGATCTTTGGCTGGAGCTTGCGAAAAAAGCAAATCATCAAGCAAATAAATTAGGCAAAGAATTAAAAAAATTTGACTTCATAAAGCTACCCTGGGATAGAGAGATAAATGAAGTATTTCTATTAATTCCTAATGAATTGGAAAAATATCTGGAAAAGAATAATATTAAGTTTCATGAATGGACAAAAGTATCTTTGAATAAAAAATATGTTGACGATAAATCAAAATTTATAAGGTTGGTGACTTCATACAACACAACAGATGATGAAATATATAATTTATCTGAATTAATCACGAGATTTTGATGTTTGTGGTGGAATATTTCTATTCCACCACATTTGAAATTATCCTTCAATAACTTTACTTGTAGATATTTCAATTTTCCTTGGCTTCATTGCCTCCGGTAATTCCCTTACAAGTATGATGTTAAGTAGACCGTTTGATAGGTTTGCGGAGTCAACTTCAACATAATCAGCAAGTCTGAAACTTCTTTCAAAGTTTCGGGTCGCAATCCCTTTATGCAGATACTCCTTTTCGTCATCCTTAGAAATATCTCCCTTTACGGATAGTATATTTTCCTTTACATCAATATTTAGATCACTTTCATCAAAACCTGATACGGCCATAGTGATACCGTATTTGTTGTCTTCAAGTTTTTCAATGTTGTACGGTGGGTAACCAGTTGGAACATCGACATTAATAGTATCAAGCATTTGTGCTAATCTATCAAAGCCAATTGAAGTTCTGTATAGTGGTGTTAAATCAAATGTGTGCATCATATCATATCCTCCTTTGAGCAACATGTTAATTTTATGCAGACCCATTAAGGCGTCTACATTACAAATGTAGTTATCATTAAAAAATAATTCAAGTAACATTGTGTTATTTTTGTTTTCTGTTAGGATTTCAACTCGTAAATTTTAAATGAGTATTTCATGGAATCCTTTGATTTTGAAATTGAACGGGAATTTAGTCCTTTAGTTCATGTTGAAAAGAAACTTGGTTTTTATGATCAAGGAGATGTATCAATTGCTTGCTGGGAGCCTGGCCAAGTTAGCCCCAACCACTGCCATCCTGATGCTGTAGAAATTTATTTCTGTTACGAGGGTGGGGGTATAATGCGAACAGAAAATGAAGAACTGAAAGTAAAAAAAGGTTGTTTTGTTGTTCATCCTAAGGGTGAGCTTCACGAATTCACTACGGGTCAGGAGAGGACAATATTATTCCGAGTTCGTTATGGCAATTCAATGATTTCACGTACAAAAGATTGGCCTACTAACCCTACTTGGCAGGCAACAGATCAGGATCGAGAATATTTTTCTACTTGAGTTTTACACACGCACACTATTTATAACTTCTAATATCTGAGCATGAACTGACTCATTACAACTTGCAATGATGTTTCCATCTGTGTACACACTCTCCCCATCCCAGTTTGATATGCTACCTCCAGCACCTATTATTATAGGTACAATCGGAACTATATCATAAGGTTTAAGATTATTCTCAATTATCAAATCAAGATAGCCGGATGATAAAAGGGTATAAAAAAAACAATCCCCACCTGTTCTTGTAAGTCCAACTGACCCATTGACTTTGTCTAGTACTTTTCTCGATCTCTCATCATCAAACATCTCATCCGTTGTGTAACCAAACTTTAAGTTTTTTAACTTTTTTTCATTAGAAGTTATCACATCCTCAGACACGCCGTCCTTGATACGTATTGCTTTTTTTAGAGCATGTGATCCAAGATATCGTTCATTCATACATGGAATATCAATGATCCCTAATTCAGGAACATTATTGACTTCAAGGCCAATCAGTGTCCCCCAAAGAGGAACTCCAGATACAAATGATTTGGTGCCATCTATGGGATCTATGAACCATCGGTAATTTGGATTACCATCAATTGTATCAAATTCTTCACCGATAATTGTATGTTTAGGATACTTATTCAATATTAGTTCACGAATAACTTCCTCTGCTTTTTGATCAGCTATTGTCACTGGATCTAATTTATTTGTATGTGAATTTTTATTATCTACGTGAACTTTTTGCCTAAAATGAGACAGAGTTATCTTTGCGGCAGCATCAGCGAGTGATTGTAAAAAATCAAAATATTCTAAAACTTCGTTTTGTTCCATTTTATGCATTTCATAATGGTGGGCGCGACAAGGATTGAACTTGTGACCCCTACGATGTCAACGTAGTGCTCTCCCACTGAGCTACGCGCCCTAAATTTTTATTCTAAGACCCTTTGTGAATTGGTACAAGATATTCTTCTAAATTTCAATACTGAAAGTTTCTCGATAGCATCATTAAGTCTTGCTTAAGATGTTTTATATAATTTATTGTAAGTACGATTAATTTGAGAGAGTTTATGGTATCTGGCGGTAAAAGAATAGGCTCAGGTAGAAAAGAAAAATACTCCCAGCAGGAGAAGTTAATCATTCTTGACATATGCCAAAAAGTTTGGGAGTCAAAAAACATAGATACAGATCATGTTGTAATTCACTTTAATCGAGAAATAGACAATGTAAGTTTCACCGAAATTTGGGATGCTGCCGTTGTAGGGCCAGATATTATAGAATTCGCAGCAATTGAAGAGCCAAAAACATCAATGAAAAAAATCATTGAGATGGAAATACAACCATGCTTGCAAAATAACTTATTTGAAAAACCAAAAAGTCGTGATCAATGTATCAAATTAGCTCAAATCATCATATCTAAAATTTATCCAGAACGCTTTCATCGAGCAAATACAATTGACAAAATATGGAAAACAAGAAATCAATAAATGACTGTTTTATATATATTTCTTTGAAAAACGTCTCATTTTACAGTGTTCTCTAATTTACCAATCTTATCAATCATAACTTCTACATGATCGCCTGTCTTGAGGTAAATTGGCGGTTCAAAACCTATACCAACACCGGCAGGCGTACCGGTGGCAATAACATCACAAATCTCCAATGTCATGGTTTTCGATATTGTTGATATTAAGGTTGGAATATCAAATATTAACCTTTCAACAATTGAGTCTTGCCTTATATCTCCATTAACTTTTGTCATCAATTTTAATTTTGTGACATCACTAATTTCGTCTGATGTTACTATTGCCGGGCCCATGGGACAATATGTGTCAGGACTCTTCCCGATAAACCATTGCTCATGTTGTTTTTGTATATTTCTGGCAGAGACATCATTGATAATTGTATATCCGTATATATAATCGTATGCATCCTCAGCTCTAATATTTTTTCCACCTTTTGATAATACGATGCCCAGCTCTCCCTCATAGTCTGTTGTATTTGTGTAATCATTTGCGAGGATTATTTCATCTCCAGTAGCAATTACCGATGTCGTTGCTTTTGTGAATATTACTGGAAAATCAGCAACAGCTTTTTTCCCACTAGAGTCAAAGCCAGATCCATAGAATTCTTTTGCGTGATCGTGATAATTCTTACCTACACACATAATATTTCTAAGTGGACGTGGTATTGGTGCTAAGAGATCGATCTCGGACATTGAGAGGGTTTTTGGTTTTGAATCAAGTAATTTGTTGATTTTAGTCAATCCATCACTACCCAATTTCACAATTTCATTCATATCTCTTGGAAAGCCATTATTAGATAGTGAAACGACTTCGGAGTCGTTATTAATCAAAACGCCAACATGCATATCGCTATCTTCTCTATTCTTATATGTTATTAAACGCATTTTTCTCCTATTTTAAAATTTAAAAAAATTTGAATTATTTGAATATATTACGACTGGGTTAAAGATTAAATTGTTATTCCTAAAATATTTATTAAATAAATTGACGCGATGCTTAATACCCCGATACTCACAGCTGTGATTAGCCCAACATAGAGTGGCTTTAAACCAAGGCTTCTGAGTAAGGATATATTTGTACTTAAACCGACGGCTGCCATCGCAATTGCGAGCAGATATTCAGCTGAAGTTTTAATTAAATCTATTATTTCCTCCCACACTGATATTTCAAAAAGCATAAAGGCATAATTCGTATTTTCAATCCCATAGTCACCAATTGTTCTCAGAATCCCCATCCCAATAAATCCAAATATAAAGAAAGGAAATATATTTAAAATTGATGTTTTGTTAGCTTGTGATTTATCTTTTTGGTTTCTGTAATATATATAGCTTACAACTGGTATAACGATTACCATACATGTATTTCTCACAAGTTTTGTTACAGTTGCGATATCCAGCGTTTTGGGTGAATCAAATTGAGTCGAATAAATTAACCCAGATCCTGCAACTTGCGCCGTTTCGTGAATAGATGTTCCTAAAAATAGCCCAATAAATAATTCATCTCCGTCAAATATAAAATGAGCTAAAAAAGGATAGGATAGCATTGCAATAATCCCAAAGACGGTTATTACACCTATTGCATAGGTTACCTCTTCTTTTTTTGCATCAATTGCTGGCGCTGTAGCAACTATCGCACTTGCCCCACAAATACCCGTTCCAACTGCTATCAATGAGCCCATTTTTGATGAAATATTAAGTGATCTTGATAAATAGTTTGCTATTAGTAAAGCCGATATAATGCATATTGCAATCACAGGTAAACCAATTATCCCAATTTTAAGAATATCTAAAAGTCCTAATCGAATACCTAATAGTATTATTCCAAACCTCAATATATATTTGATGGAGAATTTAAAACCATCTTCAAAGCGTTTTGGTAAATTAACTATATTCGCAAGTAAAATACCAAATATTATCGCCAGCATGATTGATGAGATAGGACTCTTTGAGAAGCCCAGTAAATTCACACCAATAAAATGGCTTGATTTAGCCCCAACATAAGCAATTATTAATGCGAGAGCAACTCCAGGAATGTTTCTGGCTACCATAAAATCCTCAATAGTCTGTATTATGCATAGGCTTATTGTGATTATCTTCGTATTAAGATATCACTTTGCGAATCGGTTTTCAAAATATTTTCAACTAGATTAATTTTAATAAACAAATGATTTTTTTATTAAACTTATGATGGGTAAACGGTATAGACCCAAGTGATGTGATTCACGAAATTTTATCTATTATTTAGCAAAAAAATATATAAAATGATCCATATTCGAACAGAATCTGATTGTATGAGAGCTGGAGTGGTGCATTTATAAATTGATAATAGTCTACCATGCTTAAAATTAATATTTGAATGAAGGAAACTATGCAGAATCAGAGATTAGAGCTAATGATGGGTATAGCCGAAAAAGAACTATCAGGACTAACTTCCATACATAATGAATTATCTAGCACACTTGGAGAAAAACTTATGGATACCATCGATCTGATTGAGAAAATAGATGGTAATGTAGTTCTTTCGGGTATCGGAAAAAGCGGAATGATTGCCAATAAAATTGCTGCCACCCTCACTTCGACGGGTACATCATCATTTTTCCTGCATGGTACTGAAGCAAGTCATGGCGATCTCGGTTTATTAAAAGAAAATGATATTTTATTCCTGATATCAAATTCTGGTGAAACCATCGAACTACGAAACATAGTATTATTTGCGAAAAAAAATAATATAAAAATAATCTCGATAACAGCAAATAAAGATAGTCACATATCAAAACAATCAGACATATCCATTGTTTTACCTAATTTTGTTGAAGCATGTCCTCATGACCTTGCGCCTACCACTTCTACTACAATGCAACTAGCGCTGGGTGATATAATCGCAATAACTTTAATGACCGAAAAAGGGATCAGTAAAGATGATTTCAAATCGCTACATCCATCTGGAAAAATTGGAGCGAGGCTCTCGTCGGTTCAAGATGTAATGCATACGGGTGATGCAATTCCACTTGCAAATCAAAATACTGTAATATCAGAAGCTCTTGTTATAATGACAAAAAAACGTCTTGGATGTATTGGGCTCACGGATAGTGACGGAAACCTAGCTGGAATAATTACAGATGGTGATCTTAGGAGATGCCTATCTGGTAATATACTGGGTCGCGAATCTAAAGATATAATGACGAGAAATCCAATTACAATTTCTAACCAAATGATAGTATCATCGGCTATATCCCTGATGAATAACAAAAAAATTACAAGCTTATTTGTACTTGAGGATGGAAAGCCTAGGGGAATTGTACATCTTCATGATCTAATTAATATTTCAGCCCTATAGATTATACCCAACCTTGTAACTCATTTTTTACCAGATAGTCTAATAGGTCAATACCATTTTGGCTATCATTTAAACATGGAATTAGGGTAAATTCCTCCCCGCCATTTTCAGTAAATACTTCTTGGATACCTATATTGAGCTCCTCTAATGTTTCTACACAATCAGAAAAGAACGCAGGCGACAAAACAGCAAGTTTCTTTACACCATCATTTGCAAGTTTAATAACTGTTTCTTCAGTGTATGGCTTCAGCCATTCCTCTCTTCCAAATCTCGATTGAAACGATAGTATGATTTTTTTGGAATATTTTTTATTCATCTCTTTTAAAAGACGCGTCGTCTTGTGACAATGGCAATGATACGGATCACCTAAGTCGAGGTACCTTCTAGGAAGCCCATGATATGATGTTAAAATTATATCCGGCTGCCAATCTAATTTTTCTAGGTGTTGGTTCATTGATTTATTTAATTTGGCTATGTACTCGTTATTATCGTAGAATGGTGGTAATGTTCTTATTGCTGGTTGCCATCGCATATGAGATAGTTCAGCAAAGACTTTATCATTTACAGTTGCAGTCGTTGCTGCTGAGTATTGCGGATATAAAGGGCAAATTAATAGTCTATCGACCCCCTTTTCTCGCATCGATTTCAGACCATCTCGGATTGAAGGATTACCATAACGCATACACCAATCGACCTCAACATTCTTGAGTCTCTCTGATAATAATTGAGCTTGTGATCTTGTGTATGTTTTTAAAGGGGACTCATTTTTATCGTAATTCCAGATTTCTTTATATGCCTTTCCAGTTTTTTTTGGTCGGAATGTTAGTATTATACAGTTTAAAATTAGCCACCATAAAAATCGATTAATATCTATTACACGGCGATCACTCAGAAATTCCTTTAGGTATCTTCTTATCGACCAAAAGTCTGTACCGTCTGGGGTACCAAGATTAATAATGAGTACACCAGTTTTGCCAAATTTTACTTTCGGATGATTTTCTATATTTTCTAACATGATAAATTGTTCGCTATTGATAATTTAATAACTATTTCTCTAATTTTAAATCCCAAACTTAGATAAAATACTAAAATTTTCTAATAGATAGAAGGCGCCTTCTTCAACCCAACCAAAAATGAAAGCAAGACCTGTAAATATCATAATTACTCCCATACTAATTTCTACGTATTTATACTTCGTTCCAAAATTCTTTATAAATTTGATTAACCCGTCCACTAAAAAACTACTTATTATAAAGGGGACACCCAATCCAAAGGAATAGAAAGTAAGTAACAAAACCCCCTTAGTAACGGTTTCCTCAACTGATGCTAGGGTCAGAATTGTTGATAGAATGGGCCCTATGCAAGGCGTCCATCCAAATGCAAATGCGGTTCCCATCAAAAATGAGATGCCAATACCTTTTTTCTTTGGGTTAATGCCGACACTCAATTGCCTATTCAAAAATTTAAATCTATAAATTCCAATAAGGTGAAGACCAAATAGTATGATTACGAGACCAGCAATTTTTTGTAGTGTTATAATTTGATCAAAAATAATGATGTTAAAATTAAAAATAGGACGTAGCAGAGTCGCGGACGCACCGAGCCCAACAAATATAAGTGAGAACCCCAGCACAAAAAAAATAGAGCGTATAAGTATAGATCTACGAAGATAGATGGTATTTACTGAACGAATTTCCTCTAATGATGATCCTGTTAAAAAACACAGGTATGATGGAACTATTGGCAAAACGCACGGTGATAAAAAACTTAGTAGGCCCGCAAAAAAACAAACAATAAAAAATAAATCCATAGCTACTAATATACACTACTATCTGACTTATCAAATTAAATTAGACACCAAAGAATAGACAATTAAAAAAAAATACTTATAATGATGACTACTCAACGGGGTGTTTTAACTGAGAAGCTATCAAGCTAACCCGATGAACCTGATACGGATAATACCGGCGTAGGGATTGAGTTTTCATTAATTTCAGTCCCAAAAAAATAATATAGAAGGGACAAAAATGAAACTAATAACAAAAACTATTTTAATCTTATATTTATTACTAATACCCGCACAATCAGAAACTAACAAACTGGTTGTGTATACATATGACTCTTTTGTAGCTGAATGGGGACCTGGGCCTGCATTGGAGGCGAAGTTTGAGGAGTTCTGTATGTGTGATCTTCAATTTGTTGGGCTATCGGATGGTGTTGAGATCCTTACGAGAGTCATGTATGAAGGACAGAATACTAATGCTGACATTGTACTAGGACTAGACTCCAACCTCACCCATAAGGCAAAAATGACCGGCATGTTTGATAACCATTCACTCGACCTACAAAATTTAAACATCAGCGACAGGTTCGAAGATGAAGTATTTGTACCATACGATTTTGGGTATTTTTCTTTCATTTATAATTCTTCAAAAATTCAAAACCCGCCCACTAGCTTTGATGAATTACTTAATAGTAAAATAAGTATTATCATTCAAGATCCAAGAACTTCAACACCTGGCCTAGGTCTACTTTTATGGATTAAAAAAGTTTATGGAGATGAAGCTTCAGAAGTATGGGAAAAATTAAATTCTAATATACTCACAGTAACTCCCGGGTGGAGTGAGGCGTATGGTTTATTTTTAGATGGAGAAGCGGATATGGTGCTAAGCTATACGACGTCACCGGCTTATCATATTACCTACGAAGATGATGATACTTACAAAGCTGCAAAATTTACTGATGGACACTATGAACAAATTGAAGTTGCTGCAAAGCTAGCCAATAATGAGAATGATGAACTAGCAGATAAATTCTTATCATTCTTAATATCAAAAGACGCGCAAGATATTATCCCCGAGACGCAATGGATGTATCCAGTTATAGATGATGTCAAATTATCAAGCGCCTTTGAGCAGTTGATTAATATTGAAAAACCGTTAAGGATCGAAGCCAAAGAAGTAGATATCAATAATGAAAAGTGGATCAGGGAATGGGAAGCAAGTTTGAGCAAATAATTATAAGTTTAAAAGTTTGTCACGAATAAAAAAATACCAATGGTTATTGCCAGGATTGATCGCTACCATCATAGTTCTATCGTTAATTCTGTTATCTTTGGCTGGTGTATTTGAATATGCTAATATAAAACTTATTCAGCAGATAATTGGGGATGAATATATTCAAAGAATTATTTTCTTTACTATCTACCAGTCACTTCTATCAGCATTATTGAGTACAGTTATTGCTCTTCCCCTTGCTTTATCAGTTCGGAAATACCTGCAATATAGGATCATAAAATTAATTTTGTCTCTTGCATGGCTGTCTTTTGTACTCCCGGTAATAATTGGTGTCTTTGCAATTATCAAACTTCATGGGGTTTCGGGATGGTTTTCAGATATATCAGTTCTATCTGGCTATGGTAAACTTAATTATATTTATGGAATGAACGGGATATTATTAGCGCATATTTTTTTTAATGTACCATTCGCAATAAGAATTATACTATTTTCTCTGAATAGCGTGCCAGCAGAATTATGGAGAATTGCAATTCAGAATAATTTTAATCGTTGGAATATATTCACCCAAATTGAGTGGCCTGCGATTAGATACAACTTATTTGTAACTGCTGCAATCATCTTTTCTTTGTGTTTTACAAGCTTTGTTGTTGTTCTTATTTTAGGTGGGGGTCCAAAACATTCAATAATTGAAGTTGCCCTCTATTATGCTTTGAAGATTGAATTCAATATAGATCGTGCAGTATCACTAGGAATCATTCAGATATTTATTGCGAGCTCTATTGTTCTCATAATTCTATCCTTTACAAAGAGTTTTAAAATTGAGCCCTACACCAAACTCAAACTGCATAATTCAAATATAGAAAACAAAAAGTCACTTGTATACGACTTTTCAATGTTAATTATCGCAATATTAATATTTCTTCTACCCATTCTGGCATTAGTAATTTCATGCTTAACAGCGTTTAGTTATATTACTATATTTGGAAACCCTGGTCTGTTGAATTCTATTTACTGGACGCTCCTTCTGGGTTTGTCCTCTGGTATAATCTCTATCGTATTTTCTATTATGTTTCTAATTACCATCAGAAAATTAATCATTACATATCGGATCAGATGGTTAGCAAACCTCCTCGAATTATCTGGTAATCTAATATTGATTTTACCACCAGTATTGCTTGGAACAGGTATTTTCTTATCACTGAGGAATATTTATAACATACAAGAAATCGCTCCGTATATTATTATTGGGATAAACACATTAACTGTTATACCATTCACATTAAGGATAATTGGTCCAGAATATTTAAGAGTATCGTATATGTATGATAGGCTATTTTACGCCCATGATATCAAGGGCTTAATAAGATTGCTAAAGTATGAGCTACCACTTTTGAGGGGGTCATTCGCCACGGCTTTTGCCGTTGCCGTTACATTATCAATGGGTGATCTTGGTGTTATTTCTCTATTCGGATCAACAGAGATCAGGACCTTACCATTATATATCTATCAAAGCCTTGGCTCGTACAGAATGGATATTGCCTCGGTTGGAATATTCATTTTATTGATGCTTGTTATTTCAATAATTTTTATCTCTGAGTATTTATTGGGGGGAAGAGATGATTAAGCTAGAAAACATATCCCTAAAGCTGGATAACTTTCGAACTAAATTCACTGTTGAAATAAAGAAAGGTGAGTGGGTTGGAATAATTGGACAAAGTGGTGCTGGCAAATCAACCTTTTTAAACCTTATTGCTGGATTTGCGCAGCCTGAGGTGGGCTCACTGCTCATTAACAATATAGAGATGAGAGATCTACCAGCATCAAAAAGATCTATTTCTTCGCTATTCCAAGACAATAATCTATTTCCACATCTCAGCGTTTATCAAAATATTGCCATTGCAATAAAACCAAATCTAAAACTGCATGATAATGAAAAGAAAAAAATATTTGAAATAATTGAGTACTTAAATCTGAGTAGCAAAATACATTCGAGTATTGGAAGATTATCAGGTGGCGAAAGGCAGAGAGTTGCGCTTGGTCGCGTAATGTCATCAGATAAAAAAATACTTTTACTGGATGAACCCTTTAGCCAATTAGATCCAAATCTGAGAATTGAAATGCTAGAGCTCATCAAAAAAATTAGAGAGAAGAAAAATATTACAATTATTATGGCAATCCATACGCCCGCAGAAGCGATTGATTTTGTAAGCAGATTCCTATTGATTAAAGAGGGTGAGATTTTGAGAGAGCTAGAACCACAAGATTACAGCATTGATTTATATTGATATTAGGACCCCATAATCTCACTGATGCTAAGCTCGTAATTATTTGTGTTAAAAATAGATGAGCCGGCAACCAGTATATCACATCCCGCATTAATACAATCTTGAGAGCACAATGAATTAATACCACCATCCACCTCAAGAAGAATATCCCTATTAGCAATAAGTGCCTTTATTTTTTGGATTCTATCTATTGAGTCTCCAATAAAAGATTGCCCTGCAAAGCCGGGATGTACCGACATCACAATTACCTGATCAATAACATCAAGAAACGGTATGATCGTATCAATTTTAGTTTCAGGATTGATGGCAATACCAGCTTTTTTTCCAAGTGATCGAACTAATTCAATTGCTCCCCGTGTGTCATCTTTGGCTTCTAAATGGACAGTTATTATATCGGCACCCGCATCAGCAAATTCTGTTATATATTTAATTACAGGATCAATCATAAGATGTACATCGAATGGGAGGTTCGTCTTGTTTCGAATTGATTTTACTAGAGCTGGACCAAAAGTAATATTATTTACAAAATGTCCGTCCATAACATCAATGTGTAGCATATCTGCTCCAGCTTTATCTATGGTTCGAATTTCACTCTCAAGATTTGAAAAGTCTGCTGAGAGTATGGATGGCGCAATTTGAACTTTCTGCATTTATTATTCCGTGCTTTTATGAGATATTTCTTTTTGATATAAGTGGAATAATTATTAACAAAATTAATATTTTAAAAATTTCACCATAAATAAATGGTGTTAGCCCTAAAATTATGCTTTCTGCAATTGTTTTATTTAATACCAATGATAACTGCAATAAACCGCATGAAAATATCGTTATTATGCCAACTATTAATGATATGAATGTTAGGATATAATTTCTATTCCAACCGATATTTGATAAATAGGATAGAATGGTCGCTGCGAGAAGAAACCCAATTAAATACCCTCCCGTTGGACCAAGAAGATAGACAAACCCACCGCCATTGGCAAATACTGGCAGCCCAATTGCTCCCTGAAATAAATACAATGCTAACGTCAATGGAGCTAATATACGACCGTAAGTAAGGCCGATGAACAAAACAAGCAGTGTTTGCAATGTCATAGGCACCGGATAAAATGGAACGCTGATCTTAGCTGATAGGGTTAATAGGATTGTACCTGTTAGTATTAATATTATCGAACTAAGAAGGTTTGATTGATTTTTGAGATAATTGTCAACTAGAATTGAGTTATTTGAGAAGTTCATCATAGATCCATCCATATTTTTAGTAGCGTTTAATATAGTATTATACTACTAGGTTAAAATTTGGATGGAAACAAAAATATGAATTCATGAAGAATTTTAGGCTTATACAAAGTCTGGCAATGTCCTACTCTTCCACGCCTTAAGACGTAGTACCATCGGCGCTAAAGGGTTTAACGACCGAGTTCGGGATGGGATCGGGTTCAATACCTTTGCTATAGTCACCAGACTGTGAATAAGCCTAAATTATGAAATAAGATGAATGGGTATGATTACATAAATAATGAGTGTAATCAAGCCAATCGAGCGATTAGTACTGGTAAGCTTCATATATTACTATACTTCCACACCCAGCCTATCGAAGTGGTAGTCTTCCACAGCTCTCATGGGAGAACTAGTTTCGAGGGAGGCTTCCCG
>CACPHU010000002.1:115000-160855 GCA_902633855.1 uncultured OCS116 cluster bacterium
AAAAGGTAATTATTCATCAACATTTGCATGTATTAAGGTTGAAAAAATGAAGTTTTTACAAAAATTTTGGACTAGTTTTTTTTTAATAACTGAAATAAGATTTTAATATGCGGTTTTTACTAAAAAATAAGATAATTATTATTTCTTCTTCAATTATTATTTTGCTAATTGTTATATTCTTCTATTTCAAGAAAGCTGTTCAGCCTGTGCAAATTATTTCAAACCCAAATATAACAAACATAATACCCACTGAAGAATTCATTAGTCAAAATAGCACGGATATCCCGGGGGCAGTTCAAATTATAGAGTCAGACTCGAGCCAAAAGGAAATTATTGGCAAACAGGAAGTTTATAGTTTTGATTTAGTTGACAAACACGAATTCAAGAATGGAGATACAATAGTTGGTATATTAAAAAACAGAGGCTTTGAATTGTCTGAAGCAATTGCACTATCAAATGCCATAAACCCAATTATTCCTGTAAAATTAATTCAGATTGGTGATCAAATTGAGATCTACAGGTCTGAAAAAGACAGATCTTATAAAATAATTTTAATAACAAAAGGGGCACGATTAGCCGTCATAAAAGAGAAAGGTGAGTATAAGGCAGATTTAATACGAGAGCCTGCTAAATTAAATTATGTATACAGAGAATTTCTCATTGACGATAATTTTTATGATAGTTCAATCAGAAATGATATTCCTGAATCAATACTTAATAAAGCCATTGAATTGCATAGCAAAAATGTAAATTTTTCACGTGACATAAGAGTTGGAACAAAATCAAAATTGTATTTTACAAATAATCAGAGTTTTAAAAAAGGTGAAAATGGTAAATTTGAGCTCCTGTATTCATCTCTAAGCAATCAAATTATAAATGAAGAATTCTTTTTATATCAAACAATGGACGAGAAAAAAAATTACTATGATCGAGAAGGTATTGGAGCCGGAGGAATGAAAATAATAAGCCCGCTTAGAAAATTGATCGAAACTTCAAAATATGGTATGAGAGTTCACCCTGTGTCTGGTGAAGAAAAAATGCATTATGGAATTGATTATGCAGCGGAACTCAATACACCCATTTTTGCGATTGCAGATGGGGTAGTTGATTTTATTGGTGTTAAGGGTGATTTTGGTAATTACATCAGATTATCTCATGCAAATAACGTAGAATCAGCATATGCACATCTCAATAAATTTTCCGAAAACCTTATTAAAGGAAGTTTAGTAAATCAGTCTGACATCATTGGCTATGCTGGGCAAACCGGACTGAGTACAGGTGTTCACCTTCATTATGAAATAATCGTTAACGAGAAGAGAATAGACCCGAACAGATTTGATGAGGAGATCAACAATTATTTCCTCACCAATGAGGAACTTGCTGACTTCGATATTGAAAGGGAAAAAATTAGAAATGATATTAGAAAGCTAGAGCAAAAAATTACTTACCAATAGATTGTTCTTCGATTGTGACTGGTATTATCTTACCTTGCTCAATATTATCTGAGTTTGATTGGTTTTTTGTTATAGTTTTTTCTTTTGACTGATCATTTTCATCGTATCCGTTGGAAATAACCTGTTCATTTATAGAGTGATTTTGACTTCTTTGTATTTTAAGTTCATTAGCATCGACAATTCGCTGGTAATGCTCTGCATACTGAAGATAACTTTCGGAAGCTATCGGGTCACCAGAGGATTGCGACTCACGTGATAATGCCAAATACTTTTCGACAATCTGCGAAGCGCTTCCTTTAATTTTTATATCTGGACCGTTCGACTCCAAAAGTCTAGAAGATGTGTTCGATCTCCTTGGTCTATTTCTATTTTTTTTCTTTGTTGGCAAAAGTACCATTTGTTCCTAACTATATAAATACTGAATAGTAAATCGTATCTATGATAATAATTGATTTAGGTTTTTCCTGAGTATTCTAAAATTAATTTTATATCTGTGCTTTGGCCGCTTACTCAGTTATATTTTACATATATATATAATTATCATAGACATTTCAAACTAATTTGTAAAAAAAATTAAAATTTGCAGCTAATTACTCTTTTTCTGCTTGATAAATCATTATATAAACTTATGTTTTTCCTCTCAAAACCAACGCAAGTAAGGAGTTGAAATAACTCTTTGGCCATATCCTCGTTGATTTCCATAATTAAAAATTTTGCTTCATCATTACTTTTATTTTGTAAATTTGACACTATTTTTTTGTAATGAGTCAGACCGTCAATCCCACCATCTAGTGCAATTAATGGATCGTTATATGACACTTCTAGCGGAAGTCTCTCAAGATCTTTACTTAGGATATAAGGGGGATTTGCTATGATTATATCAAACTTATTGAAGTTAATAGCATCAAGCCAATCCGATAAAACGAAGGAAACTCTGTGATTAATATTATATTTTTTTGCATTTAGCTGAGCGATATTTAGTGCATTTTCTGATATGTCCGAACCAATACCACTGGCATTTGGGAATTCAAGAAGTAATGTGGATATTATACACCCAGATCCTGTTCCAAGATCGATAAGAGAAAAGTCATCATCCTTTGCATAGAGCTCCTTAATTATATCAATTATTAACTCTGTATCGGACCTTGGGTCCAAAACATTGCAATTGACAACAAATTCTCGGCCATAAAACTCGCGCTTACCTATAATATTAGAAATTGATTCACCGTCTAGCCGTCTTTTGATTAAATTTTTGAATTGATTTATTTTTTTATCATCAAGTTCCTCATTTGCATTGATGATAAGATATTCTTTGGATACACCAAGCGTGAAGGACAATAAAATTTGACACTCTAAATTGGATATCTCAATTTTATTTTTTTCAAGTTCTTGATTAGCAGCAGTTAGAATACTTATTATATCTTGCATCTTTTAATTAGTTTCACCAGCCATAATTTGAGCTTTATCTTCAGCAATGAGTGCGTCGATAATTTCTTGAAGACCCTCTGACTCCATGACCGCCACCAGCTTGTGTAAAGTAAGATTAATCCTATGATCTGTAACCCTACCTTGTGGAAAATTGTATGTCCGTATCCTCTCAGATCTATCACCACTGCCAATTTGTGATTTTCTGTTCGAAGCTCTTTCCTGATCCATCTCATTTTTTTCTTTTTCATATAATCTAGCTCTGAGAACTTTTAATGCTTTTTCACGGTTTCTGTGTTGAGATTTTTCATCCTGCTGTGATACAGTTATTCCTGATGGTATATGCGTAATCCTAACTGCGCTGTCCGTGGTGTTAACAGATTGCCCCCCTGGACCACTGGCTCTAAAAACATCAATCCTTATATCTTTATCCTCAATTTTTACATCTACTTCTTCTGCTTCGGGAAGAACTGCAACTGTTGCAGCAGATGTATGAATCCGTCCACTTGACTCAGTATTTGGGACTCTTTGCACTCTGTGTACACCCGACTCAAACTTTAATTTTTGATAAACATTATTTCCAGCTATATTTGCGATGAACTCTTTGTATCCTCCAAATTCACCCTCGTTTGAATCCATAACCTCAACTTTCCATTTATTGTTATCCGCAAATCTTAGATACATTCTCGCAAGATCCCCCACAAATAAAGCTGCTTCATCCCCGCCCGTTCCGGCTCTTATTTCAATAATCACACTTTTATTATCATCAGAGTCTTTCGGTAAAAGTAGTTCGCCAATGACGGACTGCACCTTCTCTATTTTTTGCGTTACCAGAGTAATATCTGACTTTGCCATTTCTATAACGTCATCATCCTCTGACTCAGAGTTTAGGATTTCCTCTAAATCATTCTTTTCTTTTAAAATCATGCGATACTCGATGATTGCCTTTGCTATTTCCTCTATTTTTGAGAACTCTATAGCCAATTCCGCATACTTATTTCTATCTCCCGATAAAGTCAGCATTTGATTTTGAATATCTTCATAATTTTGAAGTATTTTATCTAATTTCTTTTCGTCTAACATTCGTAACTCAATTTTTGATCAAAAAATAATGCTACTGAGATCTATTTCAACAACATCGTCCCCTGGTTTTTGCGTCAAAGCTATTTGGGTCCCATTATATTTAATGATTATATTTGATAGATTATCTGTTAACAATATCTCATTGCCCCTAAAATTAAAGAGGTATCTCTCTCCTTTTTTGAAGTTTCTTGATATGTAAGTGTTTTCTTCGTCTACGACCTCAACCCAAACATTTCCTTGTGCATGAACTTCTATTGTATTAAATTTTTTGGCTTCTATTTGAGTGTTCTTTTCTTGAGAATTTTCATTTATGTCGAGATCTATGCTCTCATAATTAGTATTCGTTAATGAGTTATTTAACGCATCAATAGTTATCGTTTCGTGATCAGTGATATTGATATTCTTTAGCAGCACCCTCCCATAAAAATCTTCATCGTATATAATTGTGATACAAGCCAATAACATAAATATGAAGATTATATTTCTCAAGATTGACCAGCCTCGTCTATAGAAACTTCTGCTTGAAGTCTTCTGGTCTGTGATTTTTAGTATTTGTTTCGCTACATTTCTGATTTTTTTTGAGTCTTTATCAGGAATCTGAATAAATTTAGCATACTTAATTATTAAATTATAAGCATAGTGATTATTCGGCATTTCAGAGAAAAAATTATTTTCAATAGCATCCAAATACTCAATTGGCGCATTAAGTTCATTTGCACAATCTGTAATAAGCATGCCCTGCTTTTTTCTCCAACTAACAAGGATATCGCCTATAGTCTCCTCTTTCATTTTCCACGCATAGTTTTTTATATAGGGATCTAGTTTTGATCAAGTTTGTAGGCTGAATGTAGCGCTTTCATTGCTTTTTCGATATGCTTAAGCTCAATTAATACGCTGATCTTGATTTCTGAAGTAGTTATAGCTTGTATATTTATAGCATTTTCAGCTAATACCGAAAACATTTGAGCTGCAACACCTGCGTGGCTTCGCATACCAACACCAATTATAGAAAGTTTCGCAATATCTTTTGATTCCTCAAGTTTGGCGTATTTGATAGTATTACTCAAACTCTCAATAACCAATTTCGCTGAACTCAAGTCTGTTTCTTGCACAGTAAATGTTAAGTCTGTGTGCATACCATCAGCCGATATATTCTGTACTATCATATCAACATTTATTCCATTATCCGCAAGATTGCCGAATATTTCTGCGGCGACCCCTGGTTTGTCCTCAAGCTGTTGAATAGTAACTTTAGCCTCACTCTTCGAGTATGCAATTCCACTTACAACTTTATCTTCCAATATACCATCCTCATTTGTAACAACTGTGCCTATATTAGTGCTATTCGTATTATTTTCAAAATCATTTTCAATGAATGTTGACCTGACTCTGATTGGCATATTGTATGACATAGCCAATTCAACTGATCTCGTCTGGAGAACTTTAGCTCCTTGAGATGCCATTTCTAGCATCTCTTCAAATGATATATGTTTCATTTTTTGTGCTACTGGGATTATTCTTGGGTCTGATGTATAAACTCCATCGACATCCGTGTATATATCGCATAGATCTGCATGAATACCACAAGCGATTGCCACTGCTGTTGTGTCAGAGCCGCCTCTGCCAAGGGTTGTTACTCTATTTTCTTCTGATATACCCTGAAACCCTGCAATTATTGGGACAATACCGTTTTTCATTAGATTTTCAAGATGGTTTGACTTGACATTGCTTATCCTTGCAGATCCATGAATCCCCCTAGTAATTAAAGGTATTTGCCAGCCTTGTATGGATCTCGCATCTATATTTCTTCTATTTAATATCATTGATAATATTGCCGAACTAACCTGTTCACCTGTTGAAATTATAACATCCCTCTCAGATTGCTGCATATTATTACCCGCTTGATCTGCTAGACTTATGAGGCGGTCAGTTTCACCAGCCATTGCTGATACAACAACAGCAATTAGGGTCCCATTGGATAATTCTCTTTCAATATGGTCCGCTACTTTTGATATACAATCCATATCCGCCATTGACGTTCCGCCGAATTTCATGACAATTTTTTTATATTTTTGATCCATTGTAGACTTGAGTTCTATTACTATAAGCTTTAAATACATAATATATATTTTAATACTTACTGCAAGGTGAACTATGGTTCCTGAAATGAATAAAACCGTTGATCAATTGGAAATAACAAAATTTTCAAATATATCTTATGATTGGTGGAATCCTGAAGGAAAATTTGCGACGCTGCATAAAATTAATCCAATCAGAGTTAAGTTTATGCTCGATTTAATTTTTAAAAACAACCAGATTGATGTCCATGCAGAAAGACCCCTTGCTAATTTTCGTGTATTGGATATTGGTTGTGGAGGAGGATTATCATCCGAACCTTTTGCAAAGCTTGGAGCCCATGTATGCAGTGTTGACGCTGATAAACAGGCAATAGAGGTTGCAAAAAATCATGCAAAAAATGATAAATTGAAAATTGATTACAAGAACTGTTCTGTCGAGGACCTATCATTAAAAAAAGATGGTAAGTTTGATGTCATATTAATATTGGAGCTTCTCGAGCACATTGATGACACAAACCACTTCCTCTCGATTGCATTAAAATACCTGAAAAAAAATGGAGTTGTTTTTGTTTCTACTATAAATAAAAATATTAAATCGATGGTTTTAGCAAAATTTGCCGCAGAGTATATTCTTAACTGGGTTCCGAAGGGAACGCATGACTGGAATAAATTTATTACACCAAGTAATTTAAGTCAGATGATGGAACGTCATGGTTTTGATGAGGTATTAAGGGCGGGTATTGTATTTGATCCAGTTAGTCTAAAATGGAAGCAATCAACGGACGTCAGTGTCAATTACATAACATCTTTTTCACAGATGTAATCTAATTTTTGTCATCAGGAATTTCGGGGATTTGGATAATATCAATGCCTTCATCCACGAGTTCTGTAATCTCTGTTTTTGATGCTTTTCCATATATAGGGCGCATCTCAGCTTCATTATAGTGGATCTTTCGCGCCTCCTCAGGAAACTGGTCACCCACATATTCAGAATTTTTCTTTATTTCATCTCTAATTTTACGAATGGCATCATTTATAGATCTGGAGCTACTATTTGCGATGACATTACCATTTTTTGTGTTCGTTTTTTTTGGAATTCCGGGAGCCATCAAGGACTTTGATATATTAATGCTGCCGCACTCTGGGCAAACTATTTCATTCGCATCCAGCTGCTTCTGATAACTCTTTGAGTCTTTGAACCATGACTCAAAAAAGTGCTCATTCTCACAGAATAAATCATATCTTATCATTCAAAAAATCCATTTTAAATTAATTTAAATATACTCTTGTATTCATATATAATAATTATTTTGGTTAACAGAAGGTATTTTTTTTCTAAAATTTTCAACCATTGTGATATCAATATCTGCAAGAGCAATGCTATCCTCGTCTGAAATTTCAGTTATAATCTCTCCCCACGGAGAAATTATCATAGTGCGTCCATAAGATATTCTACCATTTTCATGTTTACCCACTTGCGCTGGGGCCAGTATAAAACAGCCTGTCTCAATTGCCCTCGCTCTTAGAAGGGTATGCCAGTGTGCTTCTCCTGTAGTAACTGTAAAAGCAGATGGTACAATTATCACAGATGCTCCTTTTTGAGCTAATTTTCTATATAATTCAGGAAATCTTAAATCATAACATATTGTAAGTCCAACATCACACCAGGGTAGCGTCACCAACGATAATTTCTTTCCGGGTTTATATATTTTTGACTCATGGTACTTTTCACCGTCACTCAAGGTTACATCGAACATGTGTATCTTATCATAAACGCCAATAATATCTCCATCAGGATTGAATGCATATGTCCTATTAAGCGCCAAATCCTCATTGTATTTTATGGATATTGAGCCAACTATCACAAATAAACCTAACTTTTTGACAATACTCCGAAGTTTTCTTAAACCAAAATCTTCATCTTCATAAGAGATATTTTCAAATAAAGAGGCTTTATTTTCTGCCATTAGAAGGGATTGTTCCGGTGTAACAATAAAATCTGCGCCCTTTTCTTTTGCTTCCTGAAACCTGGTCTCCAGTGTGGAGAGATTTTCAGATATTTTTGTGCCTGTCGTCATCTGAATACAAGCAACCCTAAATTGATGATTTTTACTCATTTATATTATTTAAAATAATGTCGTTTAAGGTACCCTTCCTATCCATTTCATACAGCTCATCACAACCACCAATGTGAACATCATTTATAAATATTTGTGGTACAGTCCTCGAACCATTAGCTTTTTCAAGCATCTTTTTCCTAAGAGTAATATCACTGGAAACATCGTATTCGGAATAGCTGACATTTTTTTCGTCCAACAACCTCTTAGCTGCAACACAATAGAAGCAGTTTACTGAAGTATAAATTTCTATATTCATTGACATTTTTTATACAAATCTATTTTTTTAATATTAAATGTAAATATGGTATGTTTCATAATATTACAAATCCAATTTAACAGATGTCCGAATATCAGAAAGAAAATAAGATATTATTCAACCGAAAGAAGTTAAGACGCTCTCGGGTTCGAGCGATGAATTATGATATACGAAACTTCATTTATGAGCACACTGCCCAAGATCTTACGTCGAGATTAGATGAAATAAATAGAGAGTTTAAATCAATTCTAATTCTTACAAAGAATAAAAATTTTATATCGGCTAAATCCCTTACTAAAAAAATAAAAGATCCATTAATTGTCAGCCCAATAAGTTTATCAAACAAAAAAGCGATAATGATTGAGGATGAGGAGAACTTGCCCTTTCAAGAGAATTCATTTGATTTGATTCTATCCGACCTCATGCTTCACGCATCAAATAATCTCAAAACCTCGTTAGAAAAGATATATGCACTCTTGAAGCCAGATGGACTAATGCTATGCAGTATGTTCGGTTCAGAAACATTAAGAGAACTCAGGGGTTGTCTACTTGGAGCCGAAGAACAATTCAAAGAAAAGGTATACCCGCGTATACACCCATTTACTGATATCAGAACAGCGGGTGATATCTTGCAAAGCTCAGGTTTCAAACTTTGTGTTGCGGATGATACAACAATTAAGGTTACCTCGAAAGATGTTTATCAATTGGTGAAATTAATCAGATCTATGGGTGAGAATAACTACTTAAATATAGACAAACCAAATATTTCGAGAAATATATGGAATAAGACATCCGAGTTGATGAAAGATACTACGCCTTATGAAGATGGGGTAATATCAACTTTTCAAATATTAACTCTCACCGGTTGGAAGTATCATGCAGACCAACCAAAACCACTAAAACCTGGGTCAGCCAAGATAAGCCTCGCTGATTTTTTTGATAAATAAGCAAGACCTAGATAAGGTCCCTCAAGGTTGCGAAGAAGGATTTATCAGCAGGCAAGACCTTGTAATCTGCGATATCATTGGGGAATGTCCATGCTAGTTCCTGATTTTCCATAGGTTTCATGAAGCCTTCCCATTTGCGGCATACGTAAAGTAGAACCACCACATAATATTTTTCATAATTCTTTTCTGTAAATGATAATGGAGCCAGACAAGCAGCTGAAATGTCAATATTAATCTCTTCCTTTAGCTCACGAATAATAGCTTCTTCTGGTGTTTCGTTTTCTTCCACTTTTCCACCAGGAAACTCCCAATATCCTGCATAATCTCTTCCTTTGGGCCTCTTATTAATTAGAACCTTTCCCTGCTCATTTATAAGAGCGCATGCGGCTACAAGTTTAATTTCCATAAGTCCTCAAGATCTGTAATCTGTGTTTATATCAATATATTTATGTGAAAAATCACAAGTCCAAACTGTATGATCACAGCTTCCCATACCAAGATCTATAATGATTTGAATTTCATCTTTTTTCATGTATTGCTTCACGATTTCTTCATTATAATTATCAAGCGCCATTCCTCCAGAAATTATCTTATGCTCACCAAAAAATAATCCTAGTGCCTCATGATTTATCTCCTCGTAGGATTTCCCAATTGCTGCAATTACTCTTCCCCAATTTGGATCTTCCCCATAAATTGCTGTTTTGACAAGAGGCGAATTTGCAACTGATTTTGCTATATTTGTTGCAATATACTTATTTTTTGCTCCAGATACAATTATTTCAACAAATTTCGTTGCGCCCTCTCCATCTTGTACAATCTGTTTTGCTAAGTCTGTAGCAACATCATTCAAAGCATTCCTGAACAAATTAATTCTCGGATCATTTGCTTTGCTGATCATGTCATGGCGGGCTTCATTAGTTGATATTAGCATTACAGTGTCACTAGTTGAAGTGTCGCCATCAACCGTGATTGAATTGAAGCTGTTCTTCGTTGCATCAATAAGTAAACTTTTCAAAAGAGTGCCATCCACGTTCGCGTCAGTAAATATGTACGATAGCATGGTTCCCATGTTTGGCTCAATCATCCCGGACCCCTTTGCGATACCCAGAATATTTATTTCACTTTTATCAATAAAAAAATTTTTTAATGATAATTTCGGAAATGTATCTGTGGTCATAATTGCCTCAGCGGCGTCCAACCATGATGATCCTTTATTTGACTTTGCGAAGCTCAATGCATCGACAATTGATTTTGTATTTAAAAATTCCCCAATCACCCCTGTCGATGAAACAGCGACCTCCTCTTTCTCACAATTTAGCATCTCGGCAACATAATTTAAAATATGATCAAGATCTTCTTCCCCTCGACGCCCCGTAAACGCATTTGCATTACCAGAATTTACAAGTAAGCCCCTGATTTTATCTTTTAAATTATTCTTTGCCCAGCCAACAGGTACTGATGGGCATGATGATTTTGTATATAATGATGCCTGTGAAACAGGCTTATCGAACTTAATTAATAACAAATCCTTCCTGTTCTTGTAGTGGGCATTTGAAGTGAATGTGTATACACGTAGACCCACCAAATCTGGTTCTTTAAAATTTTTTATTTCTTTAATTTTTTTTTTAATATTCATGCTAGATATCCAAATATGAGAGAGTCAAAATATAGCCCAATTTTTTGCATTTTTTTAATTTATAATTACCTTAAACTTAATATATATTATACATACAATTATTGTAAGTAGTTATGTCTATTCATTAATCATTGATTTTATTTGTTAATCAGTTGTTTAGTATATATAGATAAATACTATTGTTGAGGGATTTTTTGATGATTGATTTAAAAAAAATTACAAACAGCTTGTTTAACAAGCCCATCAAAAAGAAGTATAAATTCTATGAAGACCAAGTTTCATTAATTAATCAACTTGAAAAAGAGTATTCCTCACTCAAAGATGAAGATCTAAGAAAAAAAACCACTGAATTTAAAGATAGAATATCAAATGGATCTCAACTATCTGATTTATTAGTTGAAGCATTTACAGTTGTTCGTGAGGCATCGAAAAGAACATTAGGTCAAAGACATTATGACGTACAGTTAATTGGGGGAATGGTGCTCAATGAAGGTGGAATCAGTGAAATGAAAACTGGTGAAGGTAAAACTCTTGTTTCAACTCTTCCCGTATATTTGAATTCGCTAACCGGTAAGGGTGTTCACGTAATTACTGTTAATGATTATTTGGCACAGAGAGACTCAGAATGGATGGGTCAAATTTTTAACTTTCTTGGATTAGATGTTGGATGCCTTCAAAATGACTTGACCGATGCAGATAGAAAGGTTGCCTACAATGCAGACATAACTTATGGCACAAATAACGAATTTGGCTTCGATTATCTGCGAGATAACATGAAGCATGATTTCGAAAGTATGGTTCAAAGAGGACACAATTTTGCAATCGTTGATGAGGTTGACTCAATTTTGATAGATGAAGCCAGAACGCCTCTCATAATATCAGGTCCCTCTGAAGTAAAATCTGAGATGTACAACTCAATAAATAAACTGATGCCACTTTTGGTAGATGAAGATTATGACATTGATGAAAAGACGAAGTCTGTTAATCTCTCTGACAAAGGGATTGAGCACGCAGAGGAATTATTGAAAACGAACGGTCTTTTGACCGGTCAATCTCTTTTTGATATAGAAAATATTTCCATTATTCACCACATAAATCAAGCAGCTCGAGCTCACAAGCTTTTTGTTAAAAATAAAGATTACATAGTCAAAGAAGGCAAGGTAATAATCATCGATGAATTCACCGGAAGAATGATGGAAGGTCGAAGATATTCAGACGGCCTACATCAGGCAATTGAAGCAAAGGAAAATTGTCAAATTCAAGCTGAAAATCAAACACTCGCATCAGTAACATTCCAAAATTATTTTAGATTATATGAAAAATTAGGTGGCATGACTGGAACAGCATCAACTGAAGCTGAAGAATTTATGGATATTTATGGGTTGCCCGTATTAGAAATACCCACAAATGAAGCTGTTAACCGAATTGATGAGAATGATGAAATATATATGACAGTTGAAGAAAAATATGATGCCATCATAAAAGAAATAAAAGAATGTAATACAAATCAACAGCCTATATTAGTTGGTACGACCTCGATAGAAAAATCAGAAGTAATCGCCACCATGTTAGAAAAATTGGGCTTCAAGCGCACGAATTATATTGAGAATAAAAACACTAATATCCAAAAAAATACTTTTTCAGTACTTAATGCCAAATATCATGAGCAGGAAGCGAAAATTATTGAACAGGCTGGTAGGCTTGGCGCCATCACAATTGCAACAAATATGGCTGGAAGAGGAACAGACATTCAGCTTGGAGGAAATCTTGAAGCGGAATTAAAATTATTAGATAAATCAAGTATTGAAGATGACAAAAAAATTTCCGCCATAAGAAATAGAATAGCTGATGAAAAACAGCAAGTGATTAAGTCAGGGGGGCTTTACGTGATAGGGACCGAAAGGCACGAGAGTCGAAGAATAGATAATCAATTAAGAGGTAGGTCGGGAAGACAAGGTGACCCAGGAAAATCAAAATTTTACCTGAGCTTGCAGGACGACTTGATGAGAATCTTTGGGTCTGAAGATATGGAGTCATTACTCAAAAAATTTGGGCTCAAGGATGGAGAACCAATTGTCCACCCATGGATAAATAAAGCTCTTGAAAAAGCCCAAACAAAAATAGAGTCACGGAATTTTGATATTAGAAAAAATATCCTGCAATTTGATGACGTTATGAACGATCAAAGAAAAGTGGTCTTCGAACAGCGTAAAGATCTCATGGATGATACAGAGGCCTCAGAAACTATTATAGATATGCGCTACGAATATATCGAGGATATGGTAAAAGATTATATTCCCGAAAACTCATATCCCGAGCAATGGGATACACAAGCACTTCGAAATAAAATTAAAACAAATCTTTTAATTGATGCCCCTGTTGACCAATGGGCTGCAGAAGAAGGCATTGCTGAAGACGAAATAATCACACGTTTAAAAAAAATAATTGATCAGATAATGGCAATTAAAGAAAAAAAATATGGTGAAGAAGTTATACGTAAGATTGAAAAAACAGTGCTATTACAAGTACTCGATATTTTATGGCGCGAACACTTATCAAGACTTGAACACTTGAGAACATCAGTATCATTGCGAGGTTATGGGCAAAGGGATCCATTAAACGAGTATAAAACTGAGAGCTTCGAGCTATTTCAAAGCCTATTGATTAGACTAAGAGAGCAAGTCACTGCCCACCTAATAAGAGTAGAAATAGTTAAAAAAGAGAATTTTGAAAAAAAATCGGATGAGTCAGATGAGATGGATGCATCAGATACTCAAAAACAGAAGAAAGAGAAAAATCAAAACCAAGCTGAGTTATTCCCAGCTGCAGCAAAACAGAGTAATTTAGATCCTAAAACATTTGGAAAAGTTGGCAGAAACACCCCATGCCCTTGCGGAAGTGGAAAGAAATTTAAGCACTGCCATGGAAGTACAATATGATTAGCCAACGCGACCTATAGCCAAGAATTTATCACGTCTGTCTTCGATAATTATTTTTCGATCTAATTTAGTTATCTCTGATAAATGTCTGGACAGAGTTGTTTCAACATCTCTCAAAATCTTTTCATGATTTCGATGTGCTCCACCAACAGGTTCCGGTATAACGTCATCAATAATCTTCATTTCAATTAGATCTTGAGCAGTTATTTTCATGCTATTTGCTGCTTCGCTCGCTTTTCCAGAGTCTCTCCATAGAATTGATGCTGATGCCTCCGGTGAAGCAACTGTATATATTGAGTGCTCTAACATTATTACCCTATTTGCGGTTGCAATTGCTACGGCACCGCCGGACCCCCCTTCACCAATTATTATTGAAATAAGTGGCACGCCAACATTGAGGCAAGTCTGGGTTGACCTTGCTATTGCTTCGGACTGACCTCGTTCCTCGGCTCCAATACCCGGATAGGCACCCGCAGTATCAACAAATGTAACGATAGGGATATTAAATCTATCAGCAAGGCTCATCAAACGCTCGGCTTTTCTGTAACCTTCAGGGCCCGCCATACCAAAATTATGTTTTATTCTTTCGGTTGTATTTGAGCCTTTTTCATGACCAATTACCATTACGTTGGTGTCACCAAATTTGGCAAGACCACCGATAATTGCATGATCATTGGAGTATTTTCTATCTCCTGCTAACTCAATAAAGTCTTCAAATAATGCTTCAAGGTAGTCTCTAAAGTGCGGTCTATCGGGGTGACGAGCCACTTTAGTTTTCTGCCATGGACTCAAAGTTGAATATAACTTCTCAAGAGCCATATTTGCTTTCTGTTCAAGTTGTTTTATGTTTTCGTCAATTGATATGTCTTCATCGCTTGGTGTTAGCTGCCTAAGCTCGCTTACCTTACTTTCTAGTTCTGCTACATTTTTTTCGAAGTCAAGATATTGCATAAAAAATTGCTCTTAGTTTTCTTTAATATAATGAATATAATAGTTTAACGAAACTATAACATATTTATATCACATTTTTTTTGATAAAGGATGATTTTCCTTTATAGCCATTTTTAGCTTATCGTCTAAGATGTGCGTATATATTTGTGTTGTTGAGATATCTGAATGGCCAAGCATTTGCTGCACGGAGCGTAAATCTGCTCCATTTTGCAATAGATGACTTGCGAAAGCGTGCCTGAGTACATGAGGTGAAATATTTTTTTCGTCAAGACCCGCCCCTCTTGCATAAGCTTTTAATTCACTAGCAAAATATTGGCGAGTAAGAGACTTATTTTTTCTTGAACCAGGGTATAAATATGTCTCCTTTGCTAAATCTCGATCGCAACCTAAAAGGTCAAGATAATGTCTCGTCTCACTTAAGGCTTCCTCCGTCAAAGGAACAATCCTCTCCTTATTCCCTTTTCCCATCACATTTAAGAAATAATTATGCTGGTTCAAGTCTGAAATCTTTATAGATAATAATTCACTAACCCTCATACCTGTTGAATATAGTATCTCTATTTGTGATAAAAATCTCTGGTGTCTTAATCTCTTTTTATGAATTAATTCACCTCCAGTTTGCAAGTCTTTAACGTGCTTTATTAATTTTAATATCGAGTTTTCACTCAGTAATTTCGGAAGTGATCTCCCGAGTTTGGGACCTTCAATTCCATTCATTGGATTATCAGTTATTATATTTTCTTGAAATAAGAATTTATAAAACTGTCGAATTGTACTCATATGCCGCGCTAATGAACTGCTAGTTGCGCCACTCTTCGAAATTTCTCTAAAAAACTCACGCATGCTTGCATTTTCAACTTTTTCTAGTAAGAGTTTTTTTCGGTTTAAGTAACGCGACAAATTATTTAAATCATGCCTGTAGGAAGTAAGAGTATTTTGAGTAGCTGCTCTTTCAACTGACATCATTTCAATAAAATTTTCAATGAGCTGACTCATGCAATTCACAATACTTTTAAGAAGATAAATACATTATTTATTAATGTTAATATGTAATATTTAATATATGGTTATTTTGGTTTTTAACAGGAATAAATAAATGCATATTGTGCTTGTAGGAATGATGGCATCTGGTAAGTCAAGTATTGGTAAAGTCCTATCCAAGTCCATGAATATTCCCTTTCTCGATATCGATAAGGAGATTGAGTTTCATGAAAGAAGGAGCATCAAATCGATTTTCGAAAACAGTGGAGAGAGATATTTTAGAAAACTTGAAAGTAAAATTATAATTGAGAACCTCGGAGTAAAGAAAACAATGGTAATTGCTCTTGGTGGAGGTGCTTTTTTGAATGCAGCAGTCCGAAAAAATGTAAATGAAAAGTCAATATCAGTTTGGCTTGACGTTAATATAGAGACGATAATAACTCGCGTAAAAAAAAATCAAAAACGACCTCTTATCGAGAAAAAATCTGACGAAGAAGTTAAGAAAATATATGAAAAAAGATTGAAATATTACGAAATGTCAAAAATTCATATAGACTGCAATAAAAAAACTAAGACAGAATGTGCAGAAGAAATTATTTTCAAGCTCAAAAGTATAGGTATCAATGAGAACAATTGAAGTAAATCTTGATAAAGATCCATATAAAGTTCTATATTCTGATATTCAACAAGGAATTCAAACTATCCAGGCTGAGAGTATTAAAGGGAGGAAAATTGCGGTTATTTCTGATAATGACGCAGCAAATAATAACCTAGACGCGCTCAAAAAGGCTTTATCACGCTATGACATTAAACTAATCGAAATTATTTTGTCCCCCGGTGAAAAAAATAAAGAATTAATGATTGCAGAAAGTATTATTGATAAACTTTTATCAAAAAAGTTTGAACGCGGTGATCTTATCATTGGACTTGGAGGAGGAGTAATTGGGGATTTGTCTGGTTTCGTTGCAAGTATAATCCATCGAGGAGTTAAATTTATTAACATACCTACGACTTTATTAGCACAGGTAGATTCATCAATCGGAGGGAAAACAGGCGTTAATAGTAAATATGGGAAAAATCTTATTGGTTGCTTCAAGCAACCGGAATTAGTTGTTTGTGATATAAATTCACTCTCCACACTTCCAAAAAGAGATCTACTTGCAGGTTATGCTGAGCTAATAAAGCATGCGCTCATTGGAGATGCTGAATTATTTAGCTATCTCCAAAATAATGTCAAAAATATATTTAATGACCATACCATTTTGCAGGAAGCCATACACAGAAGTGCACTTGTAAAAGCAGATATAGTAATGGAAGATACTCATGAAAAAAATATAAGGGCCCAATTAAACTTAGGCCACACCTATGGTCATGCTATTGAGTCATTCTACAAATATGATGGGCGTTTACTTCATGGAGAAGCCATATCGATTGGAATTATTATGGCTTTCAAAACATCCCTTAGGCTTGGTTTATGTCAGGCAGATCATCTTCATATTGTTGAAGATCATTTCAATAAAATTGGTTTGCTGACTCATTTGAAAAGTTTAAATGGAAAAAAAATATTACCTGAAAAAATTATTGATCTAATGCGAAGTGATAAAAAAGTCACGAATGGGACAATAAATTTAGTACTCCCAAGAGAAATAGGGCGTGTTGAAATCCGAAATGATGTTAATGAAAATGTCATTCAGGATGTACTTCACGAAACACTCCATCTTTAAAAACAAGTCAACTTGCCAGCAGAGTCATTTTCTTTTGAAGTTTTTGTTGATATTGATAGTGAGTGAATCATTTTAATTTCATCAAATAGTAATTCGTTTATTATCTTATGACGTTCTAATTTTGATTTATCGATAAAGTGATCTGAAACGATGGTGATATGAAAATGAGTTTGCCCGCCCTCCTTCCAACCGGAATGGCCTTTATGCTTGTCAGAAACATCGGCAATATCAAGTTCTATTGGCTCCAAAACCATTATCTTAGCCCTTATTTTATCGGTAATATTAATTTGCAAAGTTCCCAAAAAATATTTATACGAATTTTAGTTAAACAGAGTAAAAAATAAATGGCAAACGTTAATTCAAAATTTTTTGATGGTATAAAAATATCCAAAAAACAAGAGTCTATAAAAAGAGAAGATAATTGCCAGTGGGAAGATTGCGAGATGCCAGCAGTTCACAAAGCACCTAAGGGGAGGGGTATGGAAGGGCAATATTATAATTTTTGTCTTAAACATGTCCGTGAATATAATAAAAACTACAATTATTTTGAAGGTATGAATCAAACTGATCTCTCAAAATTTCAAAAAGAAGCAATGCTTGGGGATAGGCCAACTTGGAAGCTTGGTGTTGATAATAAAGATCAGCTGGGTAGTTTTTCGGCTGAAGAAATACTTAAAAAATTGAAGGCTAACCGCACAGGTATAAATCAAGATAGTGAGAAATCAAATTATAATAGCCAAAAAAGACAAAAGATTGGAAATGCTGCAAAAAAAGCGCTATATGTACTAGGATTGGATAATACATCGACAAGTGATGAAATTAAAAACAGGTATAAGCTTTTAGTTAAAAAGCATCATCCCGATCTTAAAGGCGGTAAAGAAACATCAGATGAGAAATTAATTGAGATTATCAAATCATATAGATATTTAAAATCAATTGGACTTGTAAATTGAACTTAAACTGAGGAAGAAAAATGAATACAGAAAATGAAGATAAGAACCTAACACCAGATATTGAGATATCGGTTGAAAAAACTTTTGGATTTAAGTCAAAATTGAAAGTTCCAGCCTACTCGGTTAGGAATGAATATGTACCTGAAATTGACGACTCGTATATATTTGATCCTCAAACCACGCTAGCTATTCTTGCAGGGTTCTCTCACAACAGACGTGTAATTGTACAAGGGTATCACGGAACAGGAAAATCAACTCATATAGAGCAGGTTGCCGCTCGTCTGAATTGGCCGTGTTTGCGAATAAATCTTGATAGCCACGTGAGCAGGATAGATTTAGTAGGAAAAGATGCGATAGTGCTGGAGGATGGGAAACAAGTAACTGAATTCAAAGAGGGTATTCTTCCTTGGGCACTACAATCAAATATTGCTCTTGTATTCGATGAGTATGACGCCGGCAGACCCGACGTCATGTTTGTTATACAAAGAGTGCTCGAGGTGTCTGGAAAGCTTACACTGCTTGATCAAAGTAAGGTAATAAAGCCGCACCCATATTTTAGGATGTTTGCGACCACAAACACTGTTGGGCTTGGGGATACAACTGGCTTATATCATGGTACTCAACAGATAAATCAAGGGCAAATGGATAGATGGTCGATTGTTTCAACATTAAATTACTTGCCCCATGATGTCGAAAAATCTATCGTCATATCAAAAGCAAAATCATACGAAAATAAGGATGGTGAACAGACAATTGATAAAATGGTAAAGGTCGCCGAACTGTCAAGAAATGCATTCATAAATGGTGATCTATCGACGGTAATGAGCCCAAGAACTGTTCTTACATGGGCAGAAAATAGTCTCATATTTGATGATATTGGCTTTGCTTTCAGGCTTACTTTTTTAAACAAATGCGACGAACTCGAACGACCGGTAGTGGCAGAATTCTTCCAAAGATGTTTTGACCAAGAACTTGAGGGTGTAGAACTAATTAAATCAACAGAAGAATAATTACTAGGATATGCCAGAAATCAAGGAAAATAATTTTTCTGAGATCATCAAAAAAACGATAACAGAAGCCACAAGATCTATTGCCGAAGAGCCTGAGCTTGAAGTTATATTCAGTGATGAGCCGCCAAATATAAGTGGAAAGAAGATAAAATTAAGAGACCCTGGCGCATCCCTAAATAAGTCAGAACTTGCAGTCCTGCGCGGTAACGCAGATTTAATGGCATTGAAAATTAAAAATCATGACCAAGAAATACATAGGAAATACCAACCCACATCACCTCAGGCACAAAAGTTATATGACTTAATTGAAGAGGCCAGAATAGAGGCCTTAGGCGCAGAAGATATGCCAGGTTGTGCGACAAATTTAAATGCAAGGAATATTGAAAATTATAGAAATTCAACTTTAAATAATGTCACGCATAAAGATGAGGCACCGATTGGAGAGGCTATCAGCTTAATTATCAGAGAAGCATTAACTGGTTTCGCACCACCTAGTAATACACGAAAATTTGTTGATATATGGAGACCGCATATAAATGAAAAAGCGCTTGAAGAGTTAAAAAAATTAAAGGATGAAATACATAATCAAGAGTTATTTGCAAGTCAAATACCGCAGCTGCTTGATGCTCTTGATATTGCAAGTAGCTTGGGAGATTCGGACCCATCCTCATCAAAAAATGAAGATGGAGAGAGTGATCTTGAGGGATCCGAGGAAGAAAATACTGAAATCAGTGACGAATTCGATCCCGATGAGTCGGAAGTAATTGATGACGAGAGCACAGAAGAGCTTATTGACCTTGACGATTTAGAGGGCGCAGATGAAGAAGGCGAGGAAAGTTCGGCACCAGATAGTAGCGGCGAAATTGATGACTCACAAAATTTGAGAAAGCAAGATTATAAGATTTACACAAATCAATACGATGAGATTATTAACGCAGAAGAAATGGCCGATCTAGAAGAATTGGATAGGCTCAGGAATTATTTAGACAAACAGATATCAAATCTACAGGCAATCGTAGCAAGGTTAGCAAATAAGCTCCAAAGAAAATTGATGGCTCAACAAAATCGTTCATGGGACTTTGATTTGGAGGAAGGGGCACTCGATACTGCCAGATTGGTCCGTGTTGTAACAGATCCTATGCATCCATTATCATTCAAAATGGAAAGAGATACAGATTTTAGAGATACCGTTGTTACATTGCTAATTGATAACTCTGGATCGATGAGAGGGCGCCCAATTATGGTTGCGGCAACTTGCGCAGATATATTAACGAGAACCCTAGAGCGATGTGGGGTAAAAGCAGAGGTTCTCGGTTTTACAACCAAGGCTTGGAAAGGTGGACAATCTCGAGAATTATGGACTGATTCTGGAAAGCCTATGCGACCTGGAAGATTAAATGATCTTAGACACATTATATATAAATCAGCTGACGCACCTTGGAGAAGATCAAAACGAAACTTAGGTCTTATGATGAAAGAAGGTATATTAAAAGAAAATATTGACGGGGAAGCGCTTGAATGGGCATTCGAAAGGCTTCAAAAAAGACAAGAACAAAGAAAAATTATGATGGTCATATCAGATGGCGCCCCAGTTGATGATTCATCTTTATCTGTGAATTCTGGTAATTACCTCGAACTTCACCTAAAAAAAATCATAAATAAGATTGAAAACAACCAAGATGTTGAGCTTATTGCAATTGGGATAGGTCATGATGTAACACGGTATTATAAAAGAGCCGTTACAATTATCGATGTTGAGGAGCTCGGTGGTGCAATGACAGAGAAGCTTGCTGAATTATTTGATGAGAATGAAAATAAATAATTAAGCTTTTAATTTATTATTATATCTATAATAGATCACCTTGAATGGAATCAATAACATCATAGCAACAAATAATTTAACGGCAAAATCACCAAATGCCCACATCAGCCATCGAGGAGATTCTGCTAGTCCAGACAGAATTACAATATTTTCAGTAGCAAAGCTATCCTCATAACCCATCACTGAAAAAGTTACCGAAAAGGCAATTGTAAAAAATAGAATTGTATCGATTATAGATCCAAGCGTGGAGGATACCAACGGAGCTTTCCACCACTGGAATTTACTTAACTTTGAAAAGATTTGTATATCAATTAATTGTGATAATAAAAATGCACTGCCTGATGCGATAGCAATCCTTGGGGTTGCAAAATAAAAAGATAAAACGACGGCTGTAATAAATCCCCAATAGACAATTCTTCGTGCGGCTAATTCTCCATAAATTCTATTGGTTATATCTGTGATGAAAAATGCAACAGGATATGTAAATGCTGCCCATGTAAGTAAATCTTCTAAACCCCAGATCATAACAGGATATTGAACTAAAATATTTGATATGAGTATTACGGTTACCATACATAGAATAAGAAGTAACCTTTTCCTATTCAACATCAGCTTTGAGCACCGTTTGCTGCTTTTTGAATACGCTTTTTGATTGATTGGGCTTTTGATGATAGATTCTCTTTCGATTCTTTCATGAGAAATTCATCAAGTCCACCTCTGTGCTCAACACTGCGAAGTGCCTTTGAAGATACTCTCAAATAAACCTTTTCATCTAACAAGCTACTTCGAAGTGTGACTTGGTGCAGATTAGGTAGGAATTTACGGCGGTTTTTGTTATTAGCATGACTTACATTGTTACCAGACATCACAGCTTTACCTGTTAATTCACATTTTCTTGACATTTTTTGATCTCCGATTAAAGCACTAATAGACAGTATATAAACCCTCACCAACAATCCGTCAACTTCAATATTTATTATATTTGAATAAAAAAAATCTTGCTAACATAAATATAAAGTCATACTTATTTTACTAATTCAAGTTAAGATCTGTCACTTATGAAGCATATAATTCTTAAATTAACTGTCCAGCCAATTTTGGTTATTTTTATGATGACTATCATTTTGTTATTTAACATGTATTCAATCGTGGATGGAAAAGAGTTTAACGATAGATTTGAATATGATATTGAAAAAAGATACTTCATTGACGATCAAATAAATCTAGAATACGACATCAAATCACTGGGATTAAAAATTGCAAAACTTAACTTTGAAGTTAACTTTGGAGAAGCACAGTACTTTTCAAGCGCCACCGTTCAAACGCAAGGTATTGGAGATCTTTTCTCAAATTCAATTTGGACATTCTCAGCAAGGGGTACATTGGGTAAAAATGATATAAAACCAAAATTTTATAATAACCATATTGAAACAAAAAAAGGTGTTGGTCATGTAAGTATAGTTTATCGAAACGGAAAACATAACATATTGGCACGACCAGAAATAAAGGAAAATAAACTTATAAGGCTTTATGAAAGACTGAACGTACAAACTATAGACCCAATTTCAAGCATGATTGAAATGTCTATGTATCACAATAAAGATATTTGCACAGGAGAATGGGAAGTTACTGATGGAAGAAGAATATTTTCAATACAGTTTGAACAAGTACTCGACCAAAATATTTGTAGTGCAAAATTCATGCCACTTGTTGGATTTTCTGATAAAGAAATGAAGAGATATGAAGATAATCCTGTACCACTTTTCATGCTGCAGCTCATGAAAATTACTATCAAAGATGAATTTATATTCTTAATACCAATCAGCATAAATGCAAGTGAGGGTATTTCTGGATCAATTGACTTGGTTGACTTATCAATAAATGGTAAATCTATAGTTTTTTGAATATTTTTATATGTACTAATCAAAATTAATGTACTAAATGTAGTATGGAACAAAAAATGAATTAGTATATATCACTGATTCGGACATGATTTGTTCCTCCAATGTTCTATTTTCATAAATCTTTTGTTAATTACAATGATGAGTAGAAAAGCAAATCCAAAAATAAAAGCAATATTGGGTCCGACTAATACTGGTAAAACTCATCAGGCAATCAATATGATGCTTGGCTATGACACAGGTATGATTGGAGTTCCATTGAGACTCCTTGCACGCGAGCTATATGATAAGATATCGAGTAAAATTGGTGCACAGTCGGTTGCGCTTATCACTGGCGAAGAAAAATATATACCAAAGTTTCCAAAATATTATATATGCACAGTTGAAGCAATGCCAACAGATTTACCTGTTGAGTTTATTGCAATTGACGAAATACAACTCGCAAATGATATTGAGCGCGGGCATGTATTCACAAAGAGAATATTTGAAGCGAGGGGATCAATTGAGACTGTATTTCTAGGTTCTGAAACAATAGAGATGATATTAAAAAAAATCATCCCAGACATCGAAGTCATAAAAAAAACAAGATTTTCAAAATTAACATATGAAAATTCAAAAAAGGTCTCAAGATTAAGAAAGAGAACAGCAATAATTGCATTTTCCATAAATCGTGTGTATGAAATTGCTGATTTTGTGAGACAGCAAAATGGAGGTGCGGCAGTGGTTCTTGGAGCTTTATCTCCAAGAACACGCAATTCCCAAGTTGAATTATATCAGTCAGGGCAAGCAGACTATCTAGTTGCCACTGATGCGATTGGGATGGGATTAAATATGGATATTGACCATATCGCGTTCGACTCAATCAAAAAATTTGATGGAAATAAATACAGATATCTGTACCCTCATGAAGTTGGACAAATTGCAGGTCGTGCAGGGAGATATATGAATAATGGCACTTTCTGTATGACATATCCAAACCCTGAATTAGATCCCAACATTGTAAGTTCAGTAGAGAACCATAAGTTTGCTACAGTTGATAATATTAAATGGCGTAATGGCAATATAAAGTTCAATTCCATTACTAGTATGCTCGATTGCTTGAACGAAAAACCAGATTTGCCTTACCTTAAATCGGTTAAACCTAGTGAGGATCAGCAAACATTAGAATATATCAATGAGAACAAGTTATTAAGTGATAGAAAATTAAAAATTGACGAATTAAGGCTGCTGTGGGATCTCTGCCAGATACCAGACTATAGGCAAACCGGCATAGATAACCATGCAAAAATAGTACTAAAGATTTTCTATGATATAACAGAGTCAGGTGGATATGTGGATGAAGAATGGTTTGATAAGGAAGTAAAATATTGCGCAAAATATAATGGTGATATCGATGGCTTATCGAATAAAATTTCTTTCATCAGAACATGTAACTTCATAGCGAATAAAAGTGGCTGGGTTCAGGACTCAAAGCATTGGCAGAAGAAAACAAGAACCATTGAAGATAAACTATCCGATAAATTGCATGATAGACTTATGCAAAGATTTATTGATAAAAGGACTAGTATCCTTGTTAATTATACAGACCTAAAAAATATTAAAGTAGATGAAAAGAATAAAATTAATGTTGGAAATATTTCCTTGGGTACAGTTGAAGGATTGAAATTTAAACATCAATCAACAGCTAAATTAAATAAATCAGCAAAAAGTAAGCTAAATAATATCATACACACAAAAATAAACGAGCAGGCAAGAATTATACTTGTGTCAGATAATGTCGATTTCCAACTTTCAAATACGAATGAGTTGTTATGGAAAAATATGCCAATTGCATCAATATCAAGAAGCTCAAATATTTTGCTACCAAAAATTCAACTGTTGGCTGATGATTTTCTTGATGCAAATAATAGAAAGAAATTACAAAATAAGCTCGAGAATTGGCTTTCTTTTCACATTAAGAAGGTGCTGCCAGGGCTTGTAAAGTTTAATAATGCGAAGCTTAAAAGCCCTCTCTCAGCAATACAATTTTCAATAATAGAGAATCTAGGAGTAATTCAGAAAAGTAAGCTTGGGATAGAATTTGATCAGCTTACAAAAGAGGAAAAAAGGGAGCTTCGATCATATGGTATATTTATTGGTGAAAATTTTTTATACTTTAAAAAAATATTTGAAGATAATGAATTCTCACTCAGACTTAAATTATATAACATCAATGTCGGTAACTCTTACGCTCACGGACAGATAAGGAATGAGAAGATTATTGAGAATAAGCCAGATACAATTTTTTACCAAAATCTAGGCTACTTTGATTCTAGTAATCGGTATATAAGACCTGACCTTGTAGAAAATATGCTATCTACTATCAGAGAAAAGATGCAAAAAGAAAAATCTTCTAAATTCATACTTGATAATGAACTGATAAAGAAAATGGAACTGAAAAAAAATTTAACAGAGAAGCTACTTCGAGATCTTGGTTTTATCAAAATTAAAAATACCAAAAAAGATAATGATCAATTTTGGATAAAGAAAAAAATAAACGAGATGCCGTATAATGAGTTTGAGTATAGTGAGATTAATCCATTTTCAGTATTAAAAAAATTTAACAATGCTTCAAATCATTAGATTTTTCTGCTATAAGTATTCATCTCATGGTTCATGAAAAGTTAATATCCATAGAAAGACATAGATGACCTACGTTGTAAATCAAGCCTGTATTAAATGTAAATATATGGATTGTGTTGAAGTTTGTCCTGTCGATTGCTTTTATGAAGGGGAAAATATGCTAGTTATTCACCCTGACGAATGCATTGATTGCGGTGTTTGTGAACCCGAATGTCCTGCTGAAGCAATTCTTCCCGACACAGAACCAGGTATGGAAGAATACCTTGAACTAAACAAGAAATATTCTGAAATTTGGCCAAATATAACGATGAAAAAAGACTCACCAGTTGATGCTGATGAATTTAAGGACAAGAAAAATAAATTACAGGAATATTTTTCAGAAAAACCTGGAACCGGAGACTGATTAAAATAAGGAAGCTTAAATAATGGCAAACAAGGTAAATAAGAATTACAAAATAAACGAATATGTGGTTTATCCATCACACGGGGTGGGTAAGATTACCGATATAGTTGAACAAGAAATAGCCGGAATGAAACTCGAACTATATGTCATTTACTTTGAAGAAGATAAGATGACACTCAGAGTACCAACAAATAAAGTAGAGTCGACAGGTATGAGGGCGATATCAGACACAAATTTGATAGATGAAGCATTTTCAATTCTTAAAAGTAATGCAAAAGTAAAAAAAACAATGTGGAGCAGACGAGCTCAAGAGTATGAAACCAAAATCAATTCGGGTGATATTATTGCCTTGTCCGAAGTTGTAAGAGACTTACATAGAAACCCGAGCCAATCTGAGCAATCATACTCCGAAAGGCAATTATATGAATCAGCACTTGATCGTCTTGCAAAAGAAGTCTCAAGAGCGCGTGGTATAAAAGAAATTGAAGCAGTTACAAATATTGAAGGTCAACTTGCAAAAAATAGCAAGAATGCTGCTGCTGCTGCTGCTTCTAATTAGTCATTTAGCCTGGCTGTAACAATTAAAGCGAACAATGACCCCACTTAAAAAAATTAATATTTTGGGTGGCGACTACGAATTTACGCTCAATATTTCAGGCCCAATGGACAACTATGATCTAGACTACGTGCCATCAGACCTACCAGATATATATAAAAAAATACTAAATCAGGAAAGTTTTCAAGTGTCGGAGTTCTCATTATCAAACTATTGCATGATGCGTGAGCGAGATATTTGCCAAATGACAGCAATACCTGTCTTTGTTAATCGAGGTTTTCGACATGGTATAATTTGGGTTCGAAAAGATAGTAATTTAAATAGTGCAACTGATTTAGAGAATTGTAAGGTTGGTATAAAGGAATATTCACAAACAGCTGCAGTATGGCTTCGCGGTATACTGTTAGAAGAATATGACCTACACTGGAGCTCTATTAATTGGTATGCAAACAAGAAACAGAGATTTGTTCCACCAACCCAAGCAAATGTGAAGCTTATCAGTAAAGATCCCGAGGAATTAGTGATAAATGGAGAGCTTGATGCATATGTTGCTCCTAGACCATTTGATAGTAAGAAATCACCAAAGGATAGGGTTTTGAGACCGCTTATAAATAACTACATGGAAATAGAAAGAAAATATTTTGAGACGAGTGCTATATACCCAATAAATCACTGCGTGATGATTCATAGAGATACATACAGTGCATATCCTGATCTTGGAAAGATCTTATTTAGCGCCTATAGCCAGAGTAAAAAAAGAGCCCTGAAACGAAGATTAGGATCTACGTTACTTCCATGGGCTGATAGAAAATGGGTTGATATTCTTGATATATTTGGTGGAGACCCATATCCATTTGGACTAAATGATATAAATAGAAAGAATGTAAACAAATTAGTAGAGTATTTATACGAACAAAAGTTGATAAAAAATCGAATAAAGATTGATGATTTATTTCCAGAGGACTCCATTAACTGGTCAGAATAATCAAAATTAGACAATATCCAACTTAATGAATGGCTTCTCTGGTAATAAAACTTCTATGGTATCTGAAACACTTACAATTCCACCCATCTTAACAATTGTCATTATACCTGTTTTTCTAACAAGGCTCCCTTCATCATCTTTCGATATCATTTTTTTTAAAAGACCACTTCTAAAATCTTCGATTTGTCGACATGGATTTCTAAGTCCGGTAACTTCAAGTATAACCGATTCACCGATCTTTAACTGTGTATGTTTGGGTAAATTAATCAGATCAATACCCGAAGTGGTAATATTCTCACCTAAATCTCCAGGTTTAATTACATACCCTTCTTGGGTCAGTTCAGTAAATAATTCACTAGCTATAAGATGCACCTGCCTTATATTCAGCTGCGTTGGGTCCTTCTTGACTCGAGATCTATGTTTAACATATTTTCCTGCATGAGCATCACCATCGACACCATGCATAGTAATTAACCGTACCTTCTCCTGAATTTCTTTTGAAAATTCATGCGTACTTTTTTTACTTACAGAACACACCTTTCCAATTTTTGGATCCATTAGTAAGCCTCCACATTAAAAAAAATCACTACAAAATCATTCATTTTGCGTAAATTTTTACAATATTTTCAATCTTCTGTAAAGTATCAGACGGCAAGTTATTAAAGTAACCATGAAAAAGATACTTATTCCATATATAACCTAAAAACTGTATTCTTAATCTCTCATTAGGTAGCCAGCCTTCATCCATGATAAACTCATTTAATTTTTTTATATTGTTGGCGTGCCTTACAAGGCCGTTTACATTATAACATGCATCAGCAAGTGTTATAACTGGCTTACCAAATAATAACGCCTCGATACCAACTGTTGAATTCAGTGTTATAACAAGCCGTGCATTTTTTATTAGTTCCTCTGTGCTATTGCCATTGGCAATAAGTATATTTTTTCTTGGAGGGTATTTTCCAGCTATAGATTGCTTAAAACTTGGGTGCTCCTTAATTACAAAATTTTTATCTGGATATTTGGCGGCAAATGATATTATTAAGTTCATAAAATCATCCATCGTCTTTATCCATCTCGAATGAACCCTAATCTGTTGATCTGACGGAATTTGAAAGGGGAGAAATATATAGTCATCTGGCAGCGGGGTAAATGGATAGCTAACCTTTAATTTTCTGACTTGAACCTTGGTCGGTAAATCTTGTACCCCATAGTTTGGTTGATTTAGATAATACTCAGGCTCTCTTGGTAATGAGTTGGCTGCATTTACTCCACGGCAATCTATTTGCAGTGTATTTGGGAAAAAACCATTCTCGATATAAACACGCCTGTGATTTGTCTTGATGTCATCAAAAATATTATCAGGTGATATGGACCCATTAAAGATTAGAAAAGTTAGTTCATCCTCTTTATTATTATCTGCTAAAATTTTTAATAGCCTTTTCAACAATGAGGCCTGTAATGTCTTGTATAAAATATAGGGCTTGTTGATCAATCGCAGTTTAAATATTTTTGGGTAATCAACCTGTTTCCTATAAACATTCCCCGCAATCAACTCCGAGCAACTACAATCATTGATTCCAAAAACTACTGAGGATAGTATGTTGGGCGCTTTATTTCTGTATAAATTAATTATAATGGACAATACATTTGTCCTGACAGTAATTACTCTATTTTTTTCTATCATGCCAAAATTACGCATCACAGATCTGTCTAATTTTAAAAATTTCATACTGCTTTATTGTTAGATCTATCTTTTAATTAATTATATCAATTACAATTGAATATAATATATTTTTATTTTCTAATTCGATCTGAAAAGCCTATAGACCACGAAATAAACATTCGTTATTATCAATCAAGTGGGGGCGTAGCTCAGTAGGATAGAGCACCAGATTCCTAATCTGGGGGTCACAGGTTCAAATCCTGTCGTCCTCACCATATTCCTCTGATACCTTTAAGCAGTTTTCCCTTTGTCACCTTTCGTTTCGATGACATTACTTGTTCTACTCTACTGATTCTATATTATTGCAGAATCCTTGTAAAATGCTTCATTTTCGACCCAAATTACACACCAATTACATAAATATTACATTTTTACGATTCCTCTGTAACCATTGGTGAACAACGTTCTTGGGGGTGTAAAGTAAAGGTATATACTATTGTTTGTGGATCAGGAGGTCCTTGGCTCGAATCCAAGCAGTGGTACCAAATACATTATGTTTAGTCAGCTTTCTTTGATACTAATTGTAGCCCTGCTGTCATAAAAAATACCAATTGCTTGGTGTTTATGGTAAAAAATCGTTACTTTTTTGGTAATGATTTGAAATACTTATATTTCAAAAGATAGCAAATAAGAAGACCAATTATGCTCGATAGAATTATAAAGATTATTACAAAATCGTAGTTGCTATTTGTCCAGATTAAAGAACCAATCCAAGGCCCACATGACAAACCTATCGCATAGAATACAGATACATATCCGAATTTTTGTCCGAAGTCACTCATTCCTAGTACATCTTTTGATATTAAGGGTAATATAATTGACGTAATCCCATAAGCTGACGCCTCCAGTAGGATAAATATAAATGCAAGTGTTGGTGATATATGCGTTACATACAAAAACAGGAGAGAAATTACTGTCATGTAAAAGATGTAAAACAGAGAATTTGTATCACTAATTTTCTCTCCAAAAAATAAAATTATCATTCTGCCAACAACTTGAAAAGGGCCAAATAAAGATGCAATTATGATTGCCATTTTAAACTCTAACCCTTTTTCAAGCAGAAGAGGAATAATATGACTCACCAACATTTGATGGTTAAGGGCAATAAGGAAAAACGGTAAAGATAGTAATAAAAGCTTACTATCGATTGGTAGAAAAATTTTATGATTATTTTGCAATTTTTTCGGCACTTCAACTATGACGTAATTTTTCATACCTGCATATAGCATGGGAGTACCGATAATTATTATTGATATACCAATTATCATAATTGCAAGTTTCCAACCATGTGTTGATGCAAAATATGTCATGATCGGAAAGGTGATAGTACTGGCAAAACCCGCGATTAATGTTATAATTATAATCGTTCTTTTTGTGTCTTTTTTCTCGGCCATAGTAATTATGGAGAAGACCATATTGTAAGTGCATCCGGCAGCAAAAAAATTGACAGATATCCATCCTGAAAGAAATACAATGTATAATTCTGCTGCATAGCTCAAATAAAGAAGAGATAAACCAATCATGATTGGGCATATCAATATTAAAATTAACCCATAGCCCCTATCGATTAACCTCCCATAAAATGGAAAAGCAAAAGCCTGAACGAATAATGATAGGCTAAACGCGAATGTAAGATTATTTTTTGAGATACTTAGAGTATCCAACCAAAAATTTAATAATGCAGGAAACAGGTAATATGACGCACTATAAAACAATGTAACGGCGACTCCTGTACATATCGCCGCTATTGGCACTGACGAAATTAACATTTTTATATTTTTAACAGTAATGGAAAATTAAGTATACTATTTTAAAAATTTTGAAAATATGTGCCAGTGATAGGAGTTTGGTTTTTTATGAGCAGTGTCCAGCATTTCATATATCTCAAAATCTTTAAAAAGATCCATAATATCGTGCTCATTTACATAATAATGTGGGTGCCCAACCTCATGGCCCTGATCTTTTGTCCATGTATTTTCTGCTACTAATTCACCTTTCCCGTAGCCTACATTTTTTTTGGAGAGCATGCTTATTATTAAAAATCCTCCTGGACGCATTACTCTCTTGATTTCATTGATAGCATTAATCACCGACTCATGATTGCCATGGTATATTACATTAAATGATACAATCGCATCAAATGAGTTTTCATCGTATGGTATGTTTGTAAATGATCCAATAAGAGTGTCTATATTTTTTAGATCGTATTCTGTGATCATTTCATTTAAGTAGGCGATGCCTGTTTCACTTGCATCAATGGCGGATACTTTAAAGCCAGCTTTGGCAAGTTCTAAGCTATGGCGTCCAATACCAGAACCCAAATCAAGAATTTCTTTTACGCCATTATCTTTCAAATAGGATACCTTGCTCGTAATAAATGGTTCAGGTACCATCCAATCAGTCCTACCCCTCTCATCAGCCCAAACATTGTTCCAGGCCTCATAGGCTGTTTCAAATTCGTTTTTCTTCATTTTGTGTAACCTTTCTTCTCAAATATTGACTAACTTGCTCTACAACAAAAATCAAAGCGAATATCATCCCTATAATCACCATCGCTCTGTCATATGCCATCCAATTAAAGAGGGCATTCAGACTCATACCGATTCCACCTGCTCCAACAAGCCCTAAAATAACAGATCCTCTGATTGCTTTTTCAAATGCAAAGAGTGAAGTTGTAATTAATCCAGGCATCGCAGCGGGTACGACAGCAGCAAAAGTTGCATCAAGCTTTGTTGCGCCGCAGCTTTCAAGTGCATCTGCAGGACTTTTATCAACATCTTCCATTTCTTCTGCAAAAAATCTTCCGCAAAATCCAATAGTATCAACCATTATGGTCAATGTTCCTGCAAAAGCTCCTAAGCCAACAAGCATAACAAAAATTATGGCCCAAACAAGATCTGGAACAGTTCTAAATAATAATATTAATGCCTTTACTGTTTCTTGAACAAGTCTCATGGGACGAGAATTACCAAGCAAACCCTTAGATGATAATAATGCAAGTATGAAGCCAAATATTATACCAAGCAGTGTACCCGTAAATGCCATTTGGAAAGTTTCAATTAATTCCCGCGTATATCGAAACGTATCTTTCCAGGTTATGCTATGCTCATTTTCTCCGAGTATGCCAATGGAAGGAAAGGCCTCACCCAAAAATCTTTTAAAATATTGCGTGCTATCGAGCAGACCTTCAAAGCTGAATTGTGAACCTTGGAATGACCAAATGACCATTACAATCAAGGCCAAATAAATAAAATATCTAGTGATACTGATTTTCTTGTATCTTCGTGGTAAATTATTTAACTCTGATTTCTTATCGATATCTATTAGGCCATCAGTCATATTCAGCCTGCAGAGTTTTTATTTCTATAGAGTTTGAGTCTTTAAAAAGACTCAATCGACCATTTTTTATTGCTAACACTTTGTTACCATACTCAAGTGCGTGCTCAACATTATGTGAGGTGAATATTAGTGTTATATTTTTATTCTTACACAAATCATAAAAAAGGCTCATTACCTCGTTTGCTGCTACTGGATCTAGACTTGCAACCGGTTCATCAGCCAATATCATATTAGGCTCTTGCATCAGCGCCCTTGCAATCGCAACTCTTTGTGATTGTCCGCCTGATAGTGTGTCTGCTCTCTGCAAGGCCAAATGAGATAAACTCACCATTTCTAATGCTTCCATAGCTTTTTTTCTAGTTCGATTACTCGCACTTATTTGTCCCCAATTTCTTATCCCTGCCAGTGGAAATTTTGAAACATTGTGCAAGCGACCTATATCCCCATGAATTACATTTGTTAGAACTGATAATCTGGGTACAAGGTTATGTTTTTGGAATACTACTCCGATGGATGAACGCATTCTTCTCAGTGCGCCCGTCCTGAATTTCAAGATCGGATCCCCGAATATGTTAATTGAACCTTGTGATGGTTCAGTTATTCGAGTTAAGCATTTTAGTAAGGTTGATTTACCCGCACCGTTTGAGCCTATAATTGCTATTGACTCACCTACTCCTATTGTAAAGGAAATATCCCTTAAAACTTCAAAATCAGCATATGATTTTGATAAGTGATTAACTTCAATTGCATTCATTGTAAAATGTTTGGGCCGGTTTAACCGGCCCAAATCCCATTTCTGTTTAGTCCATGATATCGAATTCAGGAAGGCCTGCTGTACGATACATATTTCTTACGACATCATAATCTGAGTCGTTCACTTCGAGCAATCTTGTGCCCTCATATTTATCGTTAGCCATTTCACCTTCATCATCGACCCCTGCTAGGATAGCAGCAATTAGTGCCTCTTCATTTTCGACTATTGCAGCTTTTATTCTAGCAATCTCTGAGTCAGAGATCGTACCATTAGCCATAAGCATATCGTAAGGCAAATCGCCTGATCGTGCTAAAACTTTATAGTCTCCGTTGCCGTTTGGCTCTTTTGATCGATCATATTTTATCCAAGAACTAACTTTAACGCCTATAGCTTGAGTGTCATCACGCACCAAACCTGCATGCTGTAGACTTTTCTTTGTATGAATGACTTTGATGTCGCTCATTGGATCTACACCATGGTCCATTAGCACTTGCATTGGGCAGAAATGACCGGACGTTGATCCCGGTCCAGAAAATGAAACTGTTGTTCCTTTTAGATCTGTGACCTTAGTATAGCCGCTTGAATTTTTAACAACAATTCCACAGTAATAATCAGGTCTCGCGAGCCCAATCATTGCTTTTCCATCAGTAAGCTTTGATATGGCGACATACTCAGCTGGGCCAGTAATCGCAAAATCAACCCTATTTGATCTCATTGCTTCTGCTGTTGCTGTTTGATTTGCAACATCAAAAAATTCGAATGAATCGCCAGTTACGTCTGATAAAGCATCAATGAATGGCCCCCATTCTGAAATTAATGCATCCATACCTTGAATATCAGTAACCGCGATTTTGTAGTCTTTGGCATTTGCATTTATTGAAGTGACAGTCATCAACAAAAAAGCACAAAATCCCATTATAAATTTACGCATTTTCTTCTCCTTGAATTTTAAAGTTTAATTAGCTTTGTTTGACCAATGAAATAACTGTGAATTTATATCTTTACAGAATTGTTGAGAAAACTTTAAATATTTATGACATTATTGGATTTAAGAAAATATCCACAATAAAAAAATTAAATACAGTTAAAATACATTTATCTTATCACTCACAAATAAATAAAATTATCTTAGATAAATTAGTACGTGATACAATTATGTAATAATTTACTCTTAGAAATGCTTTTAATGAATAAAAAATACAACCGATTTGCGATATATTTTATGCCACAATCAGAAAGCTTATTTTATGATTTGGGCATACGTTGGTTTGGATGGGATCCATTGCGAGGGTCCGAGGTAAATGGATTACATAATAAGGGAACTGATGAGCACCTTTTAGTAATTGAAAAAGCACGCAAATACGGTCTTCATGCGACCCTCAAGGCACCATTTAGACTCAGAAAAGGTTGTGAACTAGATGATCTAATTTCTTTTTTTCAAGATACATGTACGCGTTATGATGGCTGCATCTTTAATAATATTTCAATTAAGAAAATTTCAGATTTTATCGCTATTACTCCAAATTCGGATACAACCAAAATTCATTCACTTGCAGCAGATATTGTAAAAGAATTCGATCAATTTAGAGATGAACTTAACGAGTCAGACATCGAAAAGAGGAACTTATCGAGTTATTCATTAAGACAAAAAGAATATTTCTACAGTTGGGGCTACCCGTATGTTTTTGAAGAATTCAAGTTTCATATGACGCTGGGTAAACTCTCGCATTCAAAAGATGGAACAGCCGAAGAAAAGATTTGTAATGAATACTTTCAAGAAATTATTTCAAAACCAATGAAAATAGATAATTTATGCCTGATGGGTGAAGATCAAAATGGAATGTTTCATATACTTGAAAATACGATTATAAATTGCAAATAGCATCAACCAAACTTTGAATGCCAGCCTCAATTGTACCACTATTATCGACTATTATAGCCTTCTCTGGAATTGCCAAATTTAAGTATTTTAGACGTCCCTCAATTTTTTCCTCACTCTCTCGACCCCTTTTTATGAGCCTATCTTTTACCTTAAGCTTACTGGCAGTAATCCATATAATATAAATATTTGGATACTTTGATTGGATCTCACTCAATGCCCTTCTTGATCCATTAAAAATAACGTCCAAGCCGTTTTGTATTTTTGCAAGATATTCATTTGAAATACCATAGTGTAGATCATTTGCGCTCCAGCTTAGCATGAAATTGTCATTGTGCATCATCTTGTCAAACGTGGCATTGTTGACAAAAATATGAGTCTCTGCATCCGCTGTATTTGGTCGTGTAATGTGCCTTGTTACAAAGACTTTCTTTGTCAGAATTTTTTTTGCACCTCTGATGAGAGTGTCTTTACCTACACCAGATGGTCCGACAACACATATCAGTTTGCCAGATACCTTAGTCATTTGAATGAATTAACATCTATTTCCCGATCAGCTATCTCATTGCGAATCATTTCGTCATGAAAAATACCAATGATCGTACATCCATTTTTTTTTAACTTGTCGATTAGAGTAATAACTTTCTCTATATTCTTATTATCCAAGCTTGCAGTAGGCTCATCAAGCAGAAAATATGGATAATTACAAATCATTGCACGAGCAATATTTATCCTTTGTTGTTCTCCACCCGAGAACGTCAAGGGTGATAAATTCCAGAGTTTACGTGGTATATCAAGGAAATTTAAGAGTTCAGATGCTTGCGCCAATGCATCTTCTTTTTCAGATCCTAATTTTATCAAAGAGTCCGATACAATATTCATTGTTGAAACCCGAGGAATAACTCTTAAGAATTGACTTATATAACCCATTTTATGGTTACGAATTCGAATTAGATCTTGAAGATTAATTTTTGTAATATCAGTCTTATCAACTAATATTGAACCTTTTGAAGGTAGATAGTTACCATATATCATCTTCATCAATGTTGTTTTTCCTGAGCCAGATTTACCCGTAAAAGCAACGAGCTCTCCTCGATTTACTGTTAGATTAACATCTTTAAAAACGGTAATTTTGGCACTATTTTGAGTGTATAACCTAAAGGATTTGGATATATCTTTTAATTCGATCACGACTACACCTGTATTATTGAGCTGACTAGCAATTGAGTATATGCGTGGTGAGGATCATCAAGAACCTGATCCGTAATGCCCTGCTCAACGATATGGCCATCCTTCATAACAAGCACTCTATCGGCAAGCAAACGAACAACACCAAGATCATGCGTAACAATGACCGCAGCTATGTTTAATTCTTCCACTAATTTCTTTATTAAATCTAGAATCTTGGCTTGCACCGATACATCCAAACCACCTGTCGGCTCATCCATATAGATCAGTTTAGGCTCTGTAATAAGACATCTTGCAATCTGCAAACGCTGCTGCATACCGCCAGAAAAGTTTGATGGAAGTTCATCTATTCGGCTGGAGTCGATCTCTACTTTTTCAAGCCAGGCAGCTGCGGCCTCTCTAATATTACCATAGTGTCTATTTCCGATGGCCATAAGCTTCTCACCTATATTACCTCCAGCGCTTATATTCATTCTTAGGCCATCTCTCGGATTTTGATGAATAAAAGACCAGTCCGTTCGCATCAGCTGTCTTAAATCAGGCTCACTAATATTACAGATATTTTGTACATAATTATCATCACTTCGAAAAAATACTTCTCCTGAATCAGGCTTATAAAGGCCTGATGCGCATTTTAGAAGTGTGGTTTTACCCGAACCTGACTCACCCACAATTCCAACTATCTCACCTGGATAAACTTCAAGAGTGATTGAGCTACATGCAATAATATTGCCAAAACTTTTTGTAAGATTTGTAATTTTAATTATTTCATTCATATTCATGGATTGTATATTTTTTTCAGTAAATTATTATGGCAGTAATTGGTATCTGAACATACAAACATTCTGCCACCCGCATTATCAATAATAATTTCATCGAGGTATGAGTCTGTCGCTCCGCATAATTGGCATACTGCGTTCGCTTTGGTTGCTTCAAAAGGATAATCCTCAAAATCGAGACTGATAACCTTTGTATATGGTGGAATTGCATAAATACGTTGTTCGCGCCCAGCACCGAATAGCTGTATAGCTGGATTATTATTCATTTTCGGATTATCAAATTTTGGTATTGGAGATGGTGCAGATATATAATTGTCATCAACAAGAACAGGGTAATTGTATGATGTTGAAATGTGTCCATTTTTTGATATATCTTCATAAAGCTTTAGGTGCATTATACCATACTCTTTCAGGGCATGAATTTTTCGTGTTTCAAACTCACTTGGTTCCAAAAATCGAAACGGCTCGGGTGTGGGAACCTGATATACTAATATTTGCTTCTCGACTAGTGGGATCTCCGGAATTCTGTGCCGTGTCTGGATTATTGTTGCCTTATTAGTATCTTCAGTTGTTTGAACATTCGTAACACGTTTAAAGAAATTTCTTATGGAAACTGCATTGGTTGTATCATCTGATCCTTGGTCTATAACCTTTAGAGTATCATCCTGTTTGATGCATGATGACGTAACTTGTATACCGCCCGTTCCCCATCCATAAGGCATTGGCATCTCCCGAGATGAAAAAGGAACTTGATAACCAGGAATAGATAGGCCTTTAAGAATTGCTCTTCTTATTGTTTTCTTTGTCTGCTCATCCAGGTACGCAAAATTATATTTTAATTCGTCCATAGTTAGTCTTTCATCTGTTGACTTCTAATTTTTCGAACAAGTTCTAGCTCAGATTGAAAATCAACGTAATGAGGAAGTTTGATGTGCTCAACGAAACCTGTGGATTGTATGTTATCACAGTGCGATATAACAAATTCCTCATTTTGTGTTGGTACATTCTGATAAGACTCACCTAGCTCTTTCCATCTCAGTGCCCTGTCAACCAAAGCCATCGATATTGCCTTCCTTTCACATTGACCCATCACCAATCCATATCCCCTTGTAAATTTAGCTAGTTCTTTTTTGCTTCCAGTAAACTGATTTATTGTTTCACACTCAGTTACCTCAATTTCAGCGACCGTTATGGTGATCTCAAGTTCTGGTATCTCCACATTAACTGCAACAAGCCCGATGCGAAGCTCTCCTATAAAAGCGTGCGTTCCTCCATAACCACGTTGAGTTGAATATGCGAGGCCAAGTAGGAAACCTTCGTCAGCCCTAGATAGAGCTTGAAGACGAGCAGCTCTTGTTGTGGGATATTGAATTGAAGACCTGGTTATATCTATAGGCTCTTCTAAAGTATCAATCTGATCCTCAATGAGCCCTTCTTTGTTTAATAGGTCTAATATTTTCGGCATATCTAGATCTTCCGCTCTATCTGTTTCCGTGTCTATGACCAGATTTTTCGGACCTTTTAACCCATCTAATAATCGATGAGTGTAATCAAAAGTTGGGCCTAAATTTTGTCCACCCGGGATATCCTTGAAGGTCGCAGATATTCTCCTTTTGCATATCATTTTTGTTGTATTGATGGGCTTACTTGTCGCGAGACGTGGAAGAGTTGTTCTGAACGCCCGAATTAAAAAAATTGCTTCAATCAAATCACCTCGAGATTGCTTTAAGGCAAGCGCAGCAAGCTCACGGTCGAATAGAGATCCCTCTGAGATTATTCGGTCCACAGATAAAGTAAGCTGTTCCGATAATTGACTTATTTTTATTTCAGATATCTTGGTATTACCACGTCTGATTTGCGCTAGCCAATCATGGGCATTTTTTATTGCCTTTTCACCACCTTTTACAGCCACATACATTATTATTTGATCCCTATAACTTTTGTTGTTCGGTTGATAACCATAATTTTCTGGTCATTTGTAAAATAAAAATCAAGACCGATAGGAAATTTATTATTATTTTCATTAAACAAATCGACCTCGGGTAACTTACATTTTTTTTTAAGCTTAATTCCGGGTCCTTGTATATATACAGGCCTGAAATTAACGTCTGATTGATCTACAATTAAGGTTGATGATCTATCTGGGTATTCTGCTGTACCAAGCTTAAAATTATCTACTTTCTTGAGCTCAGACCACTCTCCAATTGCAAAGTCACACATATCAGAAGCTGTGATTTTTGCCCCTGTATGGAATGTAATCCATCTTATAATCTCTTCTCTGTGATGGCTTTTGGCTAGATATATAGAATTTGTATAATCACAAAGAGTAAGAATGATGCTACCAGCTGCAGGTGATATACCATTCGGTACGTCACATCTTGTCAGCTCAAAAGTGCCACCAGGGTAGGCAACAGCGTTCATCAATTGACGAAAATTATCAGCACTATCTGTTGAAAAATTTTTAAATCCGATTTGCATTTTATTTATCTGCTTTCTGATTTTTTGTTCGCTGTGTGTCAAGAGCAAAAAAATCCACTCTTGTGCTTGCCATTTGATTTTTAATCAGGTCGATTTCTACATTTTTCTTCTTCTCGAGTTTTTGTATAATATTTTCCATAACAAGATTATAATGAAATGACTGAAGATGGGCATCGCAAAGCGCGGCGATTTTTGCTTTGTCAAAGCTTCTACCTTGAACATACCCATAGCCCATACACTCATTGAGCAGTAATACACATTTTGTTATCGTTATTTCGCCAAAATTGAACTGGCTTCCTATTCCACCAATTCTACCCCTAACCATAACACTTGCATGCTCGGGCTTTTTTATCCACTCATATTTGTCAGCAAATTTTAAATCACTATATAAGCTGGATAGTTGACCATAGTCGGACTGGGATAATATGCTTAACCACTTTTTTCTTTTTTTTAAAAATTCACTTTTCATTGTGCATAACTTTCAACGATAAACTATCATGATCATTTTGTAACATTTTCTAAACATCTAAATTATATGTGAAGGAAATATGACAAATATTAAGTTTGATTTGAATTAATGAAAAGTTTATCGAGTTATCAACACGAAAATAAGTGCTACCGGATAACATCAGAAAATATTTACAAAGGTGATAGCAGTCTATCGAGTGGTCATATTGTATTTGACTCGAATGGTATTCAAACAATTGACGATGACAAATCTACCCATAATATAGAATTGAATATTGGTGATAGACTACTTTTACCCGGTATAATAGATCTCCATGGAGATTCATGGGAACGCACAATGATGCCACGTCCAAATATCTATTTTGACCCAAAGAAATCTCTCTTATCATTAGACAAAGAGCTGGCGTGTTCTGGGGTTACTACAGCTTACCTCGCTCAGGGTTATAGCTGGGAAGGTCGAACAAGGTCACCTGAAGCTGCGGAAAATTTCCTAAAATTATTTAGTGAATATAAACACTTAATGCAAGCTGATGTTAGAGTTCAAATTAGACTCGAGACAGAACTTAAAAACAGCGCGGAAAAGATATGTCAATTAATCTCAGATCACAATATTGACTATTTAGCATTTAATAATCACATACCGCAGGCAAAACACCAAAGAGATAAAAGCCCATTAGATTTTGCAAATTGGGCTGAAAAAAGAGGAATAACCGTTGAAGAATTATCAAATATTGTGGATGCATACCTGGATAATGATAACAAAGAGACATCGATAAATACTGCGAAGGTTGCCGAGTTTCTAAAAAAGAGAGGTCTAACAATTGGATCTCATGACGATAAAACAATCGATACTCGACAATATTATAGATCCCTTGGGGCTGATGTTTGCGAGTTTCCCGTTGTTAAAGAAGTTGCAGCAGATGCAAAAAACAATAACGAGACTATAATTATGGGTGCACCTAATGTTGCTAGGGGTGGGAGCCATACAAATAACATTGCAGCCGAAGAATTGATAAGAGAAAACCTATGCGATGTACTGGTATCTGATTACTATTTGCCCGCACTAATTCAAGCAGTTGAAGTAATCACTAAAAAAGAAATAATGCCATTTTGTGAGGCATGGAATCTTATCAGCTTAAACCCCGCGAAAGCCCTTAGGTTTTTTGACAGAGGTTTGATTAAAATAGGCAATCGTGCAGATCTTGTCATTGTCAATCCGGAGACTTTCGAAGTTGAAGCTACAATTTCTAATGGATCTTTTACTTATTTAAGAGACTCTATAATTGCTTGCTTTCAATAAAATAAATACTACCCGCTCCAGTTTCCTAATCTGGGGGCCATAGGTTCAGATACTGACTTCTTCATCACAATTGAGACAATTTAAGTTTTATTTCTTTCCTCATTTTCAGCTTTCTCAATCCTTTCATTAACCTCTTTGACACCCATCTCAAAAAGCTTGTTGTATTCATCCTCGGTTCCCCTTTTTTTATGCCAGTCTCGCATAGTGAATACACCTGCAAAGTTCTTAAGTTTCCTATGCTCTTTTAGGAGGTTATAATACAAAATAGCTAGAGTTATCGCAATTATAAGAGTTACAAAAAATAGAAGGTTAATGTTCATAAGCGGCTACCCATACTCATATAATTTATATTGGTCTCAATTCAAATATATAGAAGATTACAAAAAAATGAATGGAAACAAGAAAAAACATGAGCAGATATCGCACCAGAATTTTTAAGCTTTCGTTATTAACCCTATTCGCTGCATTTAATTCCAACCATTTCCAAACAGGCTTCATTAATAATCTTAAGTAAAAATAAGCAGCAGCTAATACGCCAATAACAATTAAAATTCCACTTCCCATATAGGAAGTTTAACAGATGGAATACTCAATGACAATGTTGGTTTTATTTACAATAATTTTTCAATTGAAGGGGTTGTTAAACACCCATGCTATCAGATCTATACCGCGTGACACCCGCAATTACCCATTCCCCATTGTAGTTATAGAGGGTGTATAGATAGTTATTTATTCTGTTATTACCAGAAATGACGGTGACCATCTGGAATGCCATTTCGCCTTTAAGCTTCAGTCCTTCGAATGTATGTGACTTAGAATTCCAGATATCAGAATATCCATTTTTAACCATTTGACCGAAAATTTCAGCAGACGGATATTGTCTTTTAATCTCAGGTGAAGCATAGCTGTATGCAAGTGATAGGTTCTTCTCTTTAAATGCATTGAACTGTGATGTAATAACTTTTTCTATTTGAGGTCTAAATTCTTTTTCTGCCCCATATGAAATTGTGGTTAAAAAAAATAGAAGTATGGGTAAGTAAATAATTTTTTTCATTTTGTGATTTTCTACAATAATTTATTATATAAACGATACTAGATCCGATATAGACCAACTCTTAATTATGAAGTGTTAGTAATATAAAATTTTTCCCATATTTATTGGGATCTGAATGCTCTTTATAAAATTATGAATTAGTTTAGCGTGTAGAGTCAGTAACTATTATCTGGTCCGTGCTCAGCATTGTACAGCTCCAAATAGTAGTAATAATCTATTGGGTCTTCTGGTGGACCTAAAATATTACCTCCTCCTTTTATCCAAAAATCAACATCTTCTGATTTAAAAGGTTCATATATATACTCTTCTTCTTTAGGTAATTTTCTATCATGATCCCAAATATATAATGAACAGACTAACATTGCGATGACCAATACGCCCATTATGATGTACTGATTTCTGGTATTCATATATTTTTGATAAAAGCCAGTCATTTAAAACCCTTGAGAAAGTATGAAAATTAACAGTGTGCTTAATGCAAAACTAACAATGCCAATTTGTAGTATCTTAATTAAAATAGCCATAATTTTATGAGTTAGAGAACTATCAAAAATTTTAATTTTGAAGAATGATAGAATGAGACCGAGAAACCACAAAAGGAGTATGGCACCCATCGAAAACACAGAAGCAATACCAGTAATTAATAAAATGGTTCCCATTGTGTAATTATATCAGTAGGCCTGCATCATAGCAATGCAGGTATTTTTATAATACTAGCAATCCAAGACTGACTTGGTTTCGTATATTGAATAGTGGGTAGCGGTTTTGTTGTTTTCACCAAACACATCCCTATAATCACTACCCACACGTACTCATGATATCATCTGCCTAAATTTTATGCAATGATACACTTTACTGTGATTTTTGCGTGTACGGTTTTATTCAACGAACTTATCTATGAACATTAAGTCTTTTTGATCTAAAAATTTTTCAAGATGAATTGGATCTCAGTGATTTAACTCAACTTTAACCATTTAATACAATCTTCAAGCCTATCATCACCCCAAAATACTTCACCATCGTATATAAATGTTGGGCTCCCAAAGACGCCTACTTTAAACGCAGTATTAGTATTTTTCTCGTATATAGCTTCAATATCCGAGGCCTCTACTTTTTTTAGTACCCTATCTTTATTTAACTTCATCTCTTGCATTATTTCACTCAGATTAGGTTCCGTTGCTGGCTCTTTCCCCTCCTCAAACCAGCGCCTATAGGTAATTTTTACATAATCAATTCCCCAACCCTCTTTCATTCCGAGAATTGCAATCTTATTTGCCAAATCAAATTGTGTTAATGGATAGGGCGCTGGAACTTTTGGGCTGAGCCCGTAAAACTGAGCCCTTCTTTCAATGTCACGCCACATATAATCGGACTTGATCTTTTTTGATGGTGGAGTAAAGGGAATATTATCCATTTCCATCATTATTTTTCTTACACTGAATGGCTTCCAGTTGAATGCGATATTCTCATTTTTTGATATTGCATCAATTCGACTGACAGATAGGTATGTATAAGTACTCCCAATAGAAAACCAAAAATCAATTGAATTCATGTAAAATCTCCAGAAAACGAAAAGGTTCAATCTTTTTAAAATCTAATCTTTTGAAATATTTGTTGCACCAGTCTCGAAGCCGATGACCTGTCCATCTTTAAATGTGTAAACACCCATTACGGCTTGTTGATTACCATCGCTAAAAGTCACAAAAGCATGCTCAATTCCAATTTCATCATTTTCGTAAATAATTCTGACTCTTTCACGGTTTATATCGTCACTCATTGCCCAGCCAATTACATCCTGTTTGGTCAAAACTGCCCCATTAGAATGCATTGTAAATTTATAATCATCGTGTAGTAACTCATTCATAGCTGATTCATTTTTTTGATCAATTGCTTGACCTAATTTTTCTATTATTGACATATTGTTTCCTTATTATTTTGTTTAATTAAAATTATATCGCATATTATTACTTTACGATAGGGAGAATTCTCTGACTCTGTCAAATGTAAAGTGGTCTGCGACATCACTTTTTGCATAGTAGACGTCCTCAACCACACCATCTTCATTTATTAAAATATCGGTAACCGCAATATCAAAATGACCCTTGATACTTAATGGGATGTATCCCTTAACCATTGCTGGAAATATTTTATGAGCCTTTAATATGGTAGCGGCTAGTAATTTAAGAAATGATCTTTGTATGTTATGTTTTTTAAAATATGTAAATTCTTCATCTGCTAATATGGTAAATGGTAGATCACCATGCTTATTCATATATTTACCAAGGTTATCAACTGGTGAGTGAAATATCCCAACATGGGTGAAATTATCTCCAAACTCGCTAAACCTTTTTTGTAGTTCATTTATTCTCAAATTACAAAAAGAACAGCCAGCAATCCGATAGAAAGTGAGCAAAACCTTTTTTCCCTTTGTTTCTGATAATTTAAATGGCGTACCATCATGCCTTGGAAGAACTATTTCTTCTATTTTATCTCCTTTTTTTATGCGCATTATTCAATCCTCTCATTAAATTTAGACGTTTAAAATTCTAAGACTTAAATCCAAGTGCAATCTCAGATCCATTCATTGAAACCACAAAATCACTCATATTTACTGGATGAGGTGGAAACATCGAACCTAATAAGATTACATCATCTCTTAATATACCTCGCCCAAGTTGGTTTGCAACAAGGTTACACTCACCAAAATTATCCTCCAAGGTCCCTATAAGAGTTTCAATATTTTCAAATGGCTCCCATCGTTCAGGACCCATTGTTGCCGTGATTTGACAGTTATTTACGCCATCACCCCAACCCGTTCTTTTATCCACATCCACAATCCATCCGCGCTGATATATATTTTCGGATAGAACAAAAGCGGGGCTTTTAGGAGGGCTGTGAAAATCAACAAATTCTATACCAGCAACAAGACTGGAAATACAGTTTTTTATTTGATCGAATGTCGCATCTGAAGGAATATCGGAACTTATATGCGCTGCTAATTCAGCTTCTACTCTTGGCTCAATAACCCCTTCTAAATCTATTTT
>CACPHU010000003.1 GCA_902633855.1 uncultured OCS116 cluster bacterium
AGCAATATCGAGATGAGCCCAAGGAATGTCCTCAACAAAATAATGAATGAATTCTGCTGCAGTGATTGCCCCTGCATATCTTCCACCAATATTTTTTATATCAGCAACTTTGGAGTTTATCATTTTCATATACTTTTCATCGATCGGCATTCTCCACAAAAGTTCCCCTGTTTTTTTTCCTGAATTTATTAAATTATCTGCTAATTCATCATTATTGCAGAAAAGCCCAGCCATTTCTTGACCGAGCGCAACGAGTATCGCCCCTGTTAAAGTCGCAAGGTCGATTATTGCGGATGGCTTGTAATTCTGAATAGCGTATGTTGCTATATCAGCTAGCACCAGCCGCCCTTCAGCATCTGTGTTCAGAACTTCAATAGTTTTACCTGACATTGATTTTATGACATCACCAGGCCTCATCGCATTACCGTCAGTCATATTTTCAACAAGCCCTACAATACCAACAACATTAGCATTCGCTTTCCTTTTTGAGAGCGCGCTCATCAAGCCGATAACACTCGCTGAACCTGCCATATCACCTTTCATTTCATCCATTCCACCCGATGGTTTTATTGAAATACCACCAGAGTCAAATGTTACACCCTTACCAAGAACTACCAATGGCTTTTGACCTTTGTTTGGGAGATATTCAAGAATAACTGTGTATGGCTCATTTCGGCTTCCTTTCGCGACAGCCAAAAGTGCTCCCATCGATAATTGATCCATTTTTTTCTGATTAAGAATTTTAATCTTTAAGTCTGGCCCCGCAAGATCGCCTATTCTTTTCGAATATTCATGCGGCGTTAAAATGTTTGATGGTTCATTAACAAGATCTCGAGTTAAATTCACACCATCGAGTATTGCATTATAATTTTTATGGATATTTTCACTTGTTGTGTGATGGCTTGTTATAAAGAGAACCTTCTGAATAATATTTCCCTTATTTTTTGATTTATATTTTTCAAACTTGTAGCTTTTCAAACCAATCCCAAATGCAAGGCGTGCAGGTATCGACATCAGCTCAATATTTTTCTTTGTAGTTTCAATTCTGATTGAGAATTGCGTTATCTGAGAGGAACAGATATATTGACAAATTTTACCGCCTTGATTTATCCATGAATCTTCATCCATACTCGATAAATCTTTTATTTTAAATAATATTATCCGTGAAAACTCATTATTGTGCGGATGAATTAAATCGACAATGCTTTGTTCAATTTTATTTATCTTTGATGATTTTCTAAGCTTCTCGTAGAGCTTTTTTATCTCTTTATCATTTTGAGATTTTTCATCTATTAACAAGCCCTCGTCTTCGCTAAAAAAAGATACAAGAACACCGCTGTTTTCAACACCGATATCTACAAATGAAACTTTCATGACCCACCTAACTGATACTTTATTAGTACTATTTATTTAGTATAAATCTTGTTATAAATGTATATATAAACATTATTTATTACAAGCTTATCACTTCATGAGATTAATTAATACATACGTTGCAGTGAATTTTATCAGAACATTCTTCATTGTTTTATTTGTGATCTCAACACTTGCTTGGCTAACGCAAATAATAGATGACCTCACACTTATCCTAGACAGAGATAGGAGTATTGCTGATTTCTTTAGTCTCACTATTTTGTTATATCCATATATTGTCTCAATAATAGCCCCATCCTCAGTTCTAATTGCATCAATTATTGTGATAGATAGAATGACACGTGACTCTGAAATGGTAATTTTGAATGCAAGCGGGATTAGCTTGATCCAAAAAATATCCCCCTTTCTAGTGGCTACAATTTTTATTACATTGTTAATTTATATACTCAGTATACATGTATCACCAATGGCCATGAAAGATTTTCGTGAAAAGATTAATGAAATTAAATCCGATATAATCAGTAGTTCATTTAAGAAAAATGAATTCAGCTCACCCGACGGTGACTATACTATCTACGTATCCGATATTTCCAATAATAATGATTTCTTGGGTATCATTATAAAAGATATGAAGTCTAGTGACGTAATAATAACCTACACAGCAAAAGTTGCTCGAATTATTGATGTCGAGGACCAGATTATTTTAGAAATGGAAAACGGAAAAATATATAGCGAAAATTTAAATTTATCCGACAAAGAGACAAGTGCCATAGTATTTGAGGAGTACAAAATAAACTTATCCAACATCTTCAAAGCTGTTGATAGTACTTATTTTAAGGCATCTGAAAAATCACTGAGGGAGCTATTTAATATTAGTAACATTTCATCGGGTGAAGATGGAGCAAAAAGAGTCGAATATATGAATGAAGCGCATATGAGAATCTCAAACCCACTTTATGCAATCGCCTTTTTATTTATCTCACTATTTTTTCTACAAAAAGATTTAAACTTTAGATCAATCAAATCCTCAGATATAATTATCGTTGCGGTATGCTCCTTTCTTGTCAAGCTCTGCGGACTTGTATTATCAAATAAAATAATGGTTTATGAATTATATTTTTTGCACTACATAATTCCATTATTTATAATTTGCGTTTATCTGATAAATTTGATTTTGTTTCATGTGAAGGAGGTCAAACACACAAATGCTGCTTTACAATAAATATTTTGCAATCCAATATTTAAAATCAATAGTATTGATATTTTTTATTGCTTTAGCGCTAATTTTTCTTATTGATATCTCAGAAATATCTCGTAGGTTAGCTGATGTGAGTGATGTGAGTCTCATAAATATAGTCATATTATCCCTATACAAGCTCCCATCAACATTTGAAGAAGTATCTCCGGTTATAATATTATTTGGGACTTTACTATTTTTAAATAAGCTGTCGAGACATAGCGAGCTTATAATTTCAAATGCCTCAGGGCTATCTTTCTGGCAAGTTATCACTCCTCCAGCTGTGATATCCATCTTATTTGGTTTATTTGTTGTATTCATAATAGATCCATTAGGCATTCAATATAAGGATAACTTTTCATTGCTAGAAAGGGATGTAAAGGGCGAAAATAAGTTTATTAATTTAGAAGATGAAAAAGAGTTTTGGTCGTCTCAAAAAAATTCAACAGGTGAACTAATTGTAAATGCTGAGCAGGTTTATTTAAATCAATTGACACTAATTGATGCTACATTCCTTCAATTCGATGATAACCAAAATCTATTGGAAAAATATGACAGCACGTATGCAAAATTCGAAGCAAATCAATGGATTTTACATAATGTTTGGGCGGATATGGAAGGTAAAAGCCGTGAATATCTTGAAATTTATAAAATAGAGACAAATTCAAATGAATTATTAATGTTTGAGGATGCAATAAAAAATAGTAATCAATCAATTTGGACCATTCTTGGGGTTATAAAAAAACTGAATTTAAACAGTATTTCAACGACAAAGCACATTGTTGATCTAAATTTTTTGATAGCAATGCCAGCCCTAATGCTAGCGCTAGTATTAACAGCTGCTTGCTTTTGCGTTAAATTATTTCGTGTGCAGCACTCAATCTTTATGGTAATATTAGGTATAATTGTTGGTCTTTTGTTATTTTTTGTGAACCACATTTCATACATTTTATCGGAAAATGAAATATTTAACCCAATATTAGGGGCTTGGTGGCATATTATAACGGTAATTTTAATTGCAACAAAGGTTTTAATTTCGAGAGAAGATGGTTAAATAATATATAATGATAATCAATAGGTACATATATCTGGCTTGTACTATTATGCTTTTATTTGTCTCCCCAAATCTGTGGGCAAATCAGCATGATGTAAATGATCTATATCCTTCAATATATTTTGAGGCTGATAATCTGCTTTACGAAAATGATGGTAAAAATATTAAAGCCAGCGGTAATGCAAAATTATTCTACAAATCTTATGTAGTTGAAGCTTCGGAAATCACCTACCTCCAAGAGATCGATCAGGTAATCGCCACAGGAAATGTAACAATGTCAGATAAAGGTAAGGTGAAAATTACAGCAAATAAAATTACCTTATCGGATGAGTTGAAGAATGGATTTCTTGAGGGAGCAAATATGATCCTTCAAGATGGCAGCAAAATTAGAGCTGATAAGGCTAATATAAATTCAACCAAATCTAGTACATTTACAGGCGCAAGTTACACTTTTTGTGAGAAATGTATCGAGGATGATGACTGTCCATATACTTGGGAATTTCAATCCGAAGAGGTGGTTCACGATGAGTTAAACAAAAAAATTATCTTTAAGAATATCAAATTCAATGTGCTTGATAAGACACTCTTGAGCCTGCCGCAGTTTACATACCCCGACTTTACTGTTAAGCGCCAGTCAGGATTTCTTATTCCCACATATTCATTTTCAAACTTTTATGGCCATGCCATAAAAGTTCCATACATTTATATATTGGATGAAACAAGTGACCTAACTGTATCTCCATTTGTCACAACAAAACAAGGACCTCTACTTGACTTTGAATATAGAAAAAAAACAGAAAATGGTGGAGATATCTACATTAATCCAAACTTCATATATCAGGCAGACCCTTCTGATGTTGCTCCCGGGGATGAGAAATTGAGGGCAAGCATCCAAACTCATGGAACCATACCCATCAATGATAATTTTAATTGGGGCTGGGATGCCACCTATGCAACTGACGATACTTACATGAGAAAGTATAGTTTGGATAGTCGCACAAAATATAATTCCAATATATATGTTGAAGGACTAAAAGGGCAAAATTATCTAAATATAGCAGCTATAAACTACAAAAATTTACTTAATGAAACCGAAACACCTCAAGCAATACTCTTGCCTCGAATAGATCATCAATACAAATTTAATCTGCCAAATCTGAAAAATTTAAGCTTTGAAAATAATATTGTAAATGTTCAAAGGGCAAGTGGTGATGAACAGATGAGACTTACGACAGAGTTGAAATGGGATGAGAGATATATCTCAAATAATGGTGTCATCATTGAACCAAAACTATCACTGAGAGCAGATCATTTGCGAACATTTGATGAATCGGAAGATCAGTATACTAATTTTTCAAGAGTAATACCAAATCTATCTACATCAATTTCTTGGCCATTCTTTGATAACGCAACATATGGAAAGCAGATTATTGAGCCAAAGATAGCATTTGGATACGTTGGTGATGAAGAGACATATGCAGACCTTCTTAACGAAGATGCACAAACATTTAATTTCAATAGTCTAAATTTATTTGAGATGAATAGGAGTTTAGGCTTTGATAGAATTGATGGCGGATCTAAAATATCACTTGGTGTAAATTATAGTCTTCAAGATAATATTGGAGGGCTATTAAGCGCAAATATTGGTCAATCTTATCACGTCAGTGGGCTAAACTCACTTGCTTCAGATCAATGGTCTGGGACAGACAATTACCACTCAGATATTGTTGGCTCCATATCATACAATCTCAATGATGCAGTTATATTAGATTACAAAACTAGATATGACAGATCTTCCAGCGATAACTCTATCAATGAATTTAATCTCGAGATGCATGATTTTAACAGCTATAGTTTTGGCATAAACTATACTGATATAGAAGCGGAAGCAAATTGGCTAAATACTGGGCTTAACGCAAATGATCATGTAGCTTTAAGTGAACTATCTGGTTTCCTTGAATTCGGAATTACACCGGATTGGTCAATAATTTCGAGTGGGACATTTAATTTAGAGTCAGATGATTTCGTTAGTAACAAAATTGGACTTAGGTATGACGACGAATGTCTGGCATTTGATATAGGTTACCGAGAGAACTTATTTACAGACCGTGATATTAAAAAAGATAGGTCAATACTATTCAATTTCGAATTAAAAACATCATCCGTAGATTAAACATTAGATGAATCAAATCGATGCAAATGTTAAGAGCCTTTTTTACAATATCATCACTAGTAGTTTACCTTTTTTGTTTTGCTTCAATTTCAAAATCTGAAATCGTCTCAAGGATAATCTTACTTGTTAACGACATTCCAATTACTCAATCGGATTTTCAACAAAGGGCTGTATTTATTCAATCTAATAATCCACAGTTGAGTGTGAGTGCGGTCTCCAGCCAAGCTGTTCAAGAATTGATTGATGAGGCAATAAAAGTAGATGCCTCGGAAAGTATGGGAATTACTTACTCCACAGATGAGGTTGCATTAGCGCTCGATAAACAATTAAAAGCTCAGGGAACGAGTCTTGAAAAATACGCCGAAAAACTACGTGCTGATGGTAGTGATATAAAAACAATTATTAACGCTAGAATTGCTGCTACGTTATGGAATCAGTATATTATTAGAAAATTTCGAAAGTATGCTGACATTACTGTAAGCGAAGTTGATAAATATAAGAGAGACTTACTTGAAAAGGAGATCTTTCATATACAAATATTGAAAATACAAAATAAGGATGCGTCTCCAGAGAAACTATATCTTGCAGAAAATATATCAACAAGTTTTCAAAGCTGCGCAAATAACTTAGCCTTATATAAAGACCACCCTGATATTGAAGTTGATGATTTTTTTGATATAAGAATTAATGAGTTAGATGAGCCTTTTAAAACCATTCTAAACCACAAAAGCGATCAATTTTTACTTCCTATGCAGGTTATTGATAATGAATTAGTAGTGATGATAAATTGCACTCCTAAGAAAATTATCTCTGATTTTGAGGTTCAAAATATTCTCATTTCCAATCAGCTAAAGGCATACTCCGAAAAAGAGCTACGAAACCTAAGACAGGATAGTGTTATTGAAGATAAAAAATAAAAAATTACCCATCGCCCTGACAATGGGTGATCCTGCTGGTATTTCAGCTGAGATTACGGTCAATGCATGGTCATCAAGGTCGGCGACAAAAATACCTCCTTTCATTTTTTTTGGCAGTGAAGAATTACTTCATAGGCGAGCTAATTTAATTGATTGCAAAATAAAAACAAAAAAAATTAGGAAAACGGAGATGGATTTAGCTGTAGATATATTTAAGGAGTCTATACCAGTTTTTGATATCCCGATTATGAAAGAAACTATTGGTCAATACTCAGAACATAATGATCAAAAAATAATGAAGTCAATTTTAACAGCATACGACTCAATCAAGAGCGGCCTGACATCGGCTATCGTAACAAACCCAGTCAATAAAAACTCTCTGCTCTATGAGGGTGTTAAATTTAGCGGTCAAACCGAACTCTGCGCCCACCTATGCCAATCCAAGAATCCAGTTATGCTAATGATGAGTGATGCTCTTAAGATTGTACCGCTTACACGCCATATTCCAATCAGCGAGGTTCCACAATCAATCAACAAATCATTATTGATGAATACAGTAAAAGTAATCAGTAATGACTTGAAAAAGTATTTCAATATATCTCAGCCCCAGATCGTCGTAACAGGTCTAAATCCTCATGCAGGAGATAATGGATTAATTGGTAATGAAGAAATTAATGTAATTGATCCAGTGATAAAAGAACTTCAGAGAGAAAATATTAATATTCACGGCCCCGCTTCTGCTGATAGCCTGTTCAGTAATGGCAATACTGATTGTGATATAGTCATTTGTATGTATCATGACCAAGCACTAATTCCAATTAAAACTATCTCAAATTTCACTGCAATAAATATAACACTCGGCATTGACATTATCCGGACATCACCAGATCATGGAACGGCATATCAAATCGCAAAAAGGGCAATTGCAGACCCAACTAGCTTAATAAGATCCTTAATAATCGCAGACCAAATGGCAGAAAGAAATGCCAGTAGATAATAATCACAATAATCAATACAAAAAAAATCTTGAACAACTAGGTATCAGTCCATCAAAAAAATTAGGTCAGAATTTTATATTTGATAAAAACATCTTAAATAAGATTACCAGTTTGATTAATCCTGATGCTTGTGATTTGGTTATCGAAATAGGTCCTGGCCTTGGTGGTTTGTCTGAGGCACTCATAAATAATAACGTAAAAAAAATTTTACTGGTGGAGAAAGATAGACAATTCACGCAATTACTCAATGCGCTTAAATCAAAATTTCCAGATCAAATTGATATTATTTTTGAAGATGCAATAAATTTTAATTTCGATATTGAGAATTATAAAAATATTAGTATTGTTTCCAATCTTCCTTACAATGTTGCAACTAAAATACTAACCACATTGATCAATGCACATTATTCAACAAATAAATTGAAAAACATGATCTTAATGTTTCAGAAAGAAGTGGCTCAGAGAATTACCGCGGATTACAGTCACAAACACTATGGAAGATTATCAATTATATCCCAATATTTATATCAATGTAATATTGAATTTGATCTGAATCCAGCAGTCTTTTATCCGAAACCGAAGGTGGACTCATCAATAGTATCATTCAAAAGCCTTAAGAGGAAATCGGGTCCAGACATAAAAATACTGGAAAGTATTACAAGGGCAGCTTTTAGCCAAAGAAGAAAAAAAATAAGGACAAGCCTAAAAGGCATAATAAGCGAGGCTGATTTAACCGAAAGACTGAATATTGATGTTGATTTGAGGGCGGAACAATTATCAGTAAATCAATATCTTAAAATATCAGAGTATTTAGAGAAAATAAGCTAGTCTTTTAATCTGTCTGATAACTCTTCAAGCAAATGATCGACATGCTTACTAATGTTAGTAGTGTTTGCCTTAGTTATTTTCATTTTTTCAGAAGTAACTATAGATTTTAATTCTGAATATGCCACATCGAGATCATCATTGATAATTACGTAATCATATTCATTCCAGTGCTTTATTTCGTCATATGCCGCATTCAGTCTATTTTTTATTGTATCAATTGAGTCTTGGTCCCTCTTTATCAATCTGCCCATCAATTCAGTTGCCGTTGGTGGCAGTATGAATACCGAAATGATATTATCCTCATAATTATTTTTTAATTGAAGTGCGCCTTGCCAGTCAATATCAAAAATCACATCATTTCCAATTTGGATATTTTCAATTACCCGCTCTTTTGGGGTGCCATAATTAAAACCAAAAACATTCGCATGTTCTAAGAGGTTGCCTTCATCAACCATTTTATTAAAAACTTCATCATCTACGAAATAATAGTGTAAGCCATCCTCTTCATTGTCTCTTTTCTTCCGCGTTGTAACAGATATCGATAATACCGCATTCTTGAGATCTGAAACTAACTTTCTTGTTAAGGTAGTTTTCCCTGCGCCAGAAGGTGATGATATGATTATCATAACACCTTTTTGTCTAGCTAAATTTATATTCATAATCACTTATTAGACTTTTGTAAAAATCAATGATGCATTCGTCCCACCAAAACCGAATGAATTACTCAACGCACTTTTGACCTCGCGTGTGAGTGATTTTTTTGGTACCAGATTTATTTTTGTATCAACGCAAATATTATCAAGGTTTAGAGTTGCTGGTATTTTTCCTGTATTAATTGCCATTATTGAAAATATTGCCTCGACTGAACCTGCCGCACCCAACAAATGTCCAATAGAAGACTTTGTTGATGACATATATAAATTTTTACTGTGTTCTCCAAATAATCTCTCCACAGCCTTTATTTCAATTTCATCCCCAGCTGGTGTGGATGTTCCATGAGCATTTACATAGTCAATATTATCGAGAGCGATACCAGAATTATTTAGCGCAGCTGACATTGATCTAAAGCCGCCATCCCCATCTTCTGATGGTGATGTTATATGGAAGGCGTCACCAGACAAGCCATATCCCTTGACCTCTGCATAAATTTTTGCGCCTCGTTTTATCGCATGCTCATACTCCTCGAGCACAACTACCCCAGCACCTTCACCCATAACAAAACCATCTCTATCCTCATCAAAAGGCCTTGATGCCTTTATAGGTTTATCATTAAATGCAGAAGATAGAGCTCTACATGCTGCAAAACCAGCTATGGATAACCTACATAAAGGAGACTCAGTTCCACCCGCGACCATAACGTCCGCATCTCCAAATGCTATTAATCTTGATGCATCACCAATGGCATGAGAGCCTGTAGAACAGGCTGTAACAACAGAGTGATTTGGTCCTTTAAAGTTATTTCTTATTGATATATGTCCAGACGCAAGGTTGATTAGTCGACCTGGTATAAAGAATGGTGATATTCTTCTTGGTCCTTTATCCCTTAAGATAATTGCAGCATCTTCGATCCCCTGCAATCCACCAATACCAGATCCAATTAGTACGCCTGATCTTATTTCTTTGTCATAGGTATCGGCAACCCAACCTGAGTCTTTAATTGCTTGATCTGAAGCACAAATTGCGTAAGTAATAAACTCATCTACTTTTCTTTGCTCTTTAGGGTCAAGCCAATCATCAGGATTATAAGATCCAAGATCATCACCTCTTGGTATTTGTGCAGCTATTTTGACAGGTAAATCTTCTGTATCAAAATTCTCAATTTTGCCTATGCCAGAATTACCTTTTATGAGATTATCCCATACAAAGTTAACCCCAACCCCAAGAGGAGTTACTAAACCAAGTCCAGTAACAACAACGCGTCTCATCTTTTTCTGAATTTAGGAGTTTTGCTTCTCAAGAAATGAGATCGCATCACCAACAGTTTGAATAGTTTCAGCAGCATCATCTGGAATTTCTGCATTGAATTCCTCCTCAAATGCCATAACTAGCTCAACAGTATCTAAACTGTCAGCACCAAGATCGTCAATAAAGCTGGCTTTTTCTTCTACTTTATCTGCCTCTACTCCAAGATGCTCGATAACAATTTTTTTTACGCGGTCAGCAACATCACTCATTTTTTACCTCTGTAACTATTAAATTATAACTTATATAAGTATTAATATATTTATAAATATTTAACTACAATCAAAAAATTTATTTTTGCCATGTAAATATTGGAGCTAGTGCATCACCATGCCACCATTAACATGAATTGTCTGTCCTGTGATGTAGTCAGACATGTGACTTGAGAGGAAAAGGCAGGCCTCGGCGACATCACTGGGTAATCCGAGTTTTGCCATCGGTATTTTTCCAATAATTGTTTCCTTTTGCTTTTCGTTTAGTGAGTCAATCATATCAGAGTCAATCATACCGGGAGCAACACAATTAACAGTAATCCCCCTTGTTGCTACTTCCATCGCTAATGATTTTGTAAAACCGACTAAGCCAGATTTTGAAGAAACATAATTTGTTTGACCCGGATTACCAGAAAAACCGACTACCGATGAAATGGAAATAATTTTTCCTTGCCTCTGTTTAAACATCTGCTTTGTGATATTTTTTGTTAATTTATATACAGATGTTAAATTCATATTAATGACATCGAACCAATCATCATCTTTCATCCGGATCAATAAATCATCTCTCTTTATGCCTGCATTATTTATAAGAATATCAATTGTTCCAAAATCACCAATTACATCCTCTGAAAGTTTATTTATGTTGTTCAGATCAGATAAATCACAAGGATATATTAAATGATCGTTACCCAAATCCGCCTTGAGTGACTTTAATTTATCAATATTCGTTGCAGATAAGGCTATTTTTGCTCCCGAAATTGAGAGTTTTTTTGCAATTTCTTTCCCAATACTGCCTGTTGATCCAGTTAATAGAACTGTTTTACCTTTTAACATACTCATATTATATCCCTTGAATTTAAACTAATATAAAACTATCAATTTGATCGGGCACCTCAATGGAGTGTGAGTCCATTGTGCTATCTATTCTTTTTGCGAGCCCCGTCAAAACCTTTCCTGCACCAATTTCAAATACCTTCTCAATACCATTTTTTTTAGCATATTTGATGGTCTCGACCCACCTAACCCTTCCTGTAACTTGCCTCACCAATAATTCGGTGATTTTTTTCGCTTGCGTCTCTGGCATTGCATTTACATTTGCTATTATCGGGATAATTGGATCAATAATATTTGACTCACCGAGCGCTTCATTCATCACGTCTGCCGCCGGCTGCATAAGGCTGCAATGAAATGGCGCGCTTACTGGGAGTTTTAGAGCTTTCTTTGCACCAAAATTAGCAGATAACTCAATCGCAGCATCTATCGCCTTAATGTGTCCACTAATGACAACTTGCCCAGGAGCATTATCATTTGCAATATTGCAGACCAGATCAGCCCTTTGATCATTAATGTGCTTTATCAATTGCTCTACTTCTTCAATTGAACTGCCAATTAGGGCCGCCATTGCCCCCTGCCCAATTGGAACCGCCTTTTGCATCGAAATGCCGCGAAGTTTTAACAGCTTCGCAGCTGTTGCTAACTCAAGTGATTTTGTGGCAACCAGCGCAGAATACTCTCCCAACGAGTGGCCCGCGCAATATCCAATCTTACTAAAATCAATACCTATTTCATTTTCCAAAACACGAAATATTGCGATGCTGACAGACATAATTGCTGGTTGTGCATTTTCGGTTTTTGTCAATTCTTCAATATCACCATCCCACATAATTTTTGATAGGCTCTGAGATAATGACTCGTCTACTTCATTAAATACATCCCTAGCAGCTATAAAGTTTTCAGAGAATGTTTTTCCCATGCAAATATATTGACTCCCTTGACCAGGAAAAACTAATAAATTTCTCATTTTAATACCTTTTTTGTTGCAAAATTTATTACTTCAATATAGTAATCTACTATAATTTTGTTATCAAAATATTGACGCGCTTAATTAAGATTTTAATAATAAATTATTTTATATTGCTTAATATGTTTGATAAACATATATATAGTTATAATTGAATTTTACAGGATTTAATAAAATATGCCATTATATGAACATGTTTATTTAGCTCGACAAGATATCACAACACAGCAAGTTGAGGCAATAAACAGCACCATTGAAGAGTTAATAAAAAAAGATGGCGGTAGTATTGATAAAGTTGAATATTGGGGCTTGCGCCAATTGTCTTATAAAATAAAGAAAAACAGGAAAGCGCACTACACACTCATGAATATTAATGCGCCATCCGATACATTAAAAGAACTAGACAGGCAAATAAGCCTAAACGAAAATGTGCTGAGGCATTTGACTGTAAAAGTAAATAAATTTGAAGAAACCCCATCAGTTATGATGGACTCCAAATCAAGCGACACAAAAGAAGATTAGTAAATGCAGACATCTCAACAAACAAAAAAACCATATTTTCGCGGTTCACGCAATTGCCCACTCTCGGAGCCAGACTCACCACCTGTCGATTATAAGAATGTAAAATTACTACAGAAATATATTTCCGAACGCGGTAAAATGATACCAAGCAGAATTACATCTGTCTCAGCAAAAAAACAACGAGAGCTGGCGGTGGCAGTAAAGCGTGCAAGGTTTCTTGGCTTATTGCCATATTTACAAAGATAAATATTTTTATTGGTTGGGTATAACCCTAACCGCAAACTAGCGGGACAGCGATATGATAATAAAACAGATATCTCTCTTATTACTTGCTATCTTGCTGCAAGCATTATTCTTCATCTACCCATTATCAGGTAATTCTGGGTTCTTATTTAATCTGTTTCTGTTTTGCCCCTTACCGCTCTATTTTTTGGGAATTCTATTTGGATATAGGTACGTCATATTTGCTTCAATTCCTGCAATGTTAATTATCTATACACATGGTTTTAATATTGCTGTTTCTTACTCGTTATTCTTTGCGTTACCCTGTGTCTACTTATCGTACTATATTGGACTCAACAAAACATCCAATTCTGACGCAAAAGAAGTGATCTGGTATCCACTTTCTCTGATTTTTTCGAAAATAATTATGCTATCTCTAGTTTTGAGCCTAATTGGTATATTATTTTTGGGTACAAATATTGTTGACTATAACGACACAATATCAACAATTTACTCTGATGTTTATCAGATTAGACCTGATCTGGAACAAACAATTCAGCTAAATAATATTGCCTTGATGTCAGCGAGTCTGCCGTCAATACTTGTTGGATTTTGGATATTAATTTTCTTTGTTAACTTATGGATAGCAACAAAAATTACTAGAAAAATAGATAGCAATGTCAGAAGCTGGGATGGTTTTGATGAAATCAGCTTGCCAAAGCATTTCATTTATCTGCTGACGCTTTTCTTAATATTTGCATTCGCAGCACAGGGTATTATAAAAGTAATGTCTATAACAGGGGCGACCGCAATACTTATGGGCTACTCTATAAACGGGTTATCTGTTTTGCATAATGTCACAAAAAACTTTAATTTAAGACCACTAGTGCTAACTACACTATATATTTTGGTCCTACTATTTGTGCCATTTATAATCCCAGTCACGATCTTGGGGATAATGGATTACAAAAATAATTTAAGAAATAAAATTAAATCAAGGAGATAAAAAATGAAAATAATTTTACTGGAAAAAGTTGAAAAACTCGGATCACTTGGGGATCATGTAGAAGTTAAGAATGGCTATGCACGTAATTATCTTTTACCAACAGGTAAAGCACTTAGGGCGACTGAAGAAAATATTAAGTATTTTGAGGAAAAAGCGTCCGATTTAAAAAAGAAGAATGATAAGGACGTAAAAGAAGCAAATAAATTCCTCGATAAGATTACAGGAAAAACTTTTATTGTGATAAGGCAAGCTGGAGAAAATGGTCAGCTCTTTGGTTCAGTGACAACGCGAGATATTGCCAACCTTCTAAAGGATAATGGTATTGATCAAATCAAAAAAAATCAGATATCACTGATTGAGCCAATCAAAACTCTTGGCATTGTCGACGTTAAAGTTAATTTACATGCCGAGGTATCAACAACAATAAAAATTAATATAGCGAGAACCGAAGAAGAAGCCGAGCTGCAGGAGAGAGGTAAGGTTGTATCCTTGGATGACAGTCAATCAGATGAAGATGCTGTTATGGATGTTTTCGATGAGGGTGTCGAAGCCGAACTCAGTGAAGAAGCCACTAATGAAGCCAATGATGAAAGCATAGAGGTTAATGATGACGAAAAAATCGATGGTGCTGATACGGCAGATGAAGAAAAAGAAGATGAGGAAAAAGAATAAATACCTCAGTCAAGATATTTTTTGAAAATTACAAATTAATGAATATTAGATGTGGATTATTTTGAATAAATTTAAAAATAATTCTTACTAACATTGCTTCTTATATATGCTTATTTTAATTAAGAGTATAAATTTTAGTATGACGTCAATAATTCAAAATATAGCCAGCAATTCAGAAGATGATTACAGACAGCTGCCTCATAATTTAGACGCAGAGCAGCAATTACTCGGTGCATTATTAGTCAATAATGACTTATTTGATAAAATATCTAGTTATTTAAAGATTGAACATTTTTTTGAACATATACACGGAGTAATTTTCGATAATATATCAAAGCTTATTTTATCAAATAAACTTGCATCACCAATCACACTAAAAACACAAATTGATAACGATGAGAGATTTGAGGAGATTGAAGGTAGCAAATATTTGATTAAATTAGCAGCTGAGTCCTCCTCGATCATAAATATTGAAGAATACGCACAAATCATTCGTCATCTATATACATGGAGGAAGCTTATTGATTTAGGAAATGATGTGGTTAATGTATCCTATTCACCACCTGCAGATATGACACCATTTGATCACCTTGAATATATTGAGCAAAAATTATATTCACTTGCTGAGGATGAAAAATATGGAAATGATTTTAAAAATTTTTCAACTGCATTGACAGAGGCAATTGACACTGCAGCAAGCGCCTATCATAAAGATGGCCAGGTCTCTGGGCTATCAAGCGGTTTTAGAGATCTTGATAAGGTTCTTGGTGGTCTTCAATCTTCCGACCTTCTGATCATTGCTGGTAGACCGTCAATGGGTAAAACAGCTTTTGCTACAAACATTGCCTTTCATATTGCTAATGCTTTTAATATTGGAGACAATGATACTGAGAAAAAGCAGAGTCAAGGCGCAGTTGTGGGTTTTTTCTCACTAGAAATGTCATCATCACAACTTGCAACAAGAATAATATCTGAACAAACATCTGTATCCTCAGACAAAATTCGTAAGGGTCAAATATCAAACATTGAATACGATAGATTAATTGATGTCGCCCGAAAACTTCAGGATATTCCCCTATTTATCGATGAAACAGGTGGGATTAGCATAGGACAATTAATTGCCAGAGCACGTAAATTAAAGAGGCAAAATAATTTAGGTATTCTAGTAATAGATTACCTTCAACTACTGACATCCAGCAACAGAAGGTATAATGAGAATAGGGTGCAGGAATTGTCTGAGATTACGCAAAGTTTGAAAGCCCTAGCTAAGGAGTTAAATATCCCAATAATAGCGCTATCCCAACTTTCAAGACAAGTAGAAAATAGAGATGATAAAAAACCGCAATTATCCGATTTGAGAGAGTCCGGTTCCATAGAACAAGATGCTGATGTAGTAATGTTTTTATACAGAGAAGAATATTATCTTGAGAAAAAACAGCCGAGAGAGGGAACCGAGGAATATATACAGTGGCAAGAAAGTATGGAAGAAGTACATCAAAAGGCCCAAGTAATTATTGGAAAGAATAGACACGGATCAACGCCAGTAATCGAAATGTATTTTGATGGCTCCGTAACCCGCTTTAGTGATTATACGTCAGATGATAGGCTTCCTGAACGATTTGAGTAGATTTGACTTATCGAAGGTAAAAAATGAAAAATGAATGATAACGCGCAAAATATGTTATCTGCATTTATGAATGTAAACCTTGCTTCCATATCTCATAACTATCATAAAATCAGTACATATGTTGAGCCATCTATTTGCGCTGCCACGGTGAAGGCCGATGCGTACGGTTTGGGTCTAGAGGAAGTTGCAATTACCCTTCAAAATTCAGGATGCAAATATTTTTTCGTATCAGATTTATATGAAGCAATTAGACTCAGAAATATTATTGGTTCAAATGATAATGTCATTTATGCGCTTAATGGATTAAAGCCCACAATGACAAAAGAATATATTTCGCATAAGATTACACCGGTCATTGGAAGCATGACCGAGCTTGAGGAATATAGGGCCAATACTGATGAATACACAGAACATCACATTGCCCTTCATTTTGATACAGGATTCTCAAGGCTTGGTTTTGAGGGGAATGAAATTAGTAAATTATCAATCAATAGATTAAATGTTGACCTCATAATGTCACATCTTTCAACAGCCGAAGATCCACAATCAAGCCTATCTGAGAATCAACTTGATCAGTTTTTAAAAGCAACCAATGGATTTGTTGGGATAAAAAAAACTATTGCAAACTCAGCTGCAATTTTTAGAGGTAAATCTTTTTTACTTGATATGGTTAGACCGGGATTTTGCCTGTATTGTGGCCACAATGAAAATGGAGTCTTAGGTAGGTTAGAGCCTGCAATTGAATTATATGCTCCAATTATTCAAATAAAAGATATAAAAGCTGGCTCAACAATAGGATATGGAGCTACGTATAAAGCTATCAAAGATATTAGAATCGCACTCGTAGAATTTGGCTACGCTGATGGTCTGCCATGGTCTCTGAAATCGACGAATCATCAATCTGGCGGACAGTTCTATTTTGACAATGCTCCAACACCAATATTGGGCAGAGTTTCCATGGATATTGTTGCAATTGATGTAACAGGGATAAAAAACGATATAAAAAGAGGTGATTTTGTAGAAATAATTGGATCAAATCAAAATATTGATACCTTAGCTAAAAATGCTGGTACAATAAGCTACGAAATACTGACAAGATTAAACTCAAGAGTCAAAAAGCACTATAAATATGTATAAATATATTTATATTATCCCAGAAGCAATAGGTAAGTCTGTTCTAAGGATGTGCGCAAGTATTGGTAGTATTGCAATTTTCTTTTATGACTTCGTTATATGCCTATTTACGCCACCTATTTATATTAAATCATTATTAATTCAATTAGTTAGAATTGGTTATAATTCTCTTCCAGTAATTGGGCTTACAGCTTTTTTCACTGGCGGCGTATTAGCATTACAAATATATGTAGGGGGCTCAAGATTTAATGCCGAAAATATTGTTGCATCAATTGTCGCGCTAGGAATTACCAGAGAATTAGGTCCTGTAATCGCCGGATTAATGCTAGCAGGAAGAGTTTCAGCTTCAATTTCAGCAGAAATTGCGACAATGAGAGTAACAGAGCAAATTGATGCACTCATTACACTATCAACAAATCCAATGAAATATCTAGTTGTTCCAAGGGTGCTAGCGGCCGTTATAAGTCTGCCAATCTTGGTAATTATCGCTGACATAATCGGGATAATGGGTGGGTTTGTTGTCGGAACAAAAACTCTTGGATTTATTGAACAAAGCTACATAAAAAATACACTAGATATTATCGAGCTCCGCGATGTCCTGTCGGGGCTGGTTAAAGCTGCCGTATTTGGTTTCATTGTTGCCTTTATGGGCTGCTATCACGGATATAATTCAACCGGAGGCGCACAGGGTGTTGGTAGATCGACAACATTAGCAGTTGTTTCTGCGTCAATTTTGATACTAGCGTCAAACTATATCTTAACATCACTAGTATTTACAAATTAGATAAAATGGATCACATACTAAAAATAAATGAGTTATCAAAGTCATTCGGTGATAAATCTGTGTTGGATAATCTATCTATCAATATTGAACGAAATAAATCGCAGGTAATTATCGGTGGCTCAGGTACTGGAAAATCTGTGCTATTAAAATGTATTTTGGGCCTTATAGAGCCCGATAGCGGCGAAATATTCTTTAATCAACAAATCCTTAACAAAAAAAAACGGGCCGACATAGATTTTCATAGTAAGATTGGTATGCTGTTCCAAGGGGCTGCATTATTCGATAGCTTGAATGTGCAAGAAAATATTACTTTTGGGATAAAGAAACTTGAGAGTAACCTTGGTGATTTGACAGAGATAGCCGTTGATAAATTGAAAAAAGTTGGCTTAAACTCATCCGTTTTATATTTTTATCCATCTGAACTATCGGGTGGGATGCAAAAGAGAGTTGCGCTCGCAAGAGCAATTGCACGAAATCCTGAACTCCTTTTTTTTGATGAACCAACAACTGGGCTTGATCCAATTATGGCTGATGTTATCAATAATTTAATTAATGAGGTTATCGAAGAGGTAGGTGCTACAGCAATCACAATTACTCACGACATGGAAAGTGCTAAAAAAATAGCTGATAAAATATCAATGCTCTATAAGGGCGCTGTGATATGGACGGGAGATGCAATGGATATCAACAGCTCCAACAATCCTTATGTTGATCAATTTATTAAGGGCAGCTCTGACGGACCAATAAAAATTAACCCGAATGACTAAACAATGACTGACGCGATTTCTTTTTTTGATACAATACTTCTACTTTTATTATTCCTATCATCATTTTTTGCAATGTTAAGGGGTTTTACAAGAGAAACGCTCTCTATACTATCATGGTTTATTGCAGCAATGGCTTCGTTTATTGCCTACACAAATGACCAATCTCGCTCTTTTGCAAGCGGTATATTGCAGCCTGATTGGCTTGCTTATTCCTTACTTGTAGGTATTGTTTTTGTTGTAGCACTTATTGTTAGCGCGTTCATTTCATCTAAAATATCCAAGCTTGTGCTGAAAAGTAATATTGGTATCTTAGATAGGATATTTGGAATTTGCTTTGGCTTCATCAGGGGATATTTAATTATAATGCTTCTATTTATTGGCATGACTTGGTTATTTGAACCAAATGAGCCTGACTGGTTAAATAAATCAATTTTTTATGATCATCTCGAATCAGGAAAAGTAAAGATTTACGGCTATCTGCCTGAGAACCCCGGTGAAATAATGGATAATATAAATTTTGAAAATCTAGAAGAAAAACTTAATCTTAACAACATAGAAGTGCCGACAAATTAGATATGAATAATAACTTAGTAGATGATCGTTTAAGAGAAGAGTGTGGAGTTTTTGGAGTGCTTGGGCATACTGACTCAGCTCAATTGACGGTCCTGGGGTTGCACGCGTTGCAGCATCGAGGGCAAGAAGCTGTTGGAATTGTGACTTTTGATGGAACTAAATTTCAATCCGAAAAAAGACTTGGTCTTGTTGGAGATAACTTTACAAAGCAACCTATTATTGAAAAATTATCTGGTATTTCGGCTATTGGCCACGTTAGATACTCAACACGAGGGGAAACAATCTTGAGGAATGTTCAACCGCTTTACGCAGACCTTGACACGGGTGGATTCACTGTTGGTCACAATGGTAATCTTACCAACACTCTACTGCTACGAGAGAAACTTGTTTCAAGCGGGGCGATTTTCCAATCCACCTCAGATACGGAGGTCATACTGCATTTAGTGGCAAAAAGCAAGAAACTAAAATTTATTGATAAATTTATTGACGCCATTGGTTATTTAGAGGGGGCCTATGCTCTCGTGGCATTGACTAATAAAAAGTTGATTGGCGCAAGAGACCCACTTGGAATTAGACCCTTGGTTCTTGGAAAACTTGATAAATCTTATATTTTAGCATCTGAAACATGTGCGCTGGATATTATTGGCGCTGAGTTTATTAGAGAAGTAGAAAATGGTGAAATTATAGTTATTACTGATGATGGAATAGAGAGCCACTATCCTTTTCCAAAGCAAAGTCCTAGACCTTGCATATTTGAATATATTTATTTTGCGATGCCTCACAGCGTAATTGGTGGTAGGAGTGTATACGAAATACGAAAACAACTTGGATACGAGCTTTCAAAAGAAGACAATGTAAAAGCTGAAATTGTTGTTCCAGTTCCAGACTCTGGCGTTCCCGCGGCACTTGGATATTCAGAAGGATCAAAAATTAATTTTGATTATGGATTAATTCGTAATCATTATGTTGGCAGGACATTTATAGAACCAACTCAAAATATTAGACAATTTGGAGTAAGACTAAAACATTCGGCTAACGTGCAAATGGTTAAAAATAAAAGTGTAGTACTCCTAGATGATAGCTTAGTTAGAGGCACAACCTCCGTAAAAATAGTGAGAATGCTCTTTGAGTCGGGCGCGAAAGAGGTGCATTTAAGAATTGCATCACCACCCATAAAATACAGCGACTACTATGGAATTGATACCCCAGAAAAAGATAGCTTGCTCGCAGCAAAGCACAATATGGATGAGATGAGAGACTATATTGGTTGCACATCACTAAAATTTTTATCAATTGGGGGTTTATATAGGGCATTAGGATACAGCGAAAGAAACAACGAAATGCCACAATTTACAGATCATTGCTTTACCGGTGACTACCCAACCAAATTGAGTGATATTGAACAGATCCCAGATCACACAAGCCAACTATCACTCTTAGAGGAATAAATTAAGGTGTCTTTTGATTTGAAAGGAATGAATATACTAATTACTGGGGCATCCAGTGGGATTGGGAGACAAGCCGCGCTTACATATGGAAAACATAAAGCTAACATTATAGCACTGGGACGTTCACAGAGCGCACTGGAGATGCTTGATGATGATCTTACAAAATACAATTGTAATGTGAGTCTTGTTCCATTTAACTTAATGCAATTTGATCTTATAAAGGGCATGGAACAAAAATTATCTGAAAGAATAGATCATCTGGATGTATTGTTTTTAAATGCTGCAGCATTTGGAAGTCTCACACCAATTACACACATAACCGAGGCGGAATGGAACGAGACTTTTGCAGTAAACTTGACATCTAATGTAATATTTTTGAAGTTATTTGAGCCCTACTTAAAAAGGGCAAATCAATCACAAGTCCTAATATCCACTACAGAAATCATCAATCAGAAAAAACCTTTTTGGGGCTTATATTCAGCATCAAAGGCAGCTTTAGAGCAAATAGCATATAGTTATGCTGAAGAAACTCAAAACACAAATATAAAAGTTAACCTGATTGATCCAGGTATCGTGAATACCAAACTAAGATTAAAAGCCTATCCTGGTGAAGATAAGCAAAAAATTACTCAGCCATCAGACCTCTCAGATTTTTTTGAAGATATATTATTCAATGATAAATTTGCTAATGGTGAATTAATTAGATACGCTGATTGGCTGGAATCATCAAAGCGTGTTTAAGTGACATAGGGATTATCGCCCTTTCTAAAATGAATTCGAAGTGGCGATAAATTGTACCCAAAGGCATTTCTGAGTTCATTGATTAAATACTTACGGTAAGAACCTGGAATGGAATCTGGTGCAGATGAAAATATAATAAATGTTGGAGGCTTTACTGAGGCTTGAGTTATATATCTTAGCTTTACCCTTCGCCCAGCTTTAGCCGGCGGTTGATGCTTTTGAACAGCTTCATTTAGCCACGTGTTCAGCTTCGCTGTTGTAGTTCTCTTTGTCCATTCATCGTATAGAAGGATAACTCTTTCCATCATCTCTTCTGTACCCTTTCCTTTTAGGGATGATACTTTAAGGATATTTTTTTTATCAAGTTGAATTAAATTTGTAGAAAAGATCTTACCGATCTCATGGTCAAACTGCGCCCTATCTTTTACTAAATCTATCTTGTTAAAGACAATCAGGAGAGCTCTTCCTTCTGTCAAAACTTGATCAGCCAGCCTCAAATCCTGCTTGTCAATGAAATCAATGGCATCAATTAGTAAAATTACAATATCGGAATACTTAATTGCCTTTATAGAGTCAAAATAAGCAAGCTTCTCAGTATCTTGATAAACCCTAGATTTTCTTCGAAGACCTGCCGTGTCGATAAGCCTAATTCTTTTTCCACTCCATTCCCAATCAGTAGAAATCGAGTCCCTTGTTATTCCAGCAATATCACCTGTCAACATTCTGTCGTGTCCAACAAGAGAGTTTAATAATGTAGATTTACCAACATTCGGCTTTCCTATTATGGTGAGATTTATTGCATCTTCATCATTATTTTCATTAACCTGATACGATGGTATAACTTCCACTATTTCATCTATTAAGCTACCAATACCAATATTATGTTCGGCTGATATGGCAAGAGGTTCACCAAAGCCAAGCTCAAAAAATTCATAGATATTTAACCTTGCGGCACCACGTTCGCATTTATTAACTATGGTACGTGTCAAGATACCTGATTTTCTCAAATAATTAGCAAATTCAATATCTTTTGTTGTTAATCCAGATTTCGCATCAACAATAAATAGGCATAAGTCGGAGTCTTTTATCACTTTTAATGCGTTATCTTCGACAGACAGGGATAAGTTATCTGATGCTGACTCATAAACACCTGCTGTATCAATAAGAGAAAACTCTTGATCCTTTAGTATGATTAATTCTTCTCGGAAATCACGTGTTAACCCAGAGATATCAGATACTAACGCTTTTTTTCTACCATACAATCTATTAAATAAGGTAGATTTGCCAACATTTGGTCTGCCTGCTAAAACTATTCTTGGGGTCATAATAATACTTCATCTATATGATATCAATTCACCGTCATTAGATATAACATATAAATTTTTATTTACAATAATGGGTGGTATTGTCGATGCTTCTATTTTGTTTTTCAAAATATCAGCCAATTTACCTGTTTTTGGGTCATGCACAATCAGATCGCCTGATGATAAAAATAAATAGAGCCTATTTTGGAGTATCTGCATTGATATAATTTTGTTATCATTCTTAAACTCATAATTTGAGTTAATATCCTCAACCCATAGAACGTCTCCACTCTCAGCATCAATGGCAAAAAGTATATTATCATTAGATACAATAAATAAGTAATTATTTGACGCTACTGGTGTAATTGAAGATGAGATTGGTAATTCCCACATACGAAATCCATTATTTACGTTATTAGCAATAAGCCTCCCTTGAAAACCTACCGTTAACAATAAATTTTCATAAATGATTGGGCTGGCAGTTATATCCTTAATTTGCGAGAGGGAGTTTTTGATGTTTTTCCTATTAACCGAGTCTGCCCATAATCTGTTTCCATTATTTTTTTTAAATACGAAAATCTCACCAGATTTATAAGGAACGATTATTTTGTCTTCGAATAAAGCCATATTACTTGTTTGCACTAACCCTGCTGTTTCAGAGAACCAGGAGTACTCCCATTTCTTGTCCCCTGATTGTATGTCGAATGCATTTATTTTATTATCCACGCTTAAGACAAATACCATCGAGTTATCTGCTATTGGTGCAGCCCTTACAGGAGAACTAACCATATTTCTCCAAAGAATATCTCCGTTGTAAGGGTCAAGCGCATATAATTCACCGAAGCCATTTGTAAAAAATATTATTCCAGAGTTTGCAAATAAACCACCACCAAAACCAATTTTAGGATCCTCTCCATCAGGAAATAATGATTTACTCCAGTTAATAGTACCGTTATCTGGATTTACTGATGAAATTGTATTCTCTGTATCGACAACAAATAAAGTATCACCAATATAGATTGGCGACACCGAAGAAAGGTTGAGTTTACTTGAACCTTGGCCAATATTTACTGACCATTTTTTTATAAACCCCTCCGAAAACGCAATATTATTTTTATTGTTTGTTGTTTCCCTATCAGAGGAAATCCAACGCTTCGTTACGAGCGGCTCCGATAATTGAATCGTATCAAAGCTTTCGGCTAATTTTATATTGGCTGAACCTATCAATATATTTTCCCGATCCCCGGGAAGAATATATTCTTTTCCCCTGATGACGCTCTCACAAGCAGATAGGTTAATAATTATTAGAAATAATAATAATCTAGATATGTATATTTTAGCTATATTTAATTGCACAATATATATTTTATTTTGAATCCATGACTCTCAGCATCATCTGAGCTCTATCAAACATGCCATCTGTAGTTTTTTCACTTTTTATAATGATATTTAGATATTCAATACCTCTTTCATATAAGCCGTGTTTGTATGCGCTCATTGCCAATACTTCATACGCAAATAATGAGAGAGGGTTGTCACTTTCTAGTATTGAAGATAGATCCTCCTGTATTTGATCAAATGAGACGTTATCGACATTCAGATAAGAAAGTTTTAGCTTTGCCAGATCTCTAATAAGACTATTCTCAGCTTTTTTAACGAGATCCATATATGTTTCTCTTGCATCATCGAGTTTATTTTGAGAAATGAAGTTATCAGATTTCAATAGCAAGGCATATGTTTTATAATCACTTGTTCCGCTCTCAAGTAATTCATCAATATAATCATTTATTAAATGAGACTCATCACCCGTAGCACTCTCAACAATTTGTGATAATATTAAGCCCGACTTTTCAGATTTGCTCTGTGAGTAATATTGATATGCCTCAGAACCAATTAAGACTGAGGAAATAACGATAACTGCTGCATATATTGAATTTTTATAGGTGGCCCAGAGAGATTTTAGCCGATCCTGCCTTAGATCATCATCAATTTCATTAAATAAGTTCGACATTTTATCACCAACAATAGATAACGAATTATTTATAACTATTTTTTTGGTTGTTTCCAATCAAAATCATTCAAATCATGGAAAATATTGAATCTTACTTTTGTCATTAATCCACTCATCATATTTTTTCATTGTGACTTTGAACGCGTGAGAGTCAATAAAACCTTGAAGAGATTTCTTCACTTTTTCGAGTTTAAAATGCTCTTCGAACCAAAGAGGGTCAGCAATCATAAATTGCCGAACTAAAGGCAGTATACATAATTCATACACTGATACTTTATTTCCATAAATAAATCCACTCTTGGTAATTTTATCATCTATTAGCTTCAAGATCTCGCATGCCGAGTCTCTGTGTTTCTGTCTATGTGTAACGTCGTACCTACTTGAATATTTATACCTATCAAGATGAAATTTAAATTTGTTATCAAATAAGCTTATGAAATAATCAACGTCTTCGTTTTTATCATTAAGTGGAATTAATAGCCCACCAGGGTCACTTTGACCTAGAATCCATTTTACAATATCAAGGCTCTCTTCAATAACCGAGAGGTCTTCTTTTAATAATACTGGAACAGTTGCCTTAGGCGACGCCAAAATAAATTCTGGTGGCTTATTTTTTAGAGATATTTCACGAATTTGGCACTTGATTGTCGAATAATATATTGACAATCTTGCCCTTATGGCAAACGGACATCTTCTAAATGAGTATAATACTAACTCTCTATTTATTTTGTCTTGGCCCGAGTGCTTCTCTTTCATGCTTCAGCTTGAGTTGTAATTTTCGTTCCTTAAATCTTTTCATGCTTTTTTGTGTTTGGTTATCGTGGCAGTGAGGACATGATATTTCTGGTACATAATACTCGCTTAATCTATCTTCTTCAGATAAAGGCATCCTGCATGCATGACACATGTTATGCTGACCCTTTTCAAGCCCATGCTCGAGTGAAACTCTGTAGTCAAATACAAAACATTCACCTCTCCATTTTGAGTGATCTTTGGATTTATGCTCAAGATATTTTAAAATACCTCCATTCAGCTGATAGACATTTTTGTAACCTTTACCCAATAGATAGGATGAGGCTTTCTCGCATCTTATTCCACCAGTGCAATACATTGCGATTTTTTTACTTTTTGACTTGCTTAGATTTTTGTCTGCCCAATCAGGAAAATCCCTAAAAGATTTTGTATTTGCTAAACTTGCCCCGATGAAGGATCCAATGGAGTGTTCGTATGTATTCCTCGTATCGACAACAATTACATCCCTGTCGTCAAGTAACTTGTCCCAATCGTCAGGTTGAAGAAGCTTTCCTGTCAGTTCATGCGGATTAACACCAAGCTTTCCCATCGTAACAATCTCTTTTTTTAATCTGACTCTCATCTTACGAAAGGTTTTTCCAAATGCTTTTGAATATTTGATTTGCAAATCCGAAAAATTATCTAATGACTTTACGTATGTTATTACATTTTTTACGCTCATTTCGTCACCTGATATGGATCCATTAATACCCTCAGAGGCCAGCAAAATGGTTCCGAGAACTTTGTTTTTTTCGCAAATTGTTTGAATAATACCCCTAAATGACTTGTAATCGGCCCATGGACTGAACTTATAAAATGATGCAACAATATTATTATTTGATATCATAGAGTACCCCCTATCTAAATCTTATGTTAGCCTTATTCAAATCAGAAATTTTATTACATCCCATCAACTTCATATCTCTAATAATTTCATCTCTCATAAGGGTTATTGCCTTCTTCACCCCGCTTGAGCCAGCGCCAGCGAGTGAATAAAGATAAAATCTTCCGCCAGAGCATGCGTTTGCTCCCAAAGATAGAGCTTTTAATACATGGGTACCTCTTCTAATTCCTCCATCACAAATTATCTCAATTTGCCCACCGACAGCACTTACAATTTCTTCCAATTGATCAAATGGTGACCGTGATCCATCCAGTTGTCTGCCTCCGTGGTTTGAGAGCATTATTGCAGTGGCGCCAACATCGATAGCCTTTTTTGCATCATCCGCAGACATTATTCCTTTCAAACAAAGTGGTTTTGGCCATATTTTTCTTATTTCTTCAATTTTTTTCCAACTTAATTCTTGATCTAACATATTTGTAAAATAATCTCCAACCGAGATTGCAATTTTTGTCCCCTCACTTAAATGGGAGTCTAACTGAGGTAATGAGAATTTCTCTCTAAATAGGTAGTTAAAACTCCACATTGGCGAAAGCATAAAACTCATGAGACTTGCAATGGTTAGCTTTGGTGGCGATGTAAAGCCTGTTCTCAGGTCCCGCTCCCTATTACCGCCCACAATAGTATCGACTGTTATAGCCAATGCATCAAAATTATGGTCAATACATTTTTGAAGCATATCTTGATTGAGAGCCTTATCTTTATGTACATATAATTGAAACATCTTGGGGCACCTAAATTTCCTACCCACCTCCTCTATTCCAACCGTTGCAAGGGAAGATATTCCAAAATAAGTATTAAAATATTCAGCAGCTTCTCCAACGGCCCTCTCTCCCTCATAGTGAAACAACCTTTGGAGTGCAGTCGGTGATAAAAATATTGGCAGATCTATTTTTTTTCCCAATATTTCAATGGATATATCAACATCATTGACAGGTTTAAGTACGCTTGGTATCAGGTCGCATTGATCAAATGATGCTGTATTGCGTGCATAGGTAACCTCATCGTCGGCAGCGCCATCAATGTAATGAAAAACTGGAGACGGTAAATTTTGCTTGGCCAACATACGAAAGTCATCGGTATTATAGCAATTTTTTAACTGTTTGAGCATATTAAAATACTACAATCTATTACAGAAAACATCAAAATTATAATTTAACTTGTGACAGATTATACAAAGCTCGTAGCTTTTACCATGGCAAATGAAATAATAAAAAGAATAATACTTGTAATAATGTCAACAGATTTTAAGAGAGCAATATTTTTTGATAATGTGGAGAATAACCTAGATAGAATTGCAACCCCATAAAAGAAGATTATGCTAGCTACCGTAGCGCCCAAAATATAGAAGATCTTTTCATCATAACTATATTGCAAGGAAGCGCTCCCAATCAAAATGACTGTATCAAGATAAACATGTGGATTTAAAAGTGTGAAGGCAGACATTGCCATAATGCTCTTTTTAAAACTTCTTTGAAGGTATACCTCCTCACTCACCCCATATGATAGAGACATAACATTCTTTATTCGATAAACGCCATAAAGCAGAAGACAAAGCGCTGATAATACCAAAAATAAGTCAATATAGAATTGGCTTACAATTAGAGACATGCCATAGACACCAGCTATAATTAGAACAAAATCTGATACTGTACAAAAACCTGCGAGGGAATAAACGTACTCATTTCTAACACCTTGACGAAATAAGTATGTATTCTGGGCACCAATTACGCAGTTCAAGGAAAAGCATAGTAAAAAGCCAGTTATTATTGCGCTCATCATAAATTATAACCAATTGATTTTTCTAATTTTGAAAAAACGAAGCGATATAAGAACTATAATTATAATAAATGTAATTATCGCATCATTTTGCAATGTTTTCTCCATCATCAGATAGTGTATACCGCCTAGGATAATTGCTGCATAAATCAGCTTATGTAATTTTGGCCAATATTTTCCTAATCTTTTCATGGAGTAATTGTTTGATGTAGCTGCTAGTGGTATCAATAATAAAAAACCCATCATACCAAAAACAATAAACGGCTTTCTTGTTAGTGACTCGACTATCTCAACCCATCTTAACTGCATATCCAGGAGTAACCAAGTTGAAAAATGTAGAACAATATAAAAGAAACTCATCAAGCCAAAAGCTCTTCGAAATCTTATGAAATTAATCCCTGTTAATAATGAAAATGGCGTAATACACAGTGTTAATATTAGTATATAAATAGCTGTAACACCTAAACTTTTTTCAATAGCCCTCATTGGATCTACACCTAATTGACCACTTAGTAAATCATAGGCAAGAAATAATAACGGTACTAATAGGCTTAGATATATATGCCAACATCTTAATTTTCTCACTGACGCCCTCACAAGATCGAATAGGCTCCTTATATTCACTGTTTTAGTAGCTTTATACATAATAATTATTCGGCTCTTTAATAATATCGGGATAAGTCCATGCCCTCGTATAACGGTGCAACCTCTTCATATCCATTAAAGAGTTTAGTGTCATATCTTTTTGTGAATAAATTTCCAAGATATCCCTCACCTTCCCCGCCAATATACCTCTCACTTGCCTGAGACCATCTCGGATGATGCACGGTTGGGTTCACATTTGAATAAAAGCCATATTCTGCTGGATTTTGCTGATTCCATGATGAGACTGGCTCTTCCCTTTGAAAAGAAATCCTGGTAATAGATTTGATAGATTTGAAACCATACTTCCAGGGCACAATAAGTCTCAATGGTGCACCATTTTGTTTTGGTAAAGGCTCGCCATAAACGCCAGTGGCCATTATGGTTAACGGATGCATTGCCTCATCCAATCTCAGTCCTTCTCTGTAAGGCCAATTTAATATATTTGTCTCTTGCATGTGCATTTCTTGTGGTCTAAATAGCGTTTCAAATGATACATACCTCGCCTCGTCTCTTACACCCAACTTATTCAGTAATTCAGATAATTGGAAACCATTCCATGGTATCAGCATTGACCAACCTTCTACACATCTCAGGCTATAAGTACGCTGTATAATGCTCATTTCTCTAACTATTTCAGAAAAATCATAGACTCCCGGATTATCAACTAAACCACTAATCTCAATTGGCCAAGGAGATGTTGTTAATTTGTGCGCATGTTTTGCGGGGTCAGTCTTATCAATCCCAAACTCATAGAAATTATTGTAATTTGTTATTTCTTCTAAAGTATTAATCTTGCGGTCAAACATTTCTTGAGCAAAAGCAGATGTAATGCTATTGGATGCGACATAGGCAGTTAGCGCCAATCCGAATTTTAATATTTTTCGCCTGTTATAAAATAAATGCTTTGGTGTGATATCATTCTGAGTTTTTTTATATATATCTTTCATAATTTAAATATAGTCATTAAACGATAGAAAATTCAATATTCAAATCTAGAATATTATGCTAATTTGAAAGGGCATGCATTATTTTGATTACATTACAGGAAATTGAAGATGATAAAGGGACTCATCTCGCCAATTTTAAGTCCATTTGATGATAATCTTAACTTCAACCATGAAATGTATAAAGTTCTCGCCGAGGATCTATTATCTTGTGGCTGCGCAGGACTCGCTCCCTTTGGTACAACAGGGGAAGCTCTATCATTAAGTAACGCAGAGAGAATTAATGCTCTGGAGTACCTTATAAAATCTGGAATACCTGAAAATAAACTTATTCCTGGAACTGGTCTATGTAATTTTCCTGATACGGTAAGTTTATGCCGTCATGCAATAGAGATGGGCTGCCATGGAGTAATGACACTACCCGCATTTTACTACAAAGATGTAACTGATTCGGGTCTTTTTGAATATTTCAAACGGCTAATTGAAGAGGTCAATCACCCAAATCTTAAATTATATCTTTATCACATACCGCAAGTATCTGGTGTTGGTCTATCAATTGATCTTGTCACGAAATTAAAAAATTCATACCCGGATATCATCGTTGGTATAAAGGATAGCTCAGGCAACTGGGATAATACAGCGCAACTGTTACAAATTGAAGGCCTCGTAGTTTATCCTGGAGCAGAATTACCAGTAATTGAGTCCATAAAGCTGGGTGGTCTGGGTTGTATATCGGCAACTGCAAATTTTAACTCAGAGAATATTGCACGGGTCATTAGTCTGTGCCATGAAAAGAAGTGGGGCGAGGCTGAAAGGCTTCATGAGGACGTGAAAAAAGTTCGACATCTGTTTCAAGATTATTCAGCAATACCTGCACAAAAGTCAATGCTAGCTATAAAATATGATGATCCTCGATGGAGAAATATTCGACCACCGTTAAATCAAATATCAGAAGATAACGAAAAACAACTTATGATAAAGCTCAGAAAATTTGGCTTTAATATTTAAGTTCTATTTAATACGAATTGTATCAAATGCTTGAAGGGCTCGATCGCGTGAGTCTTGCATGTTGACTATTGGCATTGGGTAATCTAATCCCAATTCTACACCCGCTTTATCTAAAATTGATTTTGGCGCCTCCCACGGATTGAATAAATATTTGACGGGGACATCTTTTAATTCAGGTATGAATTTCTTTGTGTACGCACCATCAGGGTCGAACTTTTGCCCCTGCATTATAGGATTAAAAATCCTAAAATAAGGCGCAGCGTCTGCGCCAGAGCCAGCCACCCACTGCCAGCTTGCACTATTACTTGCCATGTCAGCGTCAAGCAAGCAATCCCAAAACCATCTCTCACCGTGGTTCCAATGAATTAAAAGGTTTTTAACAAGAAATGAGCCTACGATCATTCTGGATCTATTATGCATATATCCAGTCTGCCAAAGTTCTCGCATTGCAGCATCAACTATAGGGTACCCAGTATTACCTGATTGCCACTTTTTAAGATGATCATCGTTTTCTGCCCATGGGAAGACATCGAATTTTTTATATAAATTGTCACTTTGTAAATTTCTATTATGATAGAGAAGGCTGTAGGAGAATTCCCTCCATCCAATTTCACTTTTGAAATGACTCAAATCCTTTTCAGAATAATTTGGATCTGATATTTGTTCAATCCTATACCAGATCTGGTTTGGTGATATTTCGCCAAAATGTAGATGAGGTGATAGTCTAGAGACATTCTTTTGAGCTGGAAAATTTCTCCCCTCTTTATAATTCATCAAGCCGTCTTCAACGAAATCAGATAGTTTCTTGTTAGCGGCAATTTCACCTATATCCCATTGATCTGAAAGCTTTTCATGCCACTTATTTTTTGGTAATATTGCAATTTCATTTAACTGTTTTGAATTCTCAGCCTTAACTAAGTTTTTAGTATCCGCTTTACTTAGCGGTATTCGAGGTGGGGACGCATTGAGACAGCCTTTTCTGAAAAAAGGTGAAAATACCATGTATGGAGTGCCGTCATCTTTATGAATCTCCCATGGCTCCCATAGTAATGATGCATTATATGACTCAACATTAATTCCTGATGACTGTAAATATTCTTTTATTTCAGTATCTCGATTGATCATCCATGGCTCATACAGCCTATTCCAAAAAATATTTTTAATATTATATTTTTCAGCAAGGTCTGTTAGGATTTTCAGTGGGTCTCCCCTAAAGAAAGATACTTTGTCATTCAGACTCTCATTAAATGCTTTTAGTGAGTTATGCAACCACCAAGAACTTGCTTCACCCAGTAAGGTCTGATCATCAGCGTTGACATCATCAAATATATATACTGCTAGAAAACCTGCTTCGCATGCCTTTGCAAGCGCAGGATTATCGGCGACTCTTAAATCTTGTCGTACCCAGTAAATGGAATGTGGTGTGGTTTCAGTATTCGTCATCTATCTATATATATGGAGCAGTCAAGGTTATCATACAAGTCTGACACCCCGTATATATATTTACTGACTTTAGTGAATTCAATCATTTTATTGTTTTCAATTGCATCAAGCTGCTTTTGATATGATTTTTCGATTTCATTTACCAGAGTAACACAATAATTTGATAGAAATCTTGTTGCATCAATGTTTGTTTCAATATTGGCATTTGCAGTTGAAATATGTAGTGACAAAATAATTACGAATAGACAAATGAGCGCTTTTCTGTAAATAAGTTTCTGAACCAAGCCCATGTAAACTAACTTTTGTATTTATTTTGTGGTTTAAAATTTGACGTCTCAATTGACCTCGGGCTACTAACCCATAAATCACGATTTGGGTGCATACCAGCTCCGTGTACTGCCGACACAGCATTGCATCTCATATTATTCAAGAGCCTTGTATCAATTTCGCCTAAGGATGGGTGAGTGCCATTATTTTTTTGTACAATTCTGTCCCAACTATCTTTTCTCTTTGCATAAATTAAGTGGTCTTCGAGCTCCAAGCATGAAAGAGAATTATTATTAAGATTCACAATAATTTGATCACCGTCTTCAATAAGCGCGATTGGACCGCCAAGAGCAGCTTCAGGTCCAACATGACCAATAACCAAACCGACTGAACCACCTGAAAAACGTCCATCAGTCATTAGCGCAATTACAATACCTTTATCCCGACATAAGGTCGTAATTCTTGATGTTGAGTCAAGCATTTCAGGCATTCCAGGACCGCCAACAGGTCCTTCATATCGTACAACTACCATATCCCTATCTTTAAAAGAGTCAGGATTGTTCTCAAGGGCATCTAATAATTTTTGTTCCCCATCAAAAGTTTTTGCCTTTCCGTGAAATACATTATCCTCAAGCCCACCTTCAACACCTGCAAGCTTTAAAATTGAACTATTTTCAGGAGACAAATTACCTCCGAGAAGCCTCAATCCACCGGTCTTCTTGTATGGTTCTTTTATTGAATAAATAACATCTCCATCTGGTGAATTCGGTTTTAATCTTGTCACTTGCTCAGTTAATGTCTCTGACGTACAAGTTAGGGTATCTCCGTTTAATAAGCCCGAGTCAATCATGTCTTTTACGATCACTTGTATGCCACCCATACTGTCAATGTCAACCATTGAGTATTTCCCAAATGGACGCGCGTTCACAACAACAGGAATTACATTTTGTGATAAATGGTTGAACTCTTCGTGGCTCATTATATCACCGTAAAAATCGTCATAACCCGCTGCTCTCGCAAGCTCCGGAGCGTGAAGCATGACATTTGTTGATCCACCAATCGCCATCGCAACAATTATCCCATTTCTTATAGAGTCTCTTGTCACAATATCCCTTGGTGTTATATTTTTTTCAATTAACTTTGCCAAATAATCTATCAACTCATTGGGAAAATCATTTTTTCGCCGCTCATCTTGTGAAGCTGGTGATACCATATGCAAAGGTTGCATTCCAACAACAGCGATGAAGGTTTGCATCGTGTTATATGTAAAGATCCCACCGCAACTTCCATAACCAGGGCATGATTCGAGCGCAATCCTCTTTTTCAGTTTTTCGTCATTGCTCCCAGCGATTTGGTAACTTGAGATAATATCAATTGCATCTCCGGTTACACTATCAACGCCAGGCCTAATGGAACCATCGGACATTATGATGGCTGGACGATTATGCTCCAATATTGCAGCCAGTGTCCCAACAGGCGGCTTGTCACAGGCAACGACAGCAATTGTACCCTCAAGCCCTGTCGCACTCAAATGCTCGCATACAGACTCATTTGTGACTTCTCTACCTATAAGAGAATACCTCATCTCTTTTGTACCATTTCTAATACCATCAGATGTAGCAATACTGAACTCAGGCTGAACTAACCTCATCTTTAGTTTGTCACTATCGCATCCGATTCTTTCTCTTAACTTATCGTGAATAACCTCAACCTTCTCGCGAACTCCAACATAACATTGTGAGTCACCTTTATTACCTATCACGCCAATTGAAGGTTCATGTATTAATTCGACGTCTGTATTTAATTCTCTCGCAATACCATATGTTTGAGAATTTCTGCCAGGATTTCTATCAATAAGTACAATTTTTGAATTTTTCATTTTATAATCACTATAATACACTGTTAGTAAGTAATAATTTATACAATATAAATCTATAATTTAATAGTTAATCATTTTTTTCAGAAACTTTCAATCTCGCATCGCTGTGACAGACTTCTCCACCACAACAAGGATCGGTGACCTGCTTGCAGCTTATACATTGGTAGTGTGACTGAACATAAATTAATCCATCTCTCGAAAAACAAAAAGGGCAAGTGTAATTGTCTCCCATTTCTATATCATTTTTAACTAGTTTGACCATCGTACTTGGAATATAGCTTCGTTTCTTCTTAAAAAACTTGGTGTAAATGGGCCATTATATGTAGCCTTTATTGGTTCACTTAATATTTTAATTCCATCATCAGAAAGCGCGCTTCGAAGGAACTCAGCATGCTTTTGAAAATTAGAGTCTGACGACCTCCCTCCATATTTAATGACTGCGTAATGCCCTGCAGGAACAGTTGATATATTCACATCATCATCTGTTGGTATTGGCGTATTTTCGTGATCAAATTTAGTAGGCAAATAAAATTGCATTAAATTATTTGTTTGCGTAACAGGCACAGTCATTGCAATCTTTTCTGAATTACTATTTTTCCCTGATATATAATTAAATAATTTTCGAAAACCACTATTTTGACTTGTGTTATTGGTTTGCACAACAATACGCTCATTATAGTAACGTATTTCATACGATTCGTTTGCTTGAACTACTGCGAAAGATGGTTCTTCATAGGCCATTGAGTTTCCTGTTCCACAATAAAATATAAATAAAGATAATAGTATATATAAGTACTTCATACAGAAATTACGTTTCGTTTTTGCAAACAGTTTTTTAGGTGATTTAAATTTTAATCACTAAATATTAAACATAAGCTTAAGACCTGCAATCAGTAGGACAAGTCCAAGTGTTCTTTTTATTGCCGTATGCTGAAAATAATGGATTCCAATTCGTGATCCAATTATACCACCGAATAATGCTGCTCCACCGTAGAGAGGAAGAGTTGGAGGAATCGCCGAGAGAGATGTTATATTGCCCATCAAGCCAAATAAAGAATTAAACAAAATAAATATTGCAACAGTACCACTGGCCCCCTTTGTCGTCGTCCAAGCTGCAAAGATTACTAATGGTGATAAAAATATACCACCCCCAGTTCCTGTAAGACCTGCAAGAAATCCAATAATAATGCCCGTTATGACCGCGTAGAAAAACTTATATGGCACAGTTGGTTTTTCGTCTTCTTTTTTAACTGTAATGAAACGATAGGCGGAATACAGAAGCATCACACCAATTATTGGTTTGTAGATATTGCTCGGAAGATTTATGTATCCGCCAATAAATGCCGCTGGTATAGCGCCTATAAGTAATGGAGTCGCAAGTTTGATGTCATAAAATTTTGCCCTTACAAATTGATAACTCGTGTAGGATGATACAATTATATTAAGCGATAACGCTGTTGGTTTTATTGTGGTCACAGGAACTCCAAATATTGACATAATCGCTATATAGATAGATGCGCCAGCATGCCCAACTGATGTATATAAAATTGCGCCAAAGAATAGGCAAATACAGATATAAATATCTACCAACTCAATCATTACATTTGTAATTTACTGATTGGGACTGGAGATGAGTGATGTAAGATTAATTTTAAATTATTTGAAAATTTTTTTAATATGAAAGTGAATACAACCTTTGAATAATCCTCCGACTTCAGCGGGTAAAAGTTCAATAATCCCATTGCATAAGCACAGTCGTCAATCAGCCTTATATTCGGCTCTTCGTCCAGCTCAATCTTAGCCCAGGGCTTTAGTGCAAATCCATTATCTTCATCAAAGGAACCAGCTATAAAGTATGATAAAGCCTCATCAAAATTATTTCGAAAGAGTCTTATCGAAGTAAATGTTGGCTTGAACATCACATCGTCCTCTTCAAAAGCATAGTGATGGTTTAAAAAATTAATTGCTACCTCGGTAAAATTTTTCTGTTCCTCATGAGCTTTTCCTATCTCAATTACGCCCTTGGTCCATGATGCAAGAAATTTTTTTACTTCATTTTTCTCAATTTTCATTTTATCACGCTATCTAATAAAAATGTGATACAACAACAAGCCTATTATCAAACCTTTAAGAAAAGAAATCCACAATAAAGCGTATTCTGAAATACCCAGCTTGTCCTGTAAATAGTTTATATATCTATTGTGAATTTTGAACATATCTAATAAACCACTGATTAAATTGTGTAATTTTGAAAAAAAACTAATAAATCACCCAAGTTATATATAGAAAACACAACACTACATATTTCAAATATTGTTAATATAACAAGCTCTTTAAATAAGATACAATAAATAAATATTACTATTTGTCACCTGATAATATTTTGACAATACTGAGGCCTACTGAAACTGCTGGACCAATGAATATTGCAAAAATTATGGTTCCTACTCCAACAGTACCACCAAGTACCCAGCCAAGTATAACAACAACAATTTCGATTGATGCTCTGACTAATGCAATTGGTTTCCCAGTTATCCTCTGAAGACCTGTCATCAATCCGTCCCTTGGACCGGGCCCTAAATTACCGGCAAGATAAATTCCACTACCAATACCACAAATGAATATCCCTACCAATAATTGAATCAATTGTAAAAATAATAAATCACCTGCTGGTTTTGGAAGCCAGGGTAGAGCAATATCAATCATAGAGGCAACAACTATTGTATTTATAATGGTACCGAACCCTGGGATTTGACGTAGGGGTATCCAAAGTAATAAAACCGAAACGCTTACAATGAAAGTGGCCAACCCAATACTTAAATCAAATATCAATCCAAGACCTTCCGCTAAAATTGTCCATGGGTCTAGCCCTGCCCCTGCCGCAATGATAACAGCAACGCCGAATCCAAATATGATATTTCCTAGAATTACCATTAATAGTGTTTTAGTACGTGGCTTAGTATTAAGCGGGTGAACTGAGCTCCAGCTAGTTGTTGGCACTTCCCTTATGGAAAAAAATTTAATAAATAAATTCATGCATCACATATTGAACTATTTTACTGTGATGTCAAACTAGCATGACCTGACACTGGTAGATCAGCAGGTAATCGGATATGGTCACGAGTGATGTCTGATATATGAGTGACTCCCATGATTGCCATAGTGCGCCGGATCTCCGACTCTAAAATCTCTAATGCCCGGGTAGCGCCTGCTTCACCTGCGGCCGCCAGGCCATAAAGAGTTGCACGACCAACTGCAATAAAATCGGCACCGAGTGCTAGCCCCTTTAGTACATCACTACCACGTCTAACTCCAGTATCAGCGATAATAATTGCCTTGCCGCCGATTGTATCTGAAATAGCAGGGAGTGCATCCCAAGCTGTGATTGCTGAGTCGTTCACGTTACCGGCATGATTGGATACAAAAATTCCATCCACCCCGCATTTGACCGCAGTAGCTGCGTCCTCAGGGTGAAGAACGCATTTGATGAAAAGCTTTTTAGGCCAAAAATCTCTCAATCTTTTCACAAAATCCCAGTCCAAAGTTTCGTTGCGATTTAAAAAGCCTTTTGTTGAAGCGGACACATAAGTCTTAGCGTTTGACTTTTGTTCATCTGGTATATGGATATTTGAAAATGCAGGTAACCGACCCTCTGCGATATAATATCTGGCAAGCGTGCCAAAAAGCCATCGGGGATGACGGATCACATCCAAAGCGGTACGCGCATTAATAGTCGGTGGGAATTTTAGACCATTACGTATGTCAATCTCACGATTATTATAAACCGGCGAGTCTACTGTAAGAACTAGAGCCTCATATCCCGCATCCAGCGCGCGCTTGGCTGTAACTAAAGATGCTTCAATATCCTGCCATACATAAAGCTGATACCACTGTGTACCACCGCCATTTCGATAAATATCTTCAAGAGGCGTGTTGGAAGTACTCGCAACTGTAAAGGGAATATTTGCTCTTGCTGCCGCTCGTGCTAACTCAGTTTCCCCACGATACCAGACAAAGCCTGCAGGACCTGTGGGACCTATAATCAGCGGCAATGCATGATCTTTTCCAAACAAACTAATACCTGGATCTCGTTTAGAGACATCCCTTAACATACGCGGCATAAGTTTAATATTATCGAGTGCCGTTCTGTTAGCGCGAAGATTAACCTGATCCTCACTGCCTTTATCACAAAAATCAAAGAGTGCTTTGGTCAGTCGCTTACGTGCTAATTCTCGAAGATCGGCAATATTTAGTGCTCTTTTTTTTAGTTTTCCCATACGCATGCGTCATATCACTCCCTAGAATAATAATTAAGAGTTTATAACTTAAACTTTCTCACACCAAGGTTTAAATGTCATACTCCTGTAACATGTTTGCAAACTTTCTGCTGATATAGTATAACAATCTTGCATAAAATTGGAGAATTGCCATGAAGCTAAGGGAAGTTAAAACCATAGAAACCCCCTATGCAGGGGTTGACACCATAGCTTACACGAACGAAAAAAAGCGGTTGCAAGTGGAGTTGTTAAATATCCAACAGAGGATAATAGAGGAAAAAAAACGCCTCGTTGTTATTTTTGAAGGACGAGATGCCGCCGGAAAAGGCTCCACGATAAAACGCTTTACAGAAAACCTGATACCAAAACATTTTAAAACGGTGGAACTTGGTATTCCAACAAAGCACGAGTCAAAAAACTGGTTCCAACGTTATGAACGGTATTTTCCTAATCCAGGCGAGATAACTTTTTTTGATCGATCGTGGTATTCCCGCGCTTTGATAGAACCGACGTTACATTATTGTTCAAATCGCAAATATCAAAATTTTATGAATAAAGTTTTGACATGGGAACACAATCATATTGCTACAGGATTAATCTTGATAAAATACTACCTTTCTGTGGATCCAGAAACACAGCTATATCGGCTTGAAAATCGAATAAATGACCCTTTAAGCTATTGGAAAATTTCAGACACCGACATTCGAGCCAGGAAAAAGTGGGACGTTTTCACAGAATATAAGAAACAAATGTTTAAACACACTTCCTCAAAAATATCTCCGTGGGTTGTTATCAATGGAAATGAAAAACTAGAAGCACGATTAACTTCCATGCTGTATCTCGTACGAAAACTCACAGGTAGTGAATACGTTCCTCTAACTGGTGATGATATAAAAGCCAACCACAGTATTAAAGTAAATGGAGTGAAATTCCGGGGTTTAACATTGCAACAATTTTCTGTTCTACAAGAACTCAAAGATCACAACGAACTATCTTCAAATCTTAAAAATAAATGAGAGTATTTAATTTACATACTATAAACCCAGATATTAATTTGCTATTCTTTCCCGAATCATCTAAGAAGTGAATATGGAGTTAGTTAATAATCCAAGAAATTTATCTGACAGTCTATGCTTGCCCAAAATTAAGTCTGCTGGGGGGTTAGTATTGAATGATAAGAACAACCTTTTATTAATCTTTAAAGGTCAAAAGTGGGATATGCCTAAAGGCAGGATTGAGAGCGGAGAGTCAAAAGAAAAAACGGCACTACGCGAAGTTGCAGAAGAAACCGGGCTGGATTTTCATAAATTATCAATACAGGGAAAATTGGTATCTACTTGGCATACGACCCGACACGATAATTTGCGATACCTCAAGAAAACGCATTGGTACCTAATGCGTTATCTAGGCGGAGATGATGCAACTATCCCCCAAATAGAAGAGGGCATCTCAGAATGCAGATGGGTCAACAAAACTGAGCTGTCAAACTATCTTGATGCTACACAGCTCAGGGTACGATATGTTATAGATTTTTGGCAAAAAAATTTTCCTGACATTTTACAATCCAATCAAATCGTTGCTTGATGGGCCTTTGATTAATCGCTGACGCACTTTTCCTGATAACCAATCAGTAGTTGTGACGAGTATTATTATCAGTATAATGTAATATGCAACTTCTTCCCAGTTACTTTGCGTAATAATTGCCTGAGTAAGCATCAAACCTATGCCACCGCCCACAATCGCGCCGATAACAGTTGCGCCACGAATATTTGACTCGAAGTAATATAAAATTTGACTAAGCAAAACTGGAGTAATTTGGGGAATAACTCCGAAACGATAGCGTTGAATATTTTTCGCTCCAGTTGACTGTACTCCATCTATCTGTTTTTTATCTACGTTTTCTATAGCCTCTGAGAATAGCTTCCCAAATGTTCCTGTGTCAGTAACAACCATGGCTAAGGCACCTGTTAGTGGTCCGGGTCCGAAAGCTCTTGCTAAGATTATCGTCCACAGCAAATGATCTAAGCCTCTCGTAAAATCGAATATACGACGAAAGAGTGACCTGATGGGAGCTAAGGGCGTAATATTTTTTGCCGCTAAAAACGCAAGGGGAAATGCCATCAAGGCAGCTCCAAATGTTCCCAAAAAAGCCATTAGTATGGTTTCACCTATCGCCCAAGCAACATCGCTGTGTCTCCACATTTTATTGTACCAGAACTCCTCCAATATTTCAGCAAGCTCCCCACTATGCGCAAGTGAAACTAATTCGGATACACTTTTCCCATAGTATGGGCTGTCAAGAGTAAAGAAAAATAACTCCCAGCCATTAAAGTATCTAAATACTTCGGCTCGATTTCGAGTGATGCTGAGGCGACCCGCTTCCGTGGTAATAGCAATTCGATTTTTTGACTGATTGATCCATTTCGGTAATGGTCCATCGGGGAATTCAGCTTCAACCCCACGTGAACTTGGCTTGGCCCAAATTCTACCATAATTTGGCACCTCATAGACAACATCCTCTTCTCCAAAAAATATCAGATGACCTCCGCCAAGGTCTACTTTTGTAGTATTTCCTAATTCTACCCAGCTTGGCGCTGTTCCATCTGGGAATCTCCCCTTTTTTTCACCTTCAACGGATACAGAAATACCACCGTTTCGGTTATCACGAGTAATATGCGTCTTATAGCTATACATATCCCCAACTAAGGTTTTTGCGTTTTTTAGGGACCCTCGTTCACTCAGGCCCATGATATCGAAAGAAACCAAAACATAAGTGAGGTATGCAAAGATAGCTAATGGAATACCAATTGCCCGAGCACGTTTAAAGTAAAAAAGCTCATTTACATTCGTTTTGAGAGTCTCTCTACCATTGATACTCATAGCAAGCCCACAGATTTGTTGCCGTGTGTCAAACGATCTCGCAATATGCCAGACAGCTGATCAACAATAACAATAGTTACAAATAAAAGTATGAAAATAGCACCAGCCTCGTCATACCGACCTTTACCCCACGAAATTGCATTTTTTAGATCATACCCGATTCCGCCAGCGCCTACAAAACCTAGAATTGCAGAAATACGTATGTTGATTTCAAAACGTAATAGTCCATAACTGAAATAATTAGGAGATACTTGCGGGATAACGCCAAGTAGCATTTTTTGCATCCAGCTCGCACCCACTGAGGATAAACCATCAAGGGGTTTTAGTGACGAATTTTCGTTGACTTCTGAAAATAACTTTCCGAGCGCTCCAGTTGTATGAAAGGTAATAGCAATCATAGCAGGGACCGGGCCGCCACCAAGTATAAAAATTAATATTAGCGCTATCACAAAATCAGGAATGGCTCTCATAATATCCAAGATACGTCTAAAAACTGGTATGAGCCGAGGCCACTTAGCCATGCCATGAGTCGCGAGCATGGACAAAAATATAGCGAATACTGATGCGGCCAGAGTTGCCGCAGCTGCAATGTTAATCGTCTCTATTAGTGACGGAAAGAACTTTACGAAAAGGCCAGGAATTTTATCGGCTTTTTCACTAGCCTCTAAAATTACTTCCTTGGGAAAGTCAAAGATACTTGTGATTCCCGCCCAAAAACCACCAGCGTTCCTATCATCGACAACATTAAAGCCAGATATCATAAGAACGATAAAAATGCCAAGTAAAATAGCGCTGTACGTTCGACGCTTTTTTATAAGATTGAAATACTGTGTTTTGTATTTTTGAGTTGAAGGTATTTCAAGCATTATATTCCCAGAGAAATGTTAGGTAGGCCTATTCTCTGGTTAGACCTACCTATTACATTTACTTTTTAGTTAGATTTTAACTTACGAGCCTCTACGATGATTTCGTATGCCTCATGATCTATTGGCATTACTCCCAGTCTGTCACCGGCAAACACCCCGTATGCGCATTCTGGGTCCATTGATTTCAAACTCGCTGTAAGAGCTGTGATCTTAACCTTTACGTCTGATGGAAGATCTTTTCTTAGTACAACTGGCCCCTCTGGAATTGGCTTAGATTGCCAAATCTGCACCATGTCATTCATATCTACCAGACCTGCATCAACTGCTTTCCTTAATGCGCCAGCATTGAAACCGTCTTCCCATTCACCAAGCCCATCGGCCCAAGTTACACCCCCGTCAACATCGCCATTATTTACTGCAACAATAGTTTGCTCATGGCCACCAGTGAACTTAACTTCACCAAAATAGTCCCCCGATTCCATTGTTGCACCAGTTGCTTGCGGTATTTCAATAGATGGTATTAAGTACCCTGACGTTGAGTTAGGATCACCAAAACCAAATACTTTACCTTTCATATCATCAAGTGATTTTATACCACTATCCTTTCTGGCAAAACCAACTGAGTAATAACCGTAGCCACCGTCCATATTTACCGCAACCACGATTGGTTCTACTGCATCTGGATTTGAAATATAGGTTTTAGCATAGCCTGACGCACCCAGCCAAGCCATATCAATAGTGCCCCCTAAAAGTCCTTGAATGACTCCATCGTAATCTGCTGGAGCAAATATTTTTGCAGGGACGCCAAGCAAATCTTCAGCTTTTTGACGAAAACATTCATTATTTGTCATACGGTCTTGAGCATTTTCACCTCCAAGAATCCCAATACGAAACTCAGATATTGAATGTCCACCTGCAAATGCAGCGGTCGATAGCATTGTAGTAGCAATAATTGCTGATAGTAATTTTTTCATAATTTATCTCCTCTAATTACCATTACCCACTGTATTTTAGTGGGTTGACTAAAATTAAACTGAAACTGAACTTAGTTCTCCAATTTCAGTTGATGATGTTGCTGCCTCAGAAAAACTAGAGTCAGCACCATACACTTCGCGGGCTATATCTGTTGTTAGTTCAGAAGGTGTCCCGTCAAAAACTACATTACCAGTTCGCATACCAATCAAACGATCACAGTATTTTCTTGCTGTATCTAATGTGTGAAGGTTCGTAATTATAGTTCGCCCATCTTCGTCATGTATTCGACGAAGAGTTTCCATTACAATCTGAGCATTCATCGGATCTAGGGAGGCAATCGGCTCATCAGCTAAGATTATTTTTGGATCTTGCATCAACGCTCTTGCAATAGCAACCCTCTGTTGCTGCCCGCCAGAGAGAAGTTCGGCTCTTTTGGCGGCTTGCTCTTCGACTCCAAGGCGACCCAAAATTTCAATGGCGTTATCGATATCAGATCTCGGATATAAATTGAAAAATGTAGTGAGAGTAGATCTTTTATTTAATGTACCATGAAGCACATTGCTTACCACATCCATTCGAGGGACTAAATTGAATTGTTGAAAAACCATTGCGCAATCCGATTGCCATCGTGATTTTGCTGCGCCTTTTAAATCGGATATTGGAATTCCTTCGTAGTAAATGCTCCCAGATGTTTCTGTTTCTAATCGGTTTATCATTCTTAAAAGGGTAGATTTTCCTGCTCCAGAAGCACCGATTATGCCTAGCATAATTGGTTTTTCAACCTCTATTGAAACCGAATTTACAGCAATATTGGATCCAAATTTTTTTGTCAGATTATTAATTTTAAGCATTCGCGCCTCGCTATTACACTCAGCTATCGCTTGTAGATGTTATATTTTCTTTATAAATTCTTTTCAATTATGTGAATTTTTTTTTATCAACAAAAAATTTTTTGCTCGTTAAATGTACGAAGAGAGGCGCCCCTTAGAGCTATCATAGGAGTATAAATGGCTATAAACTATTGTTTTTATTATATCATTCCCACTCAATAGTACACATCGTATAGGTCATTGGTTTTATTGTTTTTTATTTTCACTATGTAAGTACTTTGTAGGTTTATCGCTGACGCACTTTTCCTGATAACCAATCAGTGGTTGTGACGGGGTAACTCGTTAGGGGGTTCGAATCCCTCCTCCGGGGCCACTTTTTGTCTCTAATAAAAGCAATCAGTTATCTTAATAAGTGAAAAGTAATTTTGATGTTAATTTTAGGTAAAAAACTGGAAGAATTAGCCCAAACATCCAAAAATCACATAATTTGTGTAAAGTACTGAAATATTTATGTAATAAAATTATGTCTTTAATCACTTATGATTTACAAGTTAGTTTTTATATTTCTTTTTTTTCTAAATTTTAATACCTTTGCGCACGATTATCCTCAATATCAAGCAATTGATGGATATAATTGCGATAGGGCATCTGATATAAACCTTACTAATCAATGCCGACAAAGTAGGAAATGGACTAAACCATACAATGGAATGTTATATGATGGTCACATACACCCACAAAGGACCAAAAATATTGATAAATATATTGAGGAGTTGAGGCATAACAAATATGAACTTATTGTAATTGCGGATACTCCTAATGGATACAAAAGCTATCTCAAAAGAGATGAAAAACGTCACAAAACAATTAAAAAAATCACAAAACTTTTTAATACAAAGATTTTGTGTGGAGGTCATGTCCCGGGACTTATTCAAAAGGGTAAATTTGATCTTGCTCAAGATTATCTAGATAGAACTATTTCTCAGATAGAAACAGGAATATGCATAGGTTTTGGTGAGATTGGTATCCAACATTTTGATAAATCTTGCGGGAACGAAGAGATAATTAATACTGCCGGTAGACAGTCTGAGTTGATTTTGGATAAAAATAACGAGATATTTCTAAAAATGTATGATTATGCCAACAAAAATAGTCTTTTAATGGACATTCACTATGAGCCTGCTAGATGTCAAGAAAACCCAAACACCAATCAATCGGTAGATTACTTTAAAGATGTTTGTCGTAAATACCCAAATATTAAATTATCTCTTGCTCATACTGGTATGATTACTTCACTAAAACTTGAGGAACTTATTACCACGTGCCCAAATATATATTCATCTATAAAACCAATAATGAAGCCTTCTGGTTGGGTGAACTTAGAACCCCCCAATAACGTCTCTAACGAATTTTTCGAAGATTGGGCATTATTATTTGAAAAATATCCAAGTAGATTTTATTTAGGTTCTGATTGGAAGGAAAATCATAGGTATTATGATATCACTTTAACAGAACATACTGACAATCTTAGACACTTAATAGGGAGTTTGAACAAGGAAACGCAAGAATCTATTGCTTTTAATACAGCAAAAGAGTTATTTAATGTGCATTAAAAAAAATTTATCAGGACTCTACTATAGCGCAGACTGCTAAAAATGAGCTGCTTGTCGATTTTGGTGATGGCAAATTGTCCAAGCTCGAACCGACCGGTAACATCCAAATATACAAGGTGCATTACATTGGCTTGTAAATGTTATATTTTCTTTATAAATTCTTTTCAATTATGTGAATTTTTTTTATCAACAAAAAATTTTTTGCTCGTTAAATGTACGAAGAGAGGCGCCCCTTAGAGCTATCATAGGAGTATAAATGGCTATAAACTATTGTTTTATCATATCATTCCCACTCAATAGTACACATCGTATAGGTCATTGGTTTTATTGTTTTTTATTTTCACTATGTAAGTACTTTGTAGGTCTGTTGTACTCTGTTAACGCAGACTTAATAGTATGAGCAGTAGCAAACTGACTGAAATAGAGATGCTTGTGCGAGTATTGTTGAAGTAATTCCATTTTCTCTCAAACTTCACACGCTCATCTGTTATTGCCGCATCATTTAACTCTTCGATTAAAACTTTTTGAATATGGTTATTTAAAGGTATGTGGATTGCTATTGTTATGCCGTGTACGCCGAACAAATAAACAACACTAAAGAGAAGTACTAACCAATTTTCTGATAGCCCAAAACCTATCACTGAAGTTAATATTGTGCTTATTAAGGAAACAATAGAACCTATCCAAGTAAGCATAAATATTGGCTGATTGTTTTGTATTACAGAATCTGTAACTTGGAACGCTCTTATAAACTCTTTGTCATTAAGTTTAGATAAGCCAGGCATTACAACAATTGCGTATGTAAAAATGAAGCCACTTACCAAACTACAAAGTGTGATGGAAAAGATTAACGAGATGTCCAATAAGTCCATTTGATGTTTAACCTTGTAGTCAATTTTTAAGTAACCAAAAATTCATAAATTATTGTTTTTATTGTATTATTCCCACTCGATTGTGCCTGGTGGTTTTGAAGTAATATCATAGACGACACGATTAATACCTTTTACAGAATTTATGATCTTATTTGATAAAAGGGATAGGAAATCACTATCAAAATGATATATATCTGCGGTCATACCATCAACTGATGTAACCGCTCTCAATGCACATACATATTCATACGTTCTTGCATCTCCCATGACACCAACTGACCTTGTTGGAAGCAGTACCGCGAATGCTTGCCAAATCTCATCATAAAGCCCAGCTTTTTTTATTTCATTGATGTATATCTCATCAGCATTCCTCAGTATTTCAAGCTTTTCTTCTGTTATTTCACCAGGGCATCTGATGGCAAGGCCTGGTCCTGGAAAAGGATGTCGTGTTATAAATGACTCTGGAAGACCGAGCTCTCTACCTAATATCCTTACTTCATCTTTAAATAACTGGCGTAGTGGTTCTATTAATTTTAAATTCATTTTCTCCGGTAAGCCCCCAACATTGTGATGACTTTTTATCGTTACTGAGGGGCCACCCGTAAAACTGATACTTTCAATTACATCGGGATATAATGTTCCCTGCGCAAGAAATTCAACAATACCAATTTTTGAAGCCTCTTCGTCAAAAACATCAATAAATACATTACCTATTATCTTTCGTTTTTGCTCTGGATCGGTAACACCCTCTAATTTTCTTAGGAATATTTCTTTGGCATCAACATGAATGAGTGGAATATTATAATTCTCCTTAAACATAGATACTACTTGCTCTGACTCATTCTTTCTCATCAAACCATTATCTATATATATACAGGTAAGCTGATCGCCCAGAATTTTGTGTAAAAGCACTGCCACAACTGAAGAATCTACCCCTCCAGAGAGCCCGCAGATCACCTTGCTGCTTTTAACTTTAGCCAATATATTTGATTTTTGAGTTTCAAAGAAGCTCGCCATTGTCCAATCAAAGCTGACGCCGCATATATCTAAAAAGTTTTTGATTATATTTTTTCCATCTGGTGTGTGGTACACCTCGGGATGAAACTGTAGACCATAATACTTGCGAGCTTCATCGGCGATAGCTGCATAAGGAGCACTATCCGTTCTTGCGATTACGCTAAATTTTTTTGGCAAAACAGACACCGAGTCACCGTGACTCATCCATACTTTATACTCATCTCCACTATTCCAAACTTTATCAAATAATGGAGAGTCTGAAACAACTTTTACTATTGAGTTGCCGTATTCTCTCTTACCTGAATTTATAACCTTTCCACCCAACTGATTTACAATTGTTTGCTGACCATAACAAATACCGAGAATAGGCTTTTTCAGATCAAACAACCATTCGGGTGCAGATGGAGCATCATCTTGCATTACACTGTGGGGGCCTCCAGAAAATATTACACCAGATAGATCATCACCGACCTGCTCCTTTTTTATATTGTTATATGGCAGAATTTCAGAATACACTCCAAATTCTCTCACCCGTCTTGCAATAAGCTGCGTGAACTGGCTTCCAAAATCGACTATGATAATTTTTTCTCTTTTTTTACTCATGATCTTGTAGTTATATCATTCCAATCTTTCGAGGATTGCAACAAAAAAACCATCCGTGTTATTGGTCATTGGGGACAATAAGAGGGTCTCCGTATCTTTATTCTTTGCATTAATGGGCATATTTTTTATGCCAAAAGGCCATTGCTTTTGATAGTTCACTAGCCGAAAACCTTTTTCATTTTGAAGGAAATTTCTAATTTGTTGATCATTCTCACTATCAAAAAGTGAACAAGTTACATAAATCAGTTTGCCACCAATTTTCACAGCATCTTTTACTTCGCTGAGAATTAATTTTTGATCTTTCAAATTATTATCCAGTTTCTCCTGATTGAATTTCCACTTCAGATCCGGTTTACGTCGCCATGTTCCCGAACCAGAACATGGTGCGTCTAAAAATACAATGTCAAAAAACTGTGCTACCTTATTTTTTGAGTCTTGATAATTTATAATTTGGTAATTCTTAACGCCCAATCTTTTCATCCTTGATGGAACATTTATGAGCCGCGATTGATCAATATCATTCAAATAAAGTTGTCCAGAATTTTTCATCAACATACTCAAAATTGCAGCTTTACCACCGTGACCCGCGCAATAGTCCAATACCTGCATTCCAGGCCCAGCACCAGATAATATCGCTGATATTTGTGACCCTTCGTTTTGTATTTCAATTTGCCCCTTTGCATATGATAGAGTTTTTTCAAGGTTCGGAAATTTATATTCTAAACCTCCTGATTTGACCCTCATACCGAATGGGCTGTAGACTGTCCGTATTGGATGAAACTTTTTGAGAGCAAGTTCAACTTTATCCAAATTTGATTTTAATGTGTTAACCCTTATATCAAGATCAGGCATGCCAGACATAAACGATAATTGTGCATCTACGGTATCACCAAATGTTCTTTGATATTCATCTATTGTGCATTCGGGCACATCATTTTTTACAAAAATATTAGCATTTGATAATCTATCCTTGGCAGAATTTAACAACTCAAGTTCATTTTCAGATAATGACTCAGGGGCATATTTTTCATTATTAAATAATTTACTTAAATTACTGATTTTAAATTGAAACTCACGAATCAAACTTCCAATAATTATTGCCCGTGAGTCCTCACTATCCATGACATAGCTTGATGATATTTTTTGTCGCAATGCTGCGTTCAATATATTAATTATGGTGGCACGATCCCTAACGCCGGCATAACGGTTATTTGATGCCCAGTCCTTCATAGCATTGGGTAACGGTTTGTGTCTCAAAAGTATTTGATCAAGGATTTCTATCGATGATTGTATTTGTGAGGCAAGCTTCAACGGACTGATGGATAGTTTGGTGACTCACGTGTTATGACGACATCATGCACATGACTTTCTTTAAGCCCTGCGCTCGATATTCTTTGGAAAACTGCATTTTTTCTAAATTCTGACAAATTTTTTGCGCCAGTATAGCCCATTGATGCCCTCAATCCACCTATGAGCTGGTGTATTACACCAGATAACGGGCCTTTGTAGGGTACCTGCCCCTCTATACCTTCAGGAACTAACTTGTATGTATCCTTTACTTCCTCTTGAAAGTATCTGTCTGCAGAGCCTCTTGCCATCGCGCCGAGTGATCCCATGCCACGATAATACTTGTAGCTCCTGCCTTGATAAAGGAAGATCTCACCAGGGCTTTCATCAGTGCCCGCAAATAAAGATCCGATCATAGCTGCATTTGCTCCTCCTGCAAGTGCTTTTGCTAGATCACCTGAATATTTTATTCCCCCATCTGCAATTAGAGGAATATTGGCTTTGGTCAAATAATCTGCTGTCTCGAGTATTGCGGAAAACTGCGGAACACCAATTCCAGCAACAACTCGAGTTGTACAAATTGAGCCAGGGCCAATGCCAACCTTGACAGCATCCGCACCTGCATCGACTAAAGCCTGTGCAGCTTCTTTAGTTGCAATATTGCCTGCCATAACTTGAACATTATATTTCTTTTTGATTTCTTCCACTGCCTTAATTACTCTGGAAGAATGTCCATGCGCCGTATCAATAACAACAATATCAGCGCCAGCATCAACAAGTAACTCAGTTCGTTCCATTCCCTTTTTTCCAACTGTTGTGGCGCCACCAACAATCAATCTACCAAGCGTGTCTTTACTCGCATCAGGATAGAGTTTTGCTTTTTCGATGTCTTTTACAGTTATCAAGCCAATGCATTTATAATCTTTATCAACAACAATAAGCTTTTCAATTCTATACTTATGTAATAAACCCTTTGCCTCTTCAGTTGTCGCGTTCTCATTGACAGTTATAATTTTATCCTTTGTCATTAAATCTGCGACTGCAACATCAAAGTCAGTTATAAATCTCACGTCACGGTTAGTAATAATACCAACAAGTTTGTTATTTTTTGCAACAACTGGAATGCCAGATATTGAGTGATTATGCATCAAGTTGATAGCCTCTTTCAGTTTTGCGTCTTGATTTATGGTAACGGGATTTACAACCATCCCAGACTCAAATTTCTTCACCTGAGCAATTTGATTTGCCTGCTCTTTCGACTCTAAATTTCTATGAATAACACCCATGCCCCCTACTTGAGCCATGGCGATAGCCAGATTAGCTTCTGTGACCGTATCCATTGCACTTGAGATTATTGGGATATTTAATTTTATTGCTGATGTTATGTTTGTAGTTAGCTCAGTTTGGTTTGGAAGCACACTTGATGCGCAGGGCTTTATTAAAACATCATCAAAAGTTAGGGCTTCCACTATCATTAATTAACTACTATAACCAAAATTTATCATTATCATCCATTTTGTATGATTAAAAGCTAAAAATCAAATACTTCTCATTTTCTATAATTTATTCCGACGACATACAACTCAGAAGAATTAGATCTACTCGATTGAGGTTTGATATGCTTCACGAGTTGGAAATCTCTCTTCATTCTGTTTAATATTTGGTTTTCAGTGCCTCCACGAAATACTTTTCCAATAAAAGTGCCACCCTCTGAAAGTAAATTATCAACAATATCTAATGCGCTTTCAAGTAAGGCAACGATCCTGAGGTGATCCGTTGCCTTATGCCCTGTTGTTGATGGTGCCATATCAGATAGTATGACATCGGCACTGGGTTTTATCATCTGTTTCTTGATCAGACTAATTGCATTCTCTTCAAAAATATCCAATTTCATTGCCTTCACACCAGAAAGCGCATCAATTGGAAGAATATCAATCGCTAGAACCTGTCCAGAGGTAGATTGACTATTAACAATATTTGCCACAACCTGACTCCATCCCCCGGGCGCTGCGCCAAGGTCTAAAATACATTGACCAGGTTTAAAAATTTTAAATTTATCATCAATTTCAAGTATCTTAAATGCCGCCCTTGATCGATAGCCAAGCCTATTGGCCTCCCTGACATAAGGATCATTTAACTGCCGCTCCAACCATCGTGTTGATGATAATTTACGGCCTTTCGCGGACTTCACTCTGACCTTTAAATTTGCATCTCTTGTCATTGAATTTCTGTCTTATTTATTTGAGGGGGATCCGTGAATTTATCTCAATCCCAAAACCTGAAAGACCTACAAAATGTGATGTTGTTGAGGATAAAAGCTCAATTGAGGAAATATTGAGATCTCTCAAAATTTGCGCACCGAGGCCAATATCACGCCATTGCTCTTCTCTTTTATTTTCACTCAACGACTTATTACTCGCGGCTTGCACACCTATTGCGCCCTCCCTAAGATATAGAATAACGCCTTTATCTTTTTGCTTTAGATGGCCCATAGATGCACTGATAAGATTATTTTCCTGAAATACATCCTTAATAATATTTTCCCGGTGTATTCTTGTAGGTATATTTTCACCAGATGTAATATCACCATAAATTAATGCAATATGTTCAACATCATCAAATATTGTGTTATAAGTAATAACCTTCGCTTTACCAATACTCGTGCTGATGTCTTTTTCTGTAACTTTCTTTACAAGCTGCTCACGTTTCTCTCTATACTGAATTATATCAGCAACAGATATTATTCTTAGATTATTCTTCTTGGCAAATTTAAATACTTCGTCACCTCTTTTCACGCTACCATCATCATTCATTAGCTCAGATAATAAGCCGACAGGCTCAAGCCCCGCAAGGCTTGCCAAATCGCTGGCTGCTTCTGTATGACCAGATCTCATTAGCACGCCACCTTCTTTTGCAATTAATGGAAAAACATGCCCGGGCCTTACAAAATCGCTGGGCTTTGTCTTATTGTCGGCCATTGCTCGAATTGTATTTGCCCTCTCTAAAGCAGATATCCCTGTTGTCAGCCCTTCTTTGAGGTCAATAGATATTGTAAACGCCGTACCGAGTGGCGCATCGTTGTCTGAAACCATCGGATCAAGGTGTAATCTTCTCGCGTATTCTTGAGGTACAGATACGCACAAAATACCACTTGTATGCCGGATTATGAAACCGGTTTTCTCAGGCGTAGCTCTAGAGGCAGCAATTATTAAATCACCCTCATTTTCTCTGTCGTCGTCATCAACGACTACGATCATCTCTCCGCTTGCAATTGCTTCAATTGCTTCTTCTATTTTATCAAATTTCATAATGCTTAACTACCTTTGGCTTTGGTTTATAAAGCTTCTTGCAAAGTTTTCATATAAGTTTCTTAATTTTAAAGTTAATGCTCCCGGCTCCCCATTACCAATTATTTTTTTGTCAATGGAAATTACAGGCATAACGAATACGGACGCACTTGTATAAAAGGCTTCTGACGCCTCATAAGCCTCTTCAATTGTGAAAGGTCTCTCTTCAAAAACCAAATCCTCCTGTTGAATTAATTTTAATACTGCCTGTCTGGTTATTCCAGATAGAATAGTTTCATTATTTTTTCTACTAATCAATTTGTCATCTTTTATTATGAATGCATTACTAGATCCACCTTCAGTCACAAAACCATCCTCATGCATCCACACTTCATTACAACCAGCCTGATGGGCTATCTCCTTTGCCAATACTTGAGCAAGAAGAGCAATGGATTTTATGTCTCTTCTTTTCCATCTTAAGTCAGGATAAGTTAGCACTTTTGCCTTTAACTTATCTGTTGCCAAATTCATAATTTTCTTATGCTGAGTAAACATTACTAAGCTTGGTTGCTGCTCTTTTGGAAACTCAAAATCACGGGACTCAGATGCCCCTCTTGTAACATGCAAATAGAACGTGCCTTCTTTAATTTTATTAAGGTGAATTAATTTTCTTTGAAGCACAGCTAGTTCACTAAAATTCATCGGTAGCTCAAGTTTGATTTCCTGCAGTGATCTTTTTAGTCTTTCTAGATGAGCATCATTATCAATTAATATGCCCTCAAATACTCCAGCGACTTCATATACACCATCGCCGAACAACAGGCCTCTATCTTTAATTGACACTGTTGCATCGTTCATTTCAACAAAAGAACCATTTACATACGCTATATCTGCCATACTAATTTCAATCAAAATTGTTCATAAATATTATAAAAAAGTTATAATATAAGTTATATTAAAATATATTGTATATATTTAACACTATGATAAGTAAAATTAAACTCTAATTCAAAAAGGTATCACAAATTGGCAAATAAATACTCGCTGACGGTCAATGGACAAAAACACGAAATTGAGTCTGACCCTGACACTCCCCTGTTGTACATACTCAGAAATGACTTAAAATTAAAAGGAACAAAATTTGGTTGCGGCGGCGGTGTTTGCGGTGCATGTACTGTGATAATGGACGGTCTTGCAATTTTCTCATGTGATACTCCAATCTGGTCAATTGATGATAAGAAAATCGAGACTATTGAAGGGATATCACAAGATGGTATTCACCCATTGCAAGAGCTGCTGATCGATGAGCAAGCAGGCCAGTGCGGTTACTGCCTAAGCGGAATTATTATGAAAGTGAAGGCGATAACTGACGATGATCCTACTAAAAGCGTCGATGATATTGCAAATGAACTTGATAGAAATCTGTGTCGATGCGGATCCCAGCTCAGAATTCTGAATGCTGTTAAAAAATATCTAGATGGGAAGTCATCAAGATGAATATGTTTCCCGGATCATTTGACTCAGCGCCTAATATTGCTAATTGGTTTACGATAAATAAGGACGGTACCGTAAGAATGGTATCGGGGAAAGTTGAAATTGGGCAGGGTATCAATACTGCGTTTGTTCAAATTGCAGCAGAGGAACTAGACATAGATCCGGATAGAATAGAGATTTCAGCGGGCAATACCAAAGACGGGCTGGATGGGGGCTGTACTGCAGGTTCACAATCTATGCAAACAGAAGGTATTTCTGTTAGAAAAGCTGCATCTGCAGCGAGAATGCTAATGCTTAGTAAGGCGTCGGAGTTATTGCAATCTGATGTGCGGGAATTGAATGTTATTGATGGTGAAATTTACCTAAACGACAACTCTACAAACTTATCCTACTGGTCGATTGCTAAAGATATTGATTTTAACCAACCAGTTGAAATCTACATGCAACCAAAGTTACCTAGCCAGAGAAAGCTTGCTGGAAAAAGCATTAAGAGAATCGATTTAAAAAATAAAATTTTAGGTACTCATGAGTTTGTTCATGACATTGAACTTGATGGTATGCTGCATGCCCGCGTAGTCAGACCACCCTCTGTGTCATCTCGGATCATTAAAATCGATATTGACAAAATAAATACATTAAAAAATCTCAAAAAACTGGTTGTAAACGGTTCATTTATAGCCGTAATAGCAGAAAGAGAGGAAGATGCAGTAAAACTTGCAGAGCAAGTGAATAAATACTGCAAATGGTCAACGCCAGATAAAATTATTGAAGACCCACTTCAATTCATTCGGGATACAAAAAGCCCAATAATAAATAGTCTTGATAAAGGAAAAATTGATGTATTGAGATTTGATGGTATTTCAACTGAAGTCTCAAGGAAATTTCTATGCCATGCTTCAATTGGTCCTTGCTGTGCTGTCGCGCAATGGAAAGGTAATACTCTTGAAGTATATACGCATAGTCAGGCCGTTTTTGCTATGAAGAGAACTTTGGCATCAATTTTCAATATTGATGAGAGTGACGTTGATGTAATGCACAAACACGGCTCAGGATGCTATGGTCATAATGGAGCAGACGATGTTGTTTTAGATGCTGTTCTCGTAGCAAAGGAGTTTAACGGTACTCCAGTTAGACTAGTTTGGAGTCGAGAAGATGAGCTTTCATGGTCTCCTCTTGCACCTGGTATGGTAACTAAAATCGATGCGAATCTGGCAGATAATTTAATGATCGAGTCATTTGATATATCAATTAAAAGTCCACCGCATGTAAAAAGACCATCAGGTGAAAATGGAGAGTACCTTCTTGCAGCTGAGCATATGTCAAACCCGTTAAATCCTCCAAACCCGGTTGATACCCCACTTGATAAAGGTGGTGCAGCTGACAGAAACTCAATGCCACTTTATGACATCCCAAACATCAGAATACAAAAGCAAATTGTATATGATCTTCCATGGCGAACATCCGCAATGCGTGGACTCGGCGCATTTGTAAACGTATATGCAATAGAAACTCTAATGGATGATATAGCATCAATGCAAGAGATTGATCCAATAGAATTCAGATTAAAGCATTTATCTGACCCGCGTATCATTGAATTAATCGAAAGAGTAAGAGATATATCAAAATGGACAGATAGAAGTTCTGGTTTACCAAAGGGATTTGCCTTTTCACGCTATAAAAATTCAGGTGCATATTGTGCTATGGTTGTAGAGATAAATGTTGATGAGGATATTGAGCTCATTAACGCATGGGCCGTCATTGATGCTGGAGAAGTGGTTAATGCTGATGGAGTTAAAAATCAAATTGAGGGCGGCATCATACAAGCAACTAGCTGCACATTAATTGAGGAAGTAAATTTTGACGGCGAAATAATATCCGCAACAGACTGGGAAAATTATCCAATAATAAAATTTAAACAAACACCGCAAATACAAGTTGAATTAATAGACCGACCTGAGGAGCCCTTCCTCGGGGTTGGCGAGGCAGCACACGGCCCGACGGCCGCAGCAATCAGTAATGCACTCTTTACGGCAATGAACATTAGAATAAAGCAGTTACCCATAACTCGTGAAAGGATTATCAGCAGCCTAAATATTTAATCAACCAGCCGCTGTGAATCCGCCATCTACATATATTGTCTGCCCAGTAATAAAATCCGATGCACTAGATGCCAAGAATATGGCAGCGCCTAAATGATCTGAGGGATAAGCAAATCTACCTAATTTTATTCTTGATAGAATACCTTTTGCACGCTCCGGCATCGACTCCCATGTTTTTTGAGTAAATTCGGTAACGGTTCCTGTGGGGGCCAGTGTATTTATTCGAATTCCATTTGGGGCCCATTCAGTTGATATTGCTCGGCTCATATGAGCAATGCCTGCTTTAGCCATACAATACGGAGCCTTTTTTGCATCAGTTGTATATCCCCACGTTGAGCCAAGATTTATAATTTTTCCATAACCTCTCTCAAGCATTATTTCGCCAATCTTTTGGCAACAAAAAAAGGTTCCTCGTAAATGTGTCGAAGTAATAAGATCGAAATCCTCTTGGGTTACCTCAAGAACAGGCTTTGTAAATCCGAACCCCGCATTATTAACCAATACAAGGTCCTTTTCTTCTTCTGATAGTTTCTCACGAATGAAATCAGCCAAATCCTGTATTTGATTTATATTCGTTATGTCATTAACAAGAAAATGACACTTTCCTCCATCCTTTTCAACTTCCTCTTTTAGCTCAATTAGCTTACTCTCAGTTCTAGCTGTGACAATAATCTCAGCCCCTGCAGCGGCGAATGCTCGTGCTATTTCCTTACCGATACCCATACTCGCACCAGTAATAATCGCAAGTTTTCCTTTCAGAGAAAAGTCTGGTTCAATTGATCCAATATTTTCTTCTACCATCTTTATCTAGTTCTTCCTGTTGAAATATCATATGGATGCACATCGATTACAAGCCTTTCATCAAATGGATAGGTAGTGTAGATATCAACACCTTCTGCTGTAACAATATGATCATTCTCTAGTCTAAAACCTCCAACTCCCTTTACTCCGGCGTATGGCTCCAGATTGAACTGCATACCCTCTTTCAATACGACTGGTTGATCTTTTGATGCTGGAGAAAAATATGGAGCCTCCCATGGATTTACACCGGAACCATGACCAAGGCTGTCTAACACATATGGATCTGCTTGCGCGAATACTTCTGCGTTTGTAGCTCCCGGTTTTACTGCAGCACCGGCATTAAATAGAGCGTTATAGCAATTCTGATGAACTTTTTTCATTTCGTCAGTTGGTTTTACATTTCCACAAATCCATGTCCTTGTAAGATCCCCATAGTAACCATTAAAGCAAGCTCCAATATCTATAATTACAGGATCTCCATTACGTATTATTCTATCCGATGTAAACCTGCGATAGGGGGCAGTGTAGGGTCCAGAGGCTACAATATTTGAACATTGCGTCCATTCAGATCCCATTGCAGTCATTGTCTCCCATGCAACTGCTAAAACTTCACATTCTCGAACCCCTGGCTTCAAAAAATCAAGAGCATTGTCGAGTGCAGCCTCAGTCATGGCGTTTGCGATTTTTAGACAATGAATTTCGTCTTGAGTTTTAATTTCTTTTGCACGCATAAGTATACCCTGATATCCGTCAACAAAGCTTGACTCAGGGAAGGTTTCCCTAATCGCGTTCTCCATATTAAGATCCCAAATATCAATTCCGATTGTCTTTCCCTTCAGTGAACCAATAAAACCTTCTACTTGGTCTGCCCATCTTTTCATACCAACTTTTTCTCTAAAATTTGCCCTGGGTTGAATCTGTTGCTCATCTAACCATGGCATTCTTTGCTTACAATGCTCATAGTCCATTGTCCATAATATCGGGTCATGTCCTCTCGCAAGAACGACAACAGCGTTACCCATTATGAACGCGGGACCTAGATGATGCCTGTAGCCCATAAGGTATCTTGCATCTTCTGTACGAAATACGAATAATACGTCTGCTTCCGAATTATCAAGAGCCTCTTTTGCCCGGTCCAATCTCTCTCTTAGCATTCTTTGTGGGTCAAACCTATCTTCCCAATCAACTGGAATAATACCGATATCTGACATTTATGAATCTCCTCGAATTTGTTTATTTGTTGAACAAATTTTGATATTACAACGAGTAATATCAAATTTACAATCTAAATTATGTGTATAATATGTGATTATATAATTTATAGCAAAGTAAACAGTTAATTAGTTTGGAAATTTATAAGAGGGCTTCACATGGATAATGGTATATGGGCGACATGGTATAATTTAGACGAGACCGGAAAAGAGGGCCATATTAACTGGCTTCATAATGATTATTTACCGAATATACTAACTCATGATGGAGTAGTATGGGCTGCTCATTATTTGGTGGACGAGCAGGATTACAAAGAACGGCGAGATAAATTACCTCATACGACAGAAAACATTCCACAAGGGACACAATATATATGTCTAATTGCCGCCTCATCTCCCCACATTTACTATCAAAAAAATTCCCCTCTTTTTCCTGAAAACCAGACAACTGAAATCAAGGAAAGATTTTTAGAAAGGCTAGAGGCACGAACTGCTGTTTTAATTGAGGAAGAGAGAGTCACGGGTCCTGATTATCGCATGGTCGCCCCTGGAGGTGTGCCAGCGCAGGCAATTCAGATGGGCAGCTATAACATGACCAGCGTCGAAAATGAGATTGAAATTGGAAAATGGTATGCGCAAATTAGGCTGCCGTTTGTATCTGAGGTCAAAGGTGCAATTAGAGCCAGAAAAATGGTTTCAACAGTTGGCTGGGCAAAGCATTCTGTCCTATATGAATTCACATCACATGAGGATAGACGTCAAAATATTGTTCGTGAATTTGACCCATTTAGCAAAAAAACCATTGGTGAAACAATTCATGCGCCTGGTTCACCTAGTATAGGCCATAGAATTTGGCCTCCGGTTGAAAAGCAGAAATGATCATAACTTTGGAGTTTAGATAATGATTTATAATGTAAGAACATATAATTGTGTACCAAGAATGCTCAATAAATATGTAAAAATATTTGAAGATTACGCCATGCCAGTAAACAATAAATACGGCTTTAAACTAATTGCATATTTCATAAGTGACATAGGTCCTCAAAATCAAATAGTTCACATATGGGAATACAAGGATCTTGAAGAATTTAATACGATGAAAAAGAAACGGGCTGCTGACCCTGATTGGCTTAGTTTTCGAGATAAGACTGCGGGAATGGTCGCAGATCAAGAAGATAAAATCATGACTGGCACCTCATTCTCACCACTCAAATAATATCAAGTTTTACCTAGGATTATATCTGCGGCCTTTTCTGCAATCATGATAACAGGTGCATTAGTATTGCCAGAGGTTATATTTGGCATTATTGATGCATCAACAACTCTAAGATTTTTTACGCCGTAAACATTTAAGTTATAATCGACCACACAGTCATCCTCAACACCCATCTTGCAAGTCCCAACGGGATGATAACTGATCCCCCCTTTTGTTGCTAAAAATTGTTCTATTTGAGCATCAGATTGGATTTCGTTTCCAGGGGAATGTTCTTCAATAATGTCATTACTGATTGGGTCTGATTTCATAATTTTTCTTGTTATTTTTATTGCTTGAACAAGCAGCTTCCTATCATCTTTGTGGTTAAAATAATTCATAAAGATCTGCGGCTGATCTGCGGGGTCTATGCTTCTTATCCTTAAACTACCTACACTTTTGGGTCGCAGGAGTCTCACAATAATTGAAAATCCTGACCATGGGTGTAGTTTTGTTCCGGCCTTATCACCACTAAATAGTATTAAACTAATATGCAAATCAGGCCTACTAAGTAATTGTTTTGACTTAATAAAACCAGCTGATACAGAGGAACCCATATTTAAAAAACCTCTTCGATAAAAAATATATTTTAAGCCTTCGCGTATGGACTTAAATTTGTTTTTCATAACAGCATTTAAGGTGTATTGATTGGATGTTTTGTAAACGATTCTTCCATTGTAATGATCTTGTAAATTTTTTCCAACACCTTCCAAAACTGATATATTTTCAATATTAAATTCATCTAGGATATCTTTTGGACCAATTCCAGATAGTTGCAGAATTTTTGGCGAATTAAATGAACCTGCACATAAAATGACCTCATTATTCGCGTAGAAGTTTATTTCTTTACCATTTCTGACCCCAGAGACACCAATAGCGTCTTTATTTTTGAACAAAACTTTTGAGATAAGCACATTGGTATATATTTTTAGATTTTTTCTTTTCTTAGCCGCTCTCAAGAAGGCTGTTGATGAACTTGACCTCAGACCATTCTTGATTGTCATTTGTAAATGACCAAAGCCTTCTTGAGTTACGCCATTAAAGTCCCTATTTAGGGGGTATCCCATATTGAGACCCGCTTTTACAAAAGAAGTAGCTAGTGGATGTAAATCCTTTGGTGATGACACTGATAATTCACCATCTGAACCATGATATTGGTCCTGGATATCCACATTCTTCTCGCTTTTTTTAAAATACGGTAAAATAGAGTTATAATCCCATCCAAACCTTCTTTCAGGATCCCACAAATCAAAATCTTGCTTTTGGCCACGTATATAAACTAAGCCATTTATTGATGATGAGCCACCAACCACCTTTCCTCGGGGTTGAAATATCTTTCTACCCCCAGTGGCTTGCTCTGGTTCAGAATGATACATCCAGTTAACTTTTGGATTATCAAAGTGTTTACCGTAACCCAGCGGGATGTGTATCCAAGGATTATTATCCCAGCCACCAGACTCGATCAGAAGGACAGAATGATTTTCATCGTGTGATAATCTATTAGCCAAGACACAACCAGCACTTCCTGCCCCAACAATTATATAATCAAAATTAAAATCCATTATATTTTCCATAGAAATGGTTATACTATAAAATATATCAGATTTTGAAATTTAAATGTTGGTGTAATGTTATTTTCAATAGAAACTTGGTTATGGATGATAGTCGGTATTCTGACTGGCTTTTTAATAATAATTTATACTAAAAATAAATAGGTTACTAAGCCTCGTAGTTACCATCTATTACTGTGCCAATAACATCTTTACTTTTATTATCATAAATGTAAACTTCGCCTCTTCCGTTTTTATTAGCAACCCTGCACCAACCTCCGATCGCAACCACTTCTTGAGACTCAAATAATTCATTATTCCATTTTTCTTTATTTACATAAAAAGTATATTGCTGTTCTGATAGCTTTTTATGACTTAAAATAATGCCTGCAGTGACGTACTTATCTATAAAATTTGAATGCATTCCTGAAGCTGCCTTACATAGCTTTATTTTCCCAAGTGACGGGTTTTCAGTTATGCCAGGAATCCTATATCCAACAATACTACTTGTGAATGATAATATTAAAAAAAGAGATATTATGACAATAATTGAGCGCATATCACTTATATAAACGTTTGATTAAAATATTTCAATTTGATTTATTTATTGATATTTTTTGTGACTTCTGGAATTACCTTTTCAGCCATTAGTTCCATTGATTTGCGTGCAAGATCCTTATCAAGCCAATCAACCCCACCATACAAGAGCTCACCAAAATCCCCAACTGTTTCCCGAAATGCCAAAATTTGATCTATAACATGATTTGTGTCACCGCAAATAACTAGCTCATCAAGAATATTATCAATATCTAAATCCTTGTCATCTATATTTGGATCGGATTTAAATACCCCAAGACGACCACTCCTCTCGAGTTTTCGATAGAGATGGTCATAAAAAAATCTGTAGGGGCTCTTCTTGTTATTTTTACCATAATCTGCGGCAACTTGTGAGTCATCGTTGACAAATATAGTACGCGCGATTCTCCAATCACTCATATTTGCCTTAAGCCCGACATTTTCTTTACCCTCTTTATAGTTTTCCCAATGAGTCTTTACCCATTTTGGTAATAGGAAATGTGCGGATATTGGATGAAAATCTTTTTCTCCCATTGCAATCACGCCCTTCGAAAATGGGGCGACAACCGTTCCAACTATTTCTGGTCTGGGTTTTTGATAGGGTTTCTGCAAGTAGCCGACGCCAACTTCAAGAAAAGTGGACTCCAGAGATGAAACTTTAAATCTATTGTTCGGTAAATCAATGTTGTACGGGGGATCGCTTCTCCAAATTTCAAGTATTACATCAATAGACTCAGCAAAAATCTGCCCTCTATCCTCATTAATAATACCCAATACCTCTGCATCACATCGCAGTGCTCCAGGACTAATACCAAATATAAATCTGCCTTTTGAGAGATGGTCAAGCATTGCTGCATGAGACGCTATTAATACTGGATGCATGTGTGAGAGATTAGATGTTCCTGTCCCAAGCTTTATATTTTTGGTTTCCGCAATCAAGCTTGATAAAAATATCATGCTATTTGTAATATTCTCGGATTTATCCGTTAAATGCTCTCCAATAAATACATCATAGAAACCGAGCTTGTCTGCTAATATCACAGCCTCTCGATCTTCTTGCAGTGATATATCCCATTTCTTATCTTCGGGATGAACGGGCATTGTAAAAAAGCCAAGTCGCATGAGAAAAAACCTTTTAATTATAAAAAAAAAATTTTTGATTAAAATATAATTTATTTTTAAAATAATATCTATAGAATATAAGACTGATTGTAGTCTTAAAAGGGGGGTTTGTTGAGAAAAGTTATCATTACATGTGCTGTCACTGGCGCTGCCGAGCATACACACATAAATCCAGCAGTCCCAATAACACCCGAAGAAATTGCCAATGAATGTCTTTCTGCGCATAAGGCTGGCGCTGCAATTGTTCATATACATGTGAGAGATCCAGATACTGGAAAACCAAGTATGGAGGAGTCGCTATACAAGGAAGTTGTTGATCGGATAAGGCAAAAAAATGATGATGTTATAATTAATTTAACTACTGGGCCAGGCGCTAGGATAGTTCTTGGCACCCTCGAAGATCCTGTAAAATTTGGCACGGGTACAACCCTTACGTCGCCCGCCAATCGTGTTATTCACATTGAAAATATTAAGCCAGATATATGCAGTTTGGACATTGGCAGTTTTAATTTTGGGCCACATATTTTTGTCAACACACCAGATAATGTGATTGAGATGGCAAAAAAAATTGCTGCTACCGGCGTAAAACCAGAGCTTGAGGTTTTTGATCTTGGTGGGCTAAGGCAAGCAAAAGCGCTTATAAAACAAGATTTGGTTAAAAAGCCTTATTTATTCCAGATATGCCTCGGTATACCGTGGGCAGCCGAAGCAACGCCAGATACAATGATGACTATGCGCAATCAATTACCTAATGACGCAGTCTGGGCATCCTTTGGAATATCAAAAGACCAACTTCCAATGGTCGCGCAATCTATCATACTCGGAGGTCATGTTCGAGTTGGGCTAGAGGATAATCTTTATATATCAAGAGGCGAATTAGCACCAGGTAATGCTGCCCTTGTCGAACGGGCGGTCAATATAATCACGAATATGGGTTATTCAGTAGCTAGCCCCAGTGAAGCAAGAGAAATACTAAATATTTAATGAGGTTTCAATGAAAATTATCGAATATAATAACTTTAAGATCAGACCCCTCGCAGGAGCTATGGGTGCTGAGATATTGGATGTTGACTTGAAAAATATAAGTGATGATACATTCAAAGAAATATACAAAGCATTCGTTGACTATCAAGTCATTGGTATTCTTGATCAGGACTTAAATTCTGATCAGTATCTTGAATTTGGAAGAAAGTGGGGTGAGATTCACCACTATCCATATATGAAGGGATTGGAGACGCACCCTGAAATTCTTGAGATTGTTAAAACTGAGAAGGATACGTACGCATTTGGTAATGTATGGCACTCGGATGGAAGCTTTACTGAAATTCCCCCAAAAGCAACAATGTTATACGCTCAAGAGCTACCTCCAGCAGGAGGTGACACTCTGTTTGCAAATATGTATCAGGCATATGATACCTTATCAGACCAAATGAAAGAGATATTAGGATCGTTAAGAGGGCTTTACGTTGGTGATCAACCACTCAAACTTGGTAATTTTACGGGTGCAAAGAGCATGAAACAGCAAGACCCTGGCAAAACCAAAGTTCATACATATCATCCAATCATTAGGACCCACCCAGACTCGAAAAATAAAGCACTTTATATTGGTGGGCATGCTGTTGAGATTGAGGGCATGACCAAGGAAGAGTCGACTCCTATTCTAAATTATCTAAAATCTCATTCTACACGACCAGAATTTATTTGTAGGCTAAAATGGAGTCCTGGTACAATTGCTATATGGGACAATCGCTGCACGCAACATTATGCTGTTGACGATTATGCTGGCTTTCGGAGAAGAATGCACAGAATAACCATAATTGGCGAAGAAGCTCCCTATTAACTAAAGGCGTAACAATATGAAAATTAGAGCAACTGCGATGGTATCACCCGAACAATGGGGTGCGTGCAACCCCCTATCCTGGACAATGTTGGAAGATGCTGGGGTTAAACTCATTAGAAATGATAAAAAAAGACTTTTAGTTGAAGATGAGATGAAGGAATTAATAAAGGGTTGCGATGTTGCAATCTGTGGAGCCGAACCAATGACAGCTAAGGTTATGGATCAGGCGCCTGAATTACGGTTTATAGCAAGATGTGCGGTAGGTCTTGATAGTATTGATCTGAACGCAGCCAGAGAGAGAAATATTGGCGTTTCATATGTTCCAGGTGCAAATGCAGATACAGTCGCCGAGTTAACGCTTACCCACATACTCATGCTTATTCGGGGGGTACAAAAAGGTGACGCTCTAATGAGGCAGGGTAAATGGCTTAGAGTACTTGGTAGAAGCCTTGAAGAGCTTACAGTTGGAATTATTGGTATGGGTCGGATCGGTCGCCGAACCGCGAAGTTGCTATCCGCTTTTGGCGCAAATATTATCGCAAATGATATTGACCCGGATGAGTCAATAAATTCCTATTTACCGGTGGAATGGGTTAGCAAGAGTCGACTTCTGAAAGAAGCTGATATTGTATGCTTGCACGTACCCAAAACGCCTGCAACAATAGATATTATCAACCAAGAGGAACTTAATCTAATGAAAAATGACGCCTTTCTGGTTAACACAGCCCGTGGCGGTCTAATAAATGAAAAAGCTCTTTTCAATGCGCTAAATAAAAACCAAATAGCAGGCGCAGGGCTTGATGTATATAATGAAGAACCATACCTTGGCGGGCCACTATCAAAACTTGATAATATAATAATGACGTGTCACATGGGGGCAAACACAAAAGTATCTAGAGCAAGAATGGAAATTCAGGCGGCGGAATGTTTGATAGCATATTTAGATGGAGATCATATACCAAGAATTGTACCCGATAGTGAGTACGATCTACAAATTGCAATGAAAAATAGGTAATACATGAAACCAATAAAAGAACGAGTTTTATTTATAGGAGCTGGTGCAGTCGGATCTTATTTGGGAGGGTGGCTGAGCGCAACAGGTCATTCAGTTACAATTATTGACCCATGGCATGAGCAAGTTGAATATGTTAATAAAAATGGTATTGAGGTATCTGGACCTCATGATACTTTTGTAGCAAAGCCAAGAATGTTGCACTTGCACCAATCTGAAAAAATTGCCCGTGAACAATTATTTAATTTTGGCTTTATCGCAATGAAAGCCTACGACACAGAATGGTCAGCGCAATTTATTAATAAATTTATTCATCCGGATGGGCTAATAATATCAGCGCAAAATTGTTGGCCAGACCAAGAAATAGCTAATATCGTTGGTAAAAATAGAGCAGCAGGTCTTGTGATGTCAAACATATCTGTGGAGTCATATGAGCCTGGCAAAGTTTCAAGACCCGGTCATAGCCGAATGCGAGACATGGGGCATGACGTATTTAGATTGGGCTTACATCATAAAGAGGAAACCAAAGAGCAAGAAAAAATAAGAAAAGAGCTTGAAAAAATAAGGAAGGCACTCGATGTCATTGACTCATCTGTCATTACAGAAAATCTTTGGGGGGAAAGGTGGGCAAAGCTGTGCCAAAACTGCATGGGTAACCCGGTAGTTGCAATGTCAAATCTTGGAACAGCAGAGTTAGCGGGTGATGAAGTTTGCAGAAAATTACAAATAAATCTTGCTAGAGAGGCCGCTGAAATTGGAGAAAAACTCGGTCTTGATTTTGAGAAATTTGGAGGGGCAAGTAAGGATAAGTGGCTCCAATCAGTTGATAAAGATATTTATTTAGAACTTGATACAATGATAAAAAAAAGGTCAAACGGACCAAACAGAAGACCCTCAATGGGTCAAGATATTCATCGAGGTAGAAAAACAGAAATTTTGCATATGAGTGGCCATGTGCTCGCGGAAGCGAGGGCGCTTAAGATTGATTTACCCTATACAAAGAAAACAATGGAAACAATCATCCAAATTGACTCTGGAATAATTCAACCTAGCGTGGATAATGTCTATACAATTATTAATTCACTTGAGACTGTTTGACTTATTCTTCTTTAATCTCATCCCTTTTTGGATTTGATTTTGCCATGGGGTCACCCCTCTCTTCCAAAACCTCAAGATATTGTGATGTTGCGTGTGCGATGCAAGGCCAGCCACCGTACATACCAACGTGTATCATAATCTCACAAATTTCTTCGTGTGTGATACCAATGTGGTGCGCACTTCTGTAGTGTGAATGAGTTCCATGCGGTCTTGCGAGTGCAATATTTGCCGCAAGTGTTATCAATTGGCGATCGCGCAAGGATAGATGGGGGCGATTCCAAATCTCTCCAAATAATGTCCCCACAGATAGTTGGTACATATCTTCGGAAATTTGCCTTTGATTTAGCATTGTATCTTCACGGCCCATTTCCAATAGTTTTTTTAGGCCTTTTGTATAATTATCTTCTTGTGTCATTTCTCTCCCTCTAAATAATATTCATATTTTGTTTTATTTTTATTGATTACAAATCAATTTATGTAAATATTATACAATTAATCTTAAAATAAAATCATTATGCAACTAAATCATCAAGAAATTGGAATTGGTATTATCGGATGCGGAAGAATGGGTAACCTAAGGTCATCCATTTCCAGAAATAATTCTTCTGTGAAATATATTGGAATTTCAGATATAGATTCAGGGAAAGCACATCAGCTTGGTGAAAGAATAAATGCAGACATTATTAGCACAAATAATTCAGATATTATTAATGACGAAAATATCCATGCCCTTATCGTTTCAACGAGTGAGCCAGAGCACTACAAACCAGTCATAAACGCTCTTGAAAGAGGTAAGCCTGTACTTGTTGAGAAACCGATTGCGTTGAGCGTCGATGAAGCAGAAAAAATGGTTGAAGCTGCTGCAAAAAATAATACAAGTTTGCATGTTGGCTACACGCTTCGATTTAATCGGCATTACTTAATTGGGAAACAACAAATAATTGAGAATAAAGTTGGCAATATATTATCTTGTGTAGGACGTTTTAATAATACGCAAAGAACTGGAGCGGAAATCTTAAAAAGATCGAAGCATATATCCTTTGTCAATGATGCATTAACTTACCTTGTTGATCTTTTTGGATGGTATCTTGATGGAAAAACACCAAAAGAGATAGTTGCAAAAGGCCATGGTAAAATATACAGAAAAGATGGTTTTGACGTAGATGAAATTGCAGCCGCAATAATAACTTACGATGACGGTACAATCGTCAACCTATCGATGGGATATGCATTGCCAAAAAATTACCCATCTCATGGTAGGCTTGTGAGGGCAGAAATTATTGGAGAAAATGGTGTACTTTTTTTTGATGATGACAGAAAAGAGCATATTGGTTTCTCAGAGAGTGGTATGCACCATGCATACGTGGATACAAATACTGAAATGGGTTTTTTAACCAGTAACGCCTCTGGCAATTGGGCGGTTGATAAATATTGGGGTCCATTTGCTGACGAGACTCGTTCATGGTTAGAGTTTGTAACCCAAGGAATAGCATGCCCAAATACTACAGGAAAAGAAGGTCTTCAAAATCTGAAAATTACCCTGGGTATAGAGAAGTCAATAAAACTAAATGAAGCTATAAAACTTGAGGTCTAAATGAAAGTGATCGATATACATTCTCATATACTACCAGCGTCTTTGAGGGTCGCTTATGAAAATAATGAGCTGTGGTATGGTACGAAAATTGAACGAAATAAAGAAGGAAGAACTATACTAACAACTGGAAAACGAAAAAATGTAATGAGTACGCCTGAGTATTGGACTCCATATAAAGAACGAATCGCTCTGATGGATGATGCAGAAGTAGATACCCAATTATTATCCCTCAATCCACAACTACTTAGAGATAGCGACCCAATTGATATCGCGTTTAATGCATGCAAAGATGTAAATGACGAAATAGCTAACGCTGTGAGCAATCGTCCTGACAGATATCAAGGTTTAGGGACCATACCAATTAAAGACCCTGAAAGATCCATATCAGAGCTTAATAGGATTATCAACGAACTAAACTTAAAAGGTATCATCATCGGCTCCCATATTGATCATACGAACTTAAACCAGCGCCATTTCTTCGAAATTCTAATGGAAGCAGAAAAACTAGGCGCCTTTATTCTACTTCATCCGCTCTCTACTAGAGCTCATGATATTATGGGGGAGTATCATTTAATTAATCTCATCGGCAATCCAATGGAAACTACAACAGCCGCTGCAAATCTTATTTTCTCAGGATTCATGGATCAATTACCTAATATAAAAATTTGTTTATCGCATGCGGGTGGCTATTTACCATTTGCAATTGGAAGGTTTGACCACGCGTATAATACTCGAAAAGATGTAAGTGATAATTTGAACAGAAAACCATCTGATTATCTCAGGAATTTCTACTACGATACGATCACTCATTCCGATACTGGACTAAAACAAGTAATAGAGATAATTGGTTCGGACAGAATATTACTTGGTACAGATTTCCCGGCTGATATGGGCGTAAAAAAACCGTTAAAATGGATTGAGAGCATTAATTTTTCAGAAGATATAAAAAATAATATTTGTTCAGTCAATGCGGAGAATGCTCTTGGACTTAATCAGTAACTTCATTGAGAAACTTACAAATATCAATTGACTCTGCGATTGTTGATTGCGAATGGGTTGTGATTTTATCAATGCAACTGAGAAAATAAGCAATTTGACTTGTGTGAAGATTCTTAAATTCTCTATACTCACAAATGTCATATTTTTTTTCACTTTGACGCAAGATCAATGGCAAATTTGGTTGTATCGAACAGAATCCCATCAAACCAGGTCCACTTATATTTACATATTGCACGAAGTCATTTGAGATCATATCAGCCTCAATAGTAATTGAGACACCCAATCTATTCAGTATTTTGACCGTAATGAAGTCTTCTGCAAGATGATCATTTTTATCCATCATACTTTCTCTATCAGATCGGTATGTTTGGATGTCAATTTCTTCAATATTTTCAATTGGACCAAAATACCAATTTGCGAGATCAATCATATGGACAAAAAGTTCATTAATTGCACCACCTCCTTTATTTTTTGAAAATTGCCATGCGTTATTTAGGCCAGGGCTTGCAATTCTCAAATATGCACTTTGAATATGGTTTTGATTGGCTTCTATGAACTCTCTCATTTCAATGTGTGAAGGTGAAAACTTATAAATATACCCACCCATTACTGTTAACCCCTTCTCAGTCGATAAGCGTTTAAATTTGGATAGATTATCCAAATTTAATGATAATGGTTTTTCGCATAAGATATGCTTATTGTTATTAATCAATGTTTCAATAAGTGTGTCATGTGTATTTGGTGGCGTACAAATTGAATAAATACCAACATCTGGTATAGCCACCAAATCATCAATTTTCTTATATTGAAGGTTGTATTCTGCAGCTAAATCACGAGCCCTTGACTCAATAACATCAAATAGGAAGATATCTTTTATGCCATTCTCAAAATATCCCATAATGTGCTTTGGAGCCTGCCTTCCGCACCCAATTATACCAATTTTCTTCATGATAATGCCACCACACACAAGGAAGTAATCAAATATTATTTAATAAATCATGTAATTATGATACATATGATATTTGAAATAAGTTTAACCGCAATTGAAGCAATAATAAATATAGAAATATAATGGCTGTTAAAAAAATAACATTCATAGCAAGTGAAACAGCACAAGCGACTGAAGCAAAAGAGAAATTAATTGGATTATATGGGAACTCGGATATCGATGATGCTGAATTCATTGTTGCACTTGGAGGTGATGGTCAAATGCTGCAAGTGCTTCATCAGTTCATTGGATCCGGTATACCAATTTATGGGATGAACTGTGGTTCCATTGGTTTTCTTATGAATGAATTAAGCTTTGATCATCTGGATAAGAAACTGGAAAACTCTGAAATAACAGAAATTAATCCACTTAAAATGTCAGTGATTGATGTATCTGGGAATGAGCATAGTGAAATTGCAATAAATGAGGTTGCCCTGACTCGAACGACCTACCAGGCAGCAAAACTAAAAATTTCAATAAATGATAAGGTCCGCCTAAATGAGCTAATCTCAGATGGATTATTGATTTCTACCCCAGCCGGCAGTACCGCTTACAATCTTTCTGCAGATGGACCAATCTTGCCTATCAATGCGAAATTGATGGCCCTAACACCAACGAGTCCATTTAGACCGAGGAGATGGAAGGGCGCATTATTGGATATTAATTCAATTGTTGAAATTGATGTAATTGATCCAGAATTCAGAAAGGTTAACGCCACGGCGGATAGTCATGAAATAATGGATGCACATAAAATAATTGTTTCAAATGATGAAACGCTATCCTTGAAAATTATGTTTGACCCAGATCATAATCTTGAGGAGAGAATAATTACAGAGCAGTTTTCTTCCTAAAAGTTAAAATCTGGCGGATTTGCTCTGTTTTGAATTTCAGATATTGCGTCGTTAAGCTTAACAGTCTTTTGTACATCATTGCCCAATTCTCGTATGGTCACGGTCCCATCCTCAACCTCTTTTTGACCTATAACAAATAATATTGGAATCTTAACTGAAATATGCTCTCTAATCTTATAGCTTATTTTTTCATTACGGAGATCTGTTTCAGCTCTTAAATTACTCATAACACATCTCTCAAGCACATTATTTGCATACTGATCACATTGAGAATTGATTGTAACAATTGCTATCTGAGTAGGTGATATCCATAGGGGTAAGCGGCCGGCATAATGCTCAATTAGTATTCCTGTAAATCGTTCTAAAGATCCAAATATGGCTCGGTGTAGCATTACAGGAACATGCTTCTCACCGTCACTTCCAATATAGAATGAACCTAGCCTTCCAGGCAGATTAAAGTCGACTTGAAGCGTGCCACACTGCCAATCTCTTCCTATTGCATCTCGTAAGACGTACTCTAGCTTTGGGCCATAAAAAGCCCCTTCACCAGGGTTTAGCTCAAATTTTTGGTTTGTGGACTCTACCGCTTCTATGAGTGCCTTTTCAGCCTTATCCCAAATTTCATCCTCTCCAACCCTCTTTTCTGGTCTGTCAGAGAATTTTACGACTATATCTTCAAAACCAAAGTCTTTGTATATTGATAAAATCAACTCATGGACTCTAATACATTCTTCTTTTATCTGCTCCTCAGTCAGAAAAATATGCCCGTCATCTTGTGTAAAATGTCGAACTCTCATCAGCCCATGCAATGCGCCTGATGGTTCATATCTATGCACTTTACCAAATTCAGCATATTTTATTGGTAAGTCACGGTAGCTCTTTAGACCATTTTTAAATATTTGTACATGACCTGGACAATTCATTGGTTTTAGTGCAAATATTTTTTCATCCGGAGTAGTGCTAGTAAACATATTCTCTCCAAATTTTTCCCAATGTCCTGATTTTTCCCATAATGACCTATCCAACATATCGGGTGTATTGACTTCAAGGTACCCAGCATTCATTCCCTTACGTTTCATATAATCAATTAACTCAGTAAATAACTTCCAACCCTTTTTGTGCCAAAAAACAGATCCTGGACCCTCCTCTTGAAAATGGAATAGGTCCATTTCTCTACCAAGTTTTCTGTGGTCTCGCTTTTCTGCTTCCTCAAGCATATTGAGGTAAGAACTTAACTGATCATTTGTACTCCAAGCGGTACCATAAATTCTCTGAAGCATCACATTGTCAGAGTCGCCTCTCCAATATGCACCAGCTATTTTCATTAGCTTAAACGCCTTACCAATTTGCCCCGTTGAAACCATGTGTGGGCCTCTGCACAGATCAAACCAATTACCCTGTGAGTATAGGTTTATATTCTCTCCCTCCGGGATATCCTTTATAAGTTCAACCTTGAATTCCTCTTTCTTTTCTTGAAAAATTTTGATGGCTTCATCACGACTCACTATTTTTTTTTCAAATTTTGTATTTTGTGAGATTATTTCATGCATCTTTTTTTCAATTTTTACAAAATCCTCTGGCTTGAATGACTCCTTACGATAAAAATCATAATAGAAACCGTTTTCGATGACTGGTCCTATGGTGACTTGGGTTTCAGGAAATAAAATTTGAACCGCTTCCGCCAGTACATGGGCACAGTCATGGCGAATGAGATCAAGTGCTTCAGGATGTTCCCTTGTCACAAACTCAATATCTGAGTTATTTGGAAGACTGTCTGTTAGATCTTTAATTTCACCGTTTACTTTTACAGCAATTGTTTTTTTTAATAGTGATGGGGATATTGATTTCGCAAGCTCGGTCCCGTTGATTTTATCATGAAATTCCTTGCTGGAACCATCTAGCAGTTTATATATATACATATCTAACTCAATCTCTGTTAACAAATCAGGTAAGTACCCATAGTATTAATGATTATTACGCAGATAATCAATTATTTTTTTTTATTTTATAGCTCCATGGCTTATACCAAACACAACTTTTTGGTAATTTGCTTGGGACAGGGTCATAGCCATGCCCAGAGAGTGGATGACATCTTAAAAATCTATATAAAAATAACCAGCCACCAGCCCATATACCAAATTTCTTAATAGCCTCAAGTGCATAATTAGAACAAGAAGGCAGATATCTACATCTGTTTCCTAAAAAATAAGATAGGGTGTATTGATATATTTTTATCAATAAAATGAATGGTAAATTGATTACTGTCTTTAACATAAATGATTTTGACTAATTGCTTTGTATGGCCTCATTTACAGCCTCAAAAGTGAGCAAGGTTGACGAATGTCGCGATTTGTAATCTTTTACTGGCTCTAAATAACCAAGATCTGCCCACTTACCTTTTGGAACTGGGCCGTTTTCTTTCAACATTTTTTTCATTTGCTCTGATATATTTAGCAACTCATCCACTGTTGATCCAATTATGTTCTTTGCCATGATCGATGACGATGCTTGCCCTAATGCACACGCCTTAACTTCATGCGCAAAATCTGTTACAATATTATCCGACAGAACAACGTCTACCGTAACCTTGGAGCCGCAAAGCCTACTTACTTTGGTTGCAGTTTTACTTGGATTTTTTAGTCGGCCAATATGTGAAATATTTGCAGCCAATTCAATTATTTTATTATTATAAACGTCGTCTAACATTGCATATTTTATAACCAGCTAAGAATGAAATAATTGTATTATAAATATATCATACTTATATTGATAAATAATAGATTTTAACATATATTCAACTTTTATTAGTTAAGAATTATCACCAAACAAACCTGGAGCAACCTATAATGGATAAAAATTCAAAAATTACAAGTTTATCGAGGGCCCCCTCCATACCCTCTAGAGAAGAAGCTGAAGATGCTGTACGAACTATACTCGCTTGGATCGGTGAAGATCCAGGGAGAGAAGGCTTGCTCGAAACACCGCGAAGATTCATCGATGCATACAAGGAGTTTTTCAAGGGCTATAATGAAGATGGTGTTGACGTTTTATCCAAAACCTTCAGCGAAGTTGGTGGTTATGATGATCTCGTACTCCTTAAGGATATTCAATTTAACTCATTTTGTGAGCATCACATGATACCATTTATTGGTAAGGCTCACGTTGCATATTTACCATCGAATCGTGTCGTTGGAATTTCAAAAATTGCAAGACTTGTTGACATATACGCGCAGCGTCTTCAAACACAAGAAACAATGACAGCTGAAATTGCAAACGCTCTCAGCCAATCACTCAATCCTAGGGGTGTTGCAATAATTCTAGATGCAGAGCATATGTGTATGTCTCTTAGAGGCGTAAAGAAAGACCAAGTATCAACAATCACAACACGGTTTACAGGAGAATTTGAGACAAATGAAGCGCTCAGGGATCGCTTTATGAAACTAACAAATAACTAGCTAAATGAGAGATATGGTAGATATTCCACTCGCGCAGAGAGAGAGTGTCTTTGAGGTTGAAGAAGGTACAGCTCTTGCGCCAAAATTCGATGAAAATGGACTTATTCCAGTCGTAACAACTGATAGTAAATCGGGTGAGGTTCTTATGCATGGCTACATGAATAAAGAAGCACTTTTACTTACAATACAAAATAAAGAAGCATACTACTGGAGTCGATCGCGCAAATCGATATGGCATAAAGGTAAAACCTCAGGGCTAACTCAGAAAGTTAGCAGTATACGCATTGATGATGATCAGGATTCAATCTGGCTAATTGTTGATGTTGAAGGAGTTGGAGCGAGCTGCCACGTTGGTTATAGATCCTGCTTCTATCGCTCTATCAGTTTTGAAAGTAAAAATAAGGTAGTACTCAAATTTGAAGAAGAAGAGAAACTATTTGATCCAGAGGTTGTCTATGAAGGGCAAGAAAACCCAACTAAACTATAGATCAATATCTAAAATAGCCATGTTGAAAGAATAAGAGATTTCACCTTCATCGTCATCCCTAAAGATAACACCCATAAACTCGTCACCGACATATACCTCCATTGAGTCATCTTTCTTCGGACGCTCGACAACACGGATAACATCGGACTTAAATTTATCCCTGAGATAGTCCCGCAACATTTCACTCTCTTTTCTTTGCATGATGAACTCTATTTATTTTTCAGTTGATGGGAGTAAGTGGTCCATATGCTGCGATGGATAATCTTTATCATTACCACCAATAACCCTAGCAGGGACCCCCGCTACCGTTACCCCATCTGGAACGTCATTAAGAACAACACTACCAGCAGCAACCCTTGCCGAAACCCCAATTTTAATATTACCCAGAATCTTAGCTCCTGCACCGATTAATACACCACTTTTAACTTTTGGATGTCTGTCACCAGATTTCTTTCCCGTACCACCTAGGGTCACATCGTGAAGCATAGATACGTTATCATCAATAACTGCTGTCTCCCCGATTACAATACCTGTTGCATGATCAATAAATATCCCTTTTCCAAATTTAGCTGCTGGATGAATATCGACAGAGTACACTCTTGAGGATAAGCTTTGTAAATAATAAGCAAATTCACTCCTGCCGTTAACCCAAAGCCAGTTTGCCAACCTATGAACTTGTAATGCTTGAAATCCTTTAAAATACAGGATTGGCTCTATATATCGGTGACAAGCGGGGTCTCGATCATATACAGCAGATATGTCCGCCCTTATCGTTTGCTGGATTTGTTTATCGGTTGAATAAAACTCATCAAATAAATCTTCAATGATTCGATACTCAACATGGATTGTTTCTATATGTTTTGATAAATTTACAGATAAAACCTTCTCCAATGTCTTTTGAGAAAGTACTTGTGAGTACATGTAGCCAGATATTTGTCGATCTTGCGAGGATGCTTCTTTTGCCTCCTCCCTAATTTTGTCCCATATTGGGTCGATACCCTCAAGTTTTCGTGATTTCAGATTAGCGTTATTATTCTGAGGCATTTAATATCTCACTTCGTTGAGTTACATTATTGCAAAATTATTATGTATATTTTATTATTTTAATTTAAATATATAGTTAATTACATATTTAATCAAATTAGTTCAATCTTAATTTATTTATATATTTTTATTTGTTAGGTATATATATCATTACAGGAGATAGTCATGGCAGACATACAAATACCTCATTACCAAAATACCGAAGGATACTCTGTGATTGAGATCCCTGTGAAGAAATTTAAGTGCATTGGAGCAAATCCTCCCCATGACCACCCACATATTTACCTTGATATGGGTAAGAAAGACAGCATAGTTTGCCCATACTGCTCAACACTTTACAAATACAATAGTAAGTTGGATAAGGAAGAGACAATTCCACCAAATTGCTTAGTTCAGAATTAATGAAGTAAAGAAATGTATAATATTATTGGTTCTGGAATTGCCGGATTGGCATGTAGTTATGTACTATCAAATTTTGATGTTAAAAACGAGATATTCGAAAGTGGTGATCAGAAGATAGCTAACCAATACGGCATTCAATTATCTCCAAATGCAAGCAATGTTCTACAAAAAATGGGTATATTGAGTAAATTAGAGTCTCACATAAAGATCATCAATAATATTGAAATATACTCAATAGAGAAATTAAAAAAACTTACCACTCTGCCAGTAAATAGATTTATCAATAAAAATAATCTAACCAATTACTATACAGCAAGCCGAGATATTCTTCACAAGGAGCTTTTATCCAATGTAATTGCATCGAAAACAAAGATTAACTACGACTCAAAAATAAAAAAAATTGAAGATCTGGGGGATAAAATACAAATAATAAAAGAAAATAAGACAATTAGCAGTGGTAAAAAATTAATAATTGCAAATGGAAATTCTTCAAGCCCAATATTCGATAGAATTTCCTGTAGTCCAATAGCAAATGATTTTATGACATACCGCTCTGCAGTAAAGGTTCATGAATTACCAATCAAAATATCAGCTGATACTATATATCTATTTCTTGGCAAAGGAATGCATATTGTTATGTACCCATATTTCGAGGATCTAATAAATATTGTCATGATAACAAAAAATAACAAAGATGCGGTAATCCAAAAAAATAAGCAAAATATCGATAAAGGCATCTACTCTTTCTTGAGTGCGCAAGACTGGCATTCGTGGAGCCTTTATGACTCTAAAATTACATTAAATTTAGATACCTCAAGACCAATCTTTGCTATCGGTGATGCAGCACATTCAATTAAGCCGCATCTTGCTCAAGGCGCATCGATGGCGCTTGAGGACGCCTTTACCTTGGGTAAATCAATAGGGGAAAAAAATACCGTTGAGTCTGTTCATTATGCAATGAATATGAGAAAAAAAAGAATTGACAGAGTGATCAGAAATTCAAGTCTCAACCGTCAAATTTTTCATGCGCCACCTATTATTTCCGTCTTCAGAGATTTTTTCTTAGAAAAAACTAATGGCCTCGGTCAGTTAGATAATTTGAAATGGCTTTATGATTATAAAGTATAAAAATGGTGCGGACGGCCGGACTCGAACCGGCACGGAGTAACCTCCGAGAGATTTTAAGTCTCTTGTGTCTACCTATTCCACCACGTCCGCTCATAATTTAAATACATCATCAGACACCACCTGGATTTATAGGTGGTGAAAATTGAAGCTCAGTATCCCATGGAAAATAAATCCATGTATCTTGACTGACCTCGGTGACAAATGTATCAACATTAGATAAACCCTCAGGCTTTGCATAAACAGTTGCTATATGTGCCCCAGGTATCATATCTTTCACAACCGCCATTGTTGACCCTGTATCAACGAGGTCATCAATACATAATATTGTATCTGGCTTAAATTTTGGATCCGAGAGTAAATTATCGCTAATTCTTTTTAATACCTCAATATCACCTTTTTTATGTTCAGGATTATAAGATGTTACACATATTGTCTCTATTATTCTTACATTTAATTCTCTTGCAACTATTGCCGATGGCACAAGCCCTCCCCGAGTAACAGCAATTATAGCTGACCAGTCGGCCTTATCTGCAAGTCGCCAAGCGAGGGCTTTGGAGTCCCTATGGAATTGATCCCACGATACAGGAAATAACTTTGAACTTATGTTATTATCCATCCTACTCAAATTCTCCAACTTCTACATTTCCAATCGCCGACAAACTGCTTTCTATTATACTGGCTATATTTTTCAGTTCATTAAGATTCTTAGCTCTACACACAATATTCGCTCCATACCCATCATCAGTATAGTACGGGTATGATCCAATCATGATATTTGGATTATTTTTTTGAATCTCCCTGAGTATATCTGCGATATCACCTTCCTTGATATTTGTAGATATATTGCAAGTAAATAACTTCTGACCTTTGTCAATTCTTGTTATGACAACATCCAGCATAGCCTGCATTACAGCAGGGACCCCAGCCATTACAAATACATTATCAATTTGAAAACCGGGTGCCTTTGATACATTATTCTCAATCAATTTTGCGCCGTGCGGTATTCGAGCCATTCTTCGTCTTGACTCATTGAGATCTTCAAGAGGTATCCTCTCAAGCAGCATGTTAATAGCATCCTCATTTTCGGATATCTCAACGCCAAATGCCTTAGCTACACAATCGGCAGTTATATCATCGTGGGTCGGGCCTATACCTCCTGTAGTCATTACATAAGTATAGTCTTTTCTTAGCTCATTTAATGCGCCAATAATTTTACTTTCCTCGTCGGGTACAATCCTTACCTCCTTGCAATAAACACCTATATTTGAGAAGCATTCTGCAATGTAACCAATATTTTTATCCTTGGTTCTTCCTGATAAGATCTCATCGCCGATCACCAAAATTGCTGCTGTTATATCTTTCATTTCAATTCCATGTTGGTGAAAATAATTATTACATTGTTTATATATTATATTGAGTATAATAAAAATATTTTTTAGTATAGAAAATTACAGAAACCTGAGAAAAAAATTAATGCATAGCTATATAAAAGCAAGTCTCGCGCCAACAAAAAATATAGGATTAATTAAATTATATGATCAGGAGAGCTTTAAATGCATGAAGAAATCTGGAACGCTTGCAGCAAAATGCCTCGATTTCATTGAGCCCTATGTCCAAGAAGGAAACACCACAGAATACCTTGATAAACTCATTTACGAGTTTGCATTATCAAATAATTGTATTCCAGCGACTCTATATTACAGAGGTTACCCCGCCTCTTCATGCATCTCATTAAATAATGTTATTTGCCACGGTATTCCTGGCAAAAAAAAGTTAAAAGAAGGTGATATATTAAATATTGATGTTACCCTCATACACGAAGGATGGTATGGCGACACAAGTAGAATGTTTAAAGTAGGTAAGGTATCAAGAAAAGCTGAAATTCTCGTTGATATTACGAAAGAGTGCCTCATGGAAGCTATAAAAATACTAAAGCCAGGAATCCGAACGGGTGATATAGGTGCGCGAATACAGGAGATAGCGGAAAAGCACAGATTTTCTGTCGTTGAAGATTTATGTGGGCATGGTATTGGTAAAATATTCCACGATCATCCAAATATTCTCCACTTTGGTAAGAAAGGTCATGGGTATGAATTAAAAGAAGGAATGATATTCACAATAGAACCAATGATTAATGCGGGTACCAAGGATATTAAACTTTTATCAGATGGTTGGACAATTGTAACAAGAGATAAAGAATTATCAGCTCAATTTGAACACACCGTTGGCATCACAAAAGATGGCTGTGATATATTCACAACGAATTAATTTATTTAAATTTTATCACTTCGTATTGATGATTTTATAACTACTCTCATTATCTACATCAAAGGCTACCGCTTCTCCTAATACCACCTCCACAGATTGCTCTAAATATTTTGGTAATAAATATCTTCCCCCTTTGTCACCTTTAATTTGCATTAGTTTTTTAAAATATTTCCTGTCCCATAAAACGGGATTACCCCTTTGATCATTATAGGTTGCAATACAAATTTCATTTCCAATTTTTGGATTATAATACTCAATCAACTTATTTATTTCATAAATACCAATCATGGGCATATCTGGTAAGCATATTATGGCTGCATTAATATTTTTTGATAGCGAATTAATTCCAGTATTCAAGGAGGTTGACATACCCTCCCTGTATTTTTCATTATGGATAAATTTTACGTCGTACCCTTCTAACTCTTTTTCTATTTCAATTGACTGATACCCTGTCACTATGACTATTTCTGACACGTTGGATTTAGAGATATTATCTATATAATTTTTTATGAGAGACTTGCCCGCAACCTTCAAAAGTAACTTATTTCTGTTACCCATTCTCTTTGACTCGCCTGCGCATAGCACAACTGCAGCAATGTTCGATTTTTTTGTATCTATAGTTTTGGAAACTCTTTTTCTCTTTACCGCAAAATCGATATCCTTTAGCAAACCACCAACACCTAGAGAGTTTACCATTTCTTGACTAACTTCAATATTTGCATGCAGACAATTTAAATGCCAATCAAAACCATTGAGCGAGTCACTTCGTGCAGATCCAGCAGCTACTATAATATCCACATCATTAATCTTACCACTTAATGTCAAGTTGCCTGGATCAACTGGCATGCCAAAAGAATTAATCTTACCACCAAGATCATTAATTACAGTTGGAACAATATCATTTACATCTGTTATCGACGTAGATAGAAATAATAAAATACAATTAATATTATTTTCCAATAACTCAACTACATTATTTTTTATGCTTGCAACGTCATGGGGCACCACCCTCTCATCCATTATTGTGGAGTTGTAGTTACTTATTCTCGACATTATAGATTTTTTTGTTTTTTCAATTAGAGATCGCTTCTCATTTTTTGCAATCGTATAAATCACTCCAAACCTCATCGAATTAAATTTTTTTAATTTAACGATTTTATTTTTTTTTAGAAAATTTAAAATTTTATCTAAATCAGATGATGAAATAACAAACGAAATTATCTTTACACTAACCGTATGGTCGCCTCGGTATACGACGTCATGATTATTAAGAGTTGAAACAGCAATATTGGGTGATAGATTATTGAGTTTGATGACATTACCCTCATCAATTTCAATAAGGCCATCTGCAATGGATGTTATATTTGTTTTTCCTGAAAGCGTCGGGGATATGGAAAACTGATTTGTTGCAATTGCTCTTGCAATCAGACCTGAAGCCGCATTCTCACCAATATCATCATCTTCCAACTCACCAACCTGGACTTTCTCAATATCAGATCTTTCCATGATAGCAATATCATTTTTATCTATAATTTTTCCTTTACGAATCCTACCGTCTTTCAGAAAAACAGAATGCATTAATAAGCAACCAAATGCCTCTTGAATATATTTTTCAAATATTTTCATCAAAAATACTTATAATCTTAATTCGGATATCATTTCACTTATAATCGATAGCGCGATTTCCGCCGGGGATCTAGCGCCAATATCTAGACCGATTGGTCCGTGGATCGTAGCAAGTTTCTCCTTGGAATGTTTTTTACTCAACCTTTCAATCCTTGCATTATGCGTTTTCTTAGAACCAAGGGAGCCGATATAAAAGCAGCTTTTATTTAGCACATAATCGAGTGCAACGTCATCAATTTTTGGATCATGTGTTAGTGTGACTACAGCTGTCCTTTCATCAATCCCCAGCTCAGGCAGAACCTCATCTGGCCAACTATTATATATTTTAACATCAGCAAAACGTTCTTTATTTGCAAAACCTTCCCTTGGGTCAATTAATATACAATCAAAATTGAGGTTATTTGCGAAATTAATTAGATGTTGAGCAATATGGACCGCACCTATGATAAGTAGCTTTAAGGGAGGATTGTAGACATCGATAAAAAAATTTTTATTATCTATTTGAACTAGCTTGCTGCGATCAGACTTCAAGCAATCGATTATTTCCATATCAAGCTCAGGGTATTTGGTCTTTTTACCTTTGGAGAAAATAAGCTCATCTCCGTTTTTAGTATCAATAACATAAGCTAAGGACTCTCTCTCACCTTGCCTCGATATGATCTCTTCTAATATCTTTCTCTGCATTTCTAATTTAACTCAGCTAGATATATCTTTATTGTACCGCCACATGCCAACCCAACTTCCCAAGCCATTTCATTAGAAACGCCATATTCAAGAATTTTAGCATTTCCAGTCTTAAAAAGATCTGAAGCCTCTCCAATTACAGCACCTTCGACACAGCCACCAGATACGGAACCTTCAAAATTACCCAAATCATCAATGAGTAGTTTACTTCCAACCCCTCTTGGGGCAGATCCCCAAGTTTGAATTACTGTTGCAATGGCAACTTTTCTGCCATTATTTTTCCACTCGAGAGCAATATTTATTATATCATGATCACTAATTGCCATAGCCAATATGTACCTTGTAATTATTTGTAGGATTATATTTTATCATATAATGACGAAAAATGGCTAATGGAATAGTTATAAGCCTATTTTAACTCTAGAATAGCTTCCTCAAGCAGTACTTTTAGAATTACGCCCCTATATTTCGCTGATGCATGAATATCATCATTAAAGTTGGTTGTATCAATGTCAACATCCGCCATGATATCATTATTAAAGTTGCTCATCAGTGAGTCCTCAACGTCTAGCATACGATAGGCAGAGCTTGATGCACCCGTAACAGCTATTTTTACGTCATTGTCATATCTTGCCATAAAAACACCAACCATCGCATAACCTGATGCAGGATTCCTAAACTTTTTGTATGTTGAAGAATTTGGAATTTTCAATCTGATTCCAGTAATTATTTCATCGGAGTCTAAGGAAGTTTCAAACATGTCGACGAAAAAATTCGTTGCTTTATGATTTTCAGCTGAGGTTATTATTTCACCATCTAATGCTAGCACTGCTGCTGGATAATCTGCAGCTGGATCTGCATTTGCAACGGAGCCACCAATCGTACCCTTGTGACGTACCTGCGGATCACCAATTTGTTTTGCAAGGTCAGCTAATCCTTTAATATTCTTTTTAATATCTGGTGAATTTGAAATATCAGAATGTGTACAAAGTGCTCCGATTGTAACAAATCCATCACCAAGAGTAATCATTTTCAATTCGTCAATTGAGGATATATCAATAATATCCGATGGCTGTGAGAGTCTTTGCTTTAATGTTGGAATAAGTGTGTGCCCACCTGCAAGTATTTTTGGATCATCTGATTGTGCAATCAGAGATCTCGCGGTTTCTATCGTTTCTGCCTTGTGATATCTAAAATTATACATGTTTTCCTATATCTATTGCGTAATTGCCTCTTGAACTGCCTTAATAATATTCTTGTAACCCGTGCATCGGCAAATATGGCCTTCAAACCATTCACGAATTTCATCTTCCGAAGGAGAGCTATTTTTTTTCAATAAATCTACAGCGCTCATTACTAATCCAGGTGTGCAAAAACCACATTGTAATGCGTGGTTATTTTGAAATGATTTTTGAATTGGATGAAGCTGTCCATCACTCGCCAATCCCTCAACTGTAGTTAAATCTTTTCCATGAACCTGAGCGGCTAAAACTGTACAACTTTTTACAGAGTCTCCATCAACATGAATCACGCACGCACCACACTGACTTGTATCACAACCAACATGGGTACCAGTAAGGCCAAGTTTATCTCGAAGCAACTCTACCAATAAAGTGTTGTCTCCAACCTCTTCGCTATAGGCTTTATTATTAATGTTTATGTTAATTTTTACCATATCGCTCTCATAAAATTAGTTATTATAAAAATATACGAATGACAGCAAGAAAACAATTAATGCAAAAATAATTCTTTTTCTTTGCGTATTAAAGAAAAATACATTTCTGGATGATTTTCCAGCCTCAATCACAGGCTGCTCTTCATCTATATGAGTACTATCACTGTTGAAATATTCTTGTAAATTATTGAAAAATTGGTCTGCAAGTGATTTTGATGCACTCTGGATAAGCCTTTGCCCAACCTGTGCCAGCTTCCCTCCTACTTGTGCGTCAACCTCATAATTTAACTTTGTGGTTTCTGGGTCTAATTCGGTTAATGAAACTACTGCAGAGCCTTTTGCGAACCCCGCTGCGCCGCCTTGACCTTGGCCAATTATCTTGTACCCATTGGGAGGGTTAACATCGCTTAAATTGATTTTCCCAGTAAACTTCGCTTTCACTGGCCCTATCTTGATTTCAACTGCGGCTTTAAATTCATCGTCTGAGCTTTGCTCTACACTCTTTGCGCCTGGAATTGTCTCTTTTAGTACCGCAGGATCATTCAAGGCTTCCCAGACTTGCATGCGTGATGCCTGAATGATATTTTCTCCATTTAATTTCATTTAGATCTCCTGATCATCTTTATTATTATTATTATTTGATTTAAAAACTCAAGAATTCTTTTTGTATAATTAAAAAAAATAATACTAATATGATCGCTTTTCTATAATATTTAAGCTATATAAATACTTTACAAATACAACAAAAGAAATGATAAACAGATATTCTAGACAGATTATGAGAGATGTTTGGTCTGATCAGTCTAAGTATGCAATCTGGTTTGAAATTGAGATCCTCGCCCATGAGGCAATGGAGTCTATTGGCCTCATTGAAAAAGGTCTTACAAAGAAAATACGGGATAAATTAAAAGATATAATTTTTGACGAAACCCGCATATCAGAAATTGAAAGCAAAACTCATCATGACGTGATTGCATTTCTCACGTTCATATCTGAAAAAATTGGTGAAAAACAAGCACGTTATCTCCACCAGGGTATGACATCATCGGATATACTTGATACATGTCTATGCATCCAATTGAAAAAGGCGTCACAACTTATAATAGAAGATTTAGATGCATTGCTTCAAGAATTATTGAAAAAGGCTGAAGAGTATAAATATTTACCGACTATCGGTCGAAGTCATGGTATTCATGCGGAACCGACAACAGTTGGATTAAAATTTGCACAGGCATATGCTGAATTCGATAGAGCTTTAAAACGAATGGAAATTGCTGAAAAAGAAATTTCTATTTGTGCATTATCCGGATCAGTCGGAACTTTTGCCAATATTGACCCAAGAATTGAAAAATATGTCGCTAAAAAGCTAAATTTAAACATTGAAACTATTTCTACCCAAATAATTCCAAGAGATAGGTATGCGTATTTCTTTACGACCCTTGGTGTGCTTGCTGGATCAATTGAGAGAATTTCAACTGAAATAAGACACCTGCAAAGAACCGAAGTTGATGAAATGTCTGAGCAATTCCAAAAGGGTCAAAAAGGCTCTTCATCCATGCCTCATAAGAGAAATCCTGTATTGACCGAAAATTTAACAGGTATTGCTCGATTGATTCGTGGTGCTGTCACCCCCGCACTCGAAAATATATCCTTGTGGCATGAGCGCGATATTTCTCATTCATCGGTGGAAAGAGTAATTGGTCCGGACACAACTATACTATTAGATTTTGCCCTCTCAAGACTTACAAATGTTATTAAAAATATTGTTGTAAATAAAAAAAATATAAAGGCAAATCTAGATAAGCTCAACGGATTGATATACTCACAAAGGATACTCCTAATGTTAACCCAAAAAGGAGTGAGTCGTGAAGATAGTTATGACATCGTACAGAAAAATGCATCCAAATCATGGGATAATCAAAGTGATTTTAAAGAAATAATTTTATCAGATAAAGGAATCATGGAAATACTAACAAAAGAAGAAATTGATGATTTATTCTCGCTAGATTATCACTTGAAGAATGTTGATTACATTTTCAAAAATGTTTTTGGTAAATAATAAAAATACGGGCTTCGTGATGAAAAAAAATAAAATTTATGAGGGAAAGGCCAAAATTTTGTATAAAGGTCCAGAGCCTGGAACATTAATTCAGCACTTCAAAGATGATGCAACAGCAAATAATAATGAGAAAATGGATATTTTCGAAGGTAAAGGGGTTATAAATAACCGTATCTCGGAACATTTGTTTACACTTTTATCATCTATAGATATACCTCATCACTTTATCAAAAGGCTTAATATGAGAGAACAGCTAATTAATGAGGTTGAGATAATTCCATTAGAAGTTGTGGTCAGAAACATAGCAGCTGGTTCACTTACAAAGCGGCTAGGTATTCCAAATGGTGAAAAACTTAATAGAACAATTGTCGAATTTTACTATAAAGATGATGCATTGCAAGACCCCCTTGTTAGCGAAGAACATATCATAACATTTGGCTGGGCAAGCCAAAATGAATTAGATGAAATTACATCACTAGCTCTCCGAATCAATGACTTCCTGGCGGGATATTTTTCTGCAATAAAAATACAGTTAGTTGACTTTAAAATTGAGTTTGGACGATTGTACAAAAACGATGAGGTATATGTGGTCTTAGCCGACGAAATTAGTCCTGACTCATGCAGGCTATGGGACTCACAAACAAAACAAAAAATGGATAAGGATGTTTACCGAGAGAACTCAGGATATTTATTAGATGGGTATAATGAAGTTGCTAAGAGGATGGGGTTATTGACACAAAATGGTGCATCAAAAAATAAGAAACCAACGCTTGTAAGGGGATAATATGAGAGCAATCGTTTACATAAGGCTAAAAACTGAAGTATTAGATCCTCAAGGGCAAGCGATTGAGAGTGCACTAAAAAATCTTGGTGAGAATAATATAAATAACATCCGACAGGGAAAGCTGATTGAAATGGATATTGAGGCCAAAAACATACAAGAAGCTGAAGAAAAAATTGAGAAAATCACCAAGTCTCTCCTTGCAAATACTGTAATCGAGGAATATTCAATAGAAATTAGTTAGTATGAATGTAACAATAATTCGCTTTCCTGGAACTAATTGTGATTTAGATACAGCAAATGCTGTAAAAAAAGTTCTTGGCATCGTACCAAAAATAATTTCCTGCAAAGAAGATAAAATTCCAAAATCAGATTTGATAATTATACCCGGTGGCTTTTCCTATGGTGATTATCTGAGATCTGGTGCAATTGCAGCACGTGAACCGATAATGGATGATCTTGAATTAAGAGCAAATCAGGGTGTTTATATAATTGGTATTTGCAATGGCTTCCAAATCCTCACTGAGAGAAAACTGTTACAGGGATCTCTTTTGAAAAATAGTTCACTAAAATTCATATCAAAAAGTGTTGAACTTAAAATTAATAGAAATGATACTTTTTTTACCTCAAAATATCAAACTGATGAGGTCGTAAATATACCGATTGCACATCATGATGGTAATTTTTTTGCTGATCAAGATACGCTTGACTCAATTGAAGATAACAACCAAGTCGCATTACGTTATCTAAATCCTATCAATGGATCTTTAAACAATATAGCTGGTTTGTATAACAAAAATCTAAATATATTAGGTCTTATGCCACATCCAGAAAGAGCAGTCGATTTAAAAACAGGTACAAATGATGGATCACGAATATTCGAATCTGCGCTAAATTTTTATTCAACATGATTGGTAACAAATGGATATATATGAATCTCACAGTATAAATAAAAAGGAAAAAGAATTACTATTGAATTATCTTGGAAGAGATCCGAGTCACACTGAAATTGGTATATTTTCAGTAATGTGGTCAGAACATTGTTCATATAAATCTTCTCGACATTGGCTTAAAAAATTACATACAGAAGGAATACAGGTTATACAAGGTCCTGGTGAGAATGCTGGTGTAGTTGATATTGGTGACAACCAGGCGATAATTTTCAAGATGGAAAGTCATAATCATCCGTCTTTTATCGAACCGTACCAGGGTGCAGCAACAGGAGTTGGGGGAATTATGCGTGATGTGTTTACAATGGGCGCCCGTCCTATTGCACTTGTAAATTCGATCAGATTTGGTGAATTAACGCATCCAAAAACAAAGTTTTTACTTTCTGGCGTCGTCGCTGGCATTGGAGGGTATGGAAACTGTGTTGGGATACCAACAATTGCAGGTGAAACAGGCTTTGATAGCTCATATAATGGAAATAACCTTGTAAATGCCATGTGTGTTGGATTAACCACGAAAGATAAAATATTTTATTCAAAAGCCTCCGGTATCGGAAACCCAGTTGTGTATGTCGGCGCAAAAACGGGCCGTGATGGTATTCACGGTGCAACGATGGCTTCGGGGGAGTTTGATGACGAGTCGGAAAAAAACAGGCCGACAGTTCAAGTTGGTGATCCGTATGCTGAAAAGCTTCTGCTTGAGGCGTGCCTAGAGCTTATGCAAAAAGACGCGATCATATCAATACAGGACATGGGCGCAGCAGGACTTACCTCATCATCTGTGGAAATGGCTGATAAAGGAAAGGTTGGTATTCAATTAAATTTAGATAATATTCCGACAAGACAACAGAACCTTACAGCTTATGAAATGATGTTATCCGAAAGCCAAGAGAGGATGCTGATGGTGCTAAAGCCAGAAAAAACCGAAATCGCCAAAGAGGTTTTTGAAAAATGGGATGTTGATTTTGCTATTGTTGGAAAGATCACTGAAACAAATAATATTGTCGTTTTGCACAACGGGATGATTGAAGCAGATATTCCAATCAAATTTCTTACAGATAACGCACCAATGTATAAGAGAGAAAAAATTAAAAAAAATAAACGAAAACGAAAACTTCAACTACTTCCAAGTATTAAACCAAAAGATGCAATCCTAAAAATTCTGAACTCACCAAATATATGTTCAAAAAAATGGATCTGGGAGCAATATGATAGAACAATAATGGCAAACACACTTAATGATGCAGGTGGAGATGCTGGTCTTGTTCGAATTGAAAATACGGAAAAGGCAATTGCAATGTCATGCGATGTAAACCCAAGATACTGTCATGCGGATGCTAAAAAAGGTGCTATGCAAGCAGTTGCTGAGTGTTGGCGTAATATCATTTCGATGGGTGCTAAGCCCCTAGCAATAACTAATTGCCTTAATTTTGGAAATCCAGAAAAACCTGAAATAATGAACGACTTTGTTGAAACTATTATAGGCATCAGAGATGCATCAATTGCACTAGACTTTCCTGTAGTGTCAGGCAATGTATCTCTCTATAATGAAACAAATGGTGATGCAATAAAAAATACACCAACAATAGGCGGCGTTGGTCTTGTAGAAAATATTAGTGTATTGAATAATTTTGGTTCTCTAAATATTGGTGACTCAATCTATATGATCGGGAAAAAGGGTTCGCATCTAAGCTGTTCAACCCTCGAAGAAGTCTACAATGGTGAATCGTCCATTGACCCACCAGAAATAGATCTATATCAAGAAAAACTAAACGGAAATGGAGTACTGGAGCTAATCCAAGAAAAAATTATCACATCTTGTCATGACATATCAGATGGCGGCATGATAGTTACGATATGCGAAATGATTATGCTAGATGACAGAGGTGCAACAATAAATATAGTTGATAATAATAAAATGATGGGTGAGCTTTTTGGCGAAGATCAATCAAGGTATATTATAACAATCTCGCCAGAGCTTGAGAGTATATTTGAAAAGAAAATGAAAAAGCGAGGAGTCAAATATGAGCCAATTGGATACATCACCTCATCGCAATTGAAAATTAATGATAGTATTATTATATCTAATAATGAAATCAGGGACGCATATGAAAGCCTGATCCCATCTGTAATGAATAATATGGCCTAGTAAGAAAATGAGCATGAAATTGACTGAGCTGGAGGCGCTAGTAAAGAGGGCAATACCTAATTCAGAAATTGAAATTAAGGACTTAGCCGGCGATGATAACCACTTTTCTATTATTATAAAATCTGATGTATTTAGAGGTAAAACGCGCATTGAACAGCATCAAATTGTATATAATGCATTAGAGGAAAAAATGGGTAATAAACTTCATGCACTTCAAGTAAAAACAATATCTACATAGCGAGGATAAAATGGATGAAAATATTAACGATTGGATAAGTAAAAAAATAACATCAAATGATGTTGTATTATTTATGAAAGGAACCCCTGAAACACCGCAATGCGGCTTCTCAAGTCAAGTGGTGCAAATACTCAATTATCTCGGTATTGAATTCTCATCAGTCAATGTTTTAGACGATGAGTCAATTAGAAATGGTATAAAAGAATATACTAACTGGCCAACCATACCACAACTTTATGTAAAAAATGAATTCATAGGTGGCGCCGACATTGTCAGAGAAATGTTCGAAGAAAATGAACTTAAAGAATTTCTCAACGAAAAGGGTATTGCAACAAACTGACTATCTCGAATAGAACTCGATAACTAAATTCGGCTCCATTTGGACTGGGTAAGGAACATCATCCAATGCTGGTATTCTTTTTATCTCAATTTTAAAGTTGCTCTCATCAAAATTTATATATTCTGGTACGTCTCTTTCTTGGCTCTCAACAGACTGCATAACCATTGGCATTGTCCTTGACTTCTCACGGACTTCCACAACGTCACCAACCTTTAGTCGATAGCTACCTATGTTTGTTTTTTTACCATTTACCATTACATGGCCGTGATTTATGAATTGCCTCGCAGCGAAGACGGTGGGAACCACCTTAGATCTGTAAACAACCGTGTCCAGCCTTCTCTCCAATAGCCCTATTAGGTTTTCACCTGTATCACCTTTGACGCGCACAGCTTCTTTATAGCAAGCCTTAAACTGCTTCTCTGTGAGGTTTCCATAGTAACCTTTTAATTTTTGCTTAGCACGTAATTGAAGTCCGTAGTCGGATGGTTTTCCCTGCCTTCTTTGCCCATGTTCACCAGGGGCATAACTTCTCCTATTTACAGGGCTTTTGGGCCTACCCCAAATATTCTCGCCAAGCCTACGGTCAATCTTATACTTGGCTTTAATTCTTTTTGTCATTCTAAATCCTCCTTGTGGATCCGCCCTCCTAAGCAAATTATGCTGACAGAAAACTTGATATAAAATCAATCTCGCGGGTTAAAATACATAATATCTCTACAATCTATGGGTATTTGTGTCAACACCAAGTTCTAAAATTTTATTCATCTATTAGATGCTTGAAGATTCCAAACAAAATTTTGATATCTTTCTGTGTAAGATTTTGCCTCTGAAACATGGCTTTTATATTGTTTAGCATCATATTTTTTTTCTCAACCGGATGGAAGAAACCCTTTTCATCGAGAGTTTTCTCAAGAAATTCAATAAAACGAATATATTCATTCTTATTTGCACCACGAGTCTTTTCTAGAGGTAACCCTTCAGTCCTACCCTTATCACTTTCTGTGACCCTACCAAGTTCCCCTTTTGTAATACCTGAATAAAACTCATAAGCAATAACACAAACTGCTTGAGCTAGATTTAAGGATGCAAATTCTGGATTAACGGGTGCTGTTATAATTGTATCAGCATAGCTTAGCTCATCATTTGAAAGTCCTGATTTTTCTCCTCCGAATAACAACCCAATTTTTTGACCATTTTTAATTCTGGTCCTCATATCTTTTGCCGCAGATTTCGGGCTTAAGACCTCTTTGATCATATCCCTTCTTCGTGCTGTTGTTGCATAAACATAGTCGAGGTCACTGATGGACTCACTAACATTATTAAAAATACCTGAATGATCTAGAATTCCAGATGCACCTGATGCAGAGCTATAAGTTTCATCGGCTAACCAACCATCCCTTGGACTCACAAGTCGCAGTTTATACAAATCAAAATTCGCCATAACTCGTGCAACAGCACCGATATTATGACCTAACTGTGGGTTTGCTAGTATAATCACCGGATCATTTTGTTGTTTTTGCATCTTTTGGGCTATTTTAATTATTTTTTTTGGCATTTAGCTTATTTTATTTATAATTTGAATATTTAGATATTGACCTGTTTTTATCTATTGTTATAACAAATATAACGAAATTTACATATTAAATCTTGTCCATACAAAACATTAAGGTACCAAATGATTGATCTATTAAAAATTGCAAAAACCGAAGCTGATGGCGGAGATCTTCAGCAAATCTTTGATAATATATACGAAAAATCAGATATGAGACCGAATGGTTACCCAGATGCAATTGTTTGGAAAGGTGGTAACCACAATATTAAAATAAATCCAATTGCACATTCTCTAACCGATGCCTTTGCGTTACTTGGAACAATTGCAGCAATTGATGTCCTTGGTCTTCCATTTTATGCGCTTCCGATGTGGTCACAAATAAGACATGATCTCAAACTTGCTCCACTCAGCTGGTTTGGAAATATGCCTATTACTTCTATCAAATGGTCGACTGCTGGTGATGCTTATGTAAGAGACCATGATGGATCAAAAGTCGTTGTTATGGGAAAATCTGGTAACGCACCGTTGAGAACTCAGGCCGGTGTATATTGCAACGTAAGGCCATATGGAACAATAACTGTTGTGAGATGCATGCCCTGTCTGCCCTATTCACAAGATAAAAGTGTATTTAATGTAGACCCGAAAACCGGCATCATACATTCTGAAATGAATACACCCGGAATTCAAATGGCTTATGCTGCAAGACTTTTCTTGAAAATGGTGCATGAGACACAAAAACTTGGAAGGGTTGCCTTTAAGCCAACACAAGCAATGGAAGATGGTATCAATGCTGGCTTACTCACATGGCTTCTTGAAGGTACACAGTTTAAAATTGGTAGAAGATGGGCTGTCAATGCGTATGATGAACACAAGGAAAATGTTGATAAAATCATTGCATTACTGCCTCCTGACTTCAAAGACGGGATGAGTGAATGGTCGGGTCAAATTGAACAGCATATTGCGGATACAAATTATGGGCTTTTACTTTGGGATTTGATTAACCACCAAGATACAGTTGTTCTTTCAACAGATTTAGATGGCGACAGACTAACTGATCTACTAGCTGATGTTTCTGATCCTCTAAGGTATTTTGGTAGTAGGATTATTAAAAAGCTTAATTCTAAAGCACATATGGACTATTTGTGGAATGAGATGGGCTATACAACTGGGAATGGTCGTGATATGACCTCGGTCATGTACAGGATGGATGGGCCTCCCATTCATGAACAAACTCTGGGATCTGCCGATGCAATGCTTCTTAGATTATTAGATGGTGATGAGACTGTTGGTGGAACTAAAAAACCTTATGATCCAAGAATTCATTTTGTGCTTATTCGTGATGCTTATATTGATGCAAATCCAGGAAATAAAGAATTAGAAAAATGGCTTGATGGAATTTTAAATAAGTTTGACAATATATATTCAGGAGATAGACCAGGGTTTATAGAGGGATATGAAAAACTAAAAGACGCCATAAAGCCATTTGAGTAAGTTAACTTATTTGCCGCAGATAGGGTTATTCAAATATAAATTTTATCTGCTAACCCAAAGCAAAGTATAGCCCAAAACAAAGCTAGGAGACCTGTTGAAATATAACCTTCCCTTGAGGATCCGTCAGTTAATCCAAGTTTATCTATTTCGAATCCGTAAAAAGATGCTGCTGAAATTAATGTCATACCAACAAACATAAAGTTAAAGAACGCCCAGGTTGCCTCCGTACCCCGAAATAAAATATATATTTGCATAAGAACGGCAGCGGAAATTATTGCTCCAGCAAACCTACAAAAAAATGAAGCCTCAATACTAATATTATATTTTGCTAAGAATTTTTCAGTTCGAAAAAGGCAATTAAATCCATAAAATGAATTCATTGCTAAAACTATTAAAAATATTATTAAATAAAAAAATCCATTAAAATTTTCAATCATATTATTTATCCTTTATATAGAAAACACCGCTAAATCATAGCGGTGTATTCTTTATATTTTCTTAAATTGAAACTATTTAATGATCGTGATCGTGACCGCAATCCTCCAAGCTATCGGCAATATCTGTAAGGACTCCAAAATAATGGTCCTTCCCAAGAGGAATTGTCGCTCCTAGTGGATCAAGAATACCCATTTTAGTATTCGTATCCTGCGCAATCACCTCAACAACTTTCGGGTTAAACTGCGGTTCTGAGAAGATGCAGTGTATGTCGTTATCGGCCATCAACTCCCTCACATCACTCAGCTGTCTTGCTCCCGGCATGACATCTGGATTTATAGTCAATGCTCCACTCGACGCTACATCAAATCTATTTTCAAAGTATTGGTATGCATCATGAAATGTTACATAGCTGACATAGTGATCAAGTTGTTGGCTAATTTTTTCTTCTGTATCACTGACCTTTTCCACAAATTTATCTCTGTTATTTTGGTAAGTTGATGCATTCGCTGGGTCCAATTTTGATAGCTCTTCTGCAATATTATTTGCAATAACCTTTGCATTAAATGGATCCAACCAAATATGTATATCAAACTCACCGTGCGCATGCTCGTGATGTCCATGTTCATCGTGATCATCATGTTCGTCATGTTCGTCATGGTCATCATGTTCGTCGTGATCATCATGTTCGTCATGTTCGTCGTGTTCGTCGTGGTCGTCATGATCGTCGTGGTCATCATGTTTCGCATGCTTGTCTTCATCATGGTGGTCATCATGGTCATCATGATCGTCGTGGTCGTCATGATCGTCGTGGTCATCATGTTTCGCATGCTTGTCTTCATCATGGTGGTCATCATGGTCATCATGATCGTCGTGGTCGTCGCCCAGATAAATATTTTTTTCTCTAAACTTCAATACAAAAAGGTCTTCATTATCCATTAACTCCACAATCCTAGCATTATTGTTTACATTACTAAGAGGTTTTGCTAGGAAAGTTTCTAGATGCTCATCGCTGACAAAAAAAATCAAATCTGCATTATTGATAGCCTCGACATGAGATGGCTTCATAATATAACTGTGTGGCGATGTTGTTCCCTCGACAAGTAAAGTTGGCTCGGATACCCCATCCATTATATTAGAAGCTATAGAGTGAAGTGGTTTGATCGAGGTCACAACATTTATATCTGATCTGGCCTCGACAGAATATGTTAGAATTAAAACCATAACTGGAATATAATTTTTTAGTTGATTAATAAATTTCATATCTATCTCGTTATTATGTTATTTAAAATTATTTGTTTAATTTAAAGTATGTGAACGTTATAATATAACATAACGGTTGTAAATGATAAAAATTGGAAATGGTAAAAGAACATAATAAAATTCTCTTGGAGCTGAAGGATGCAGGGGTCAATAGATCTAACAGGTGGCTTATTAGGAACATAACTCTCTCTGTAAGCGAGGGAGAGATCTTGACAATAATTGGGCCTAATGGCTCTGGCAAAAGTACTACAGCGAAGATTGCGCTCGGTATATTAAAGCCAGATGCGGGTAGTGCTATTCTTCATACAAATAAAATTGCCTATGTTCCTCAAAATCTGGCCATCGACTGGACTCTCCCATTGAGAGTCATAGATTTCATGAGACTTACCAATAAAATGACATTCCAAGAGATCGCCGAGGCATTAGATATGACAGGTGTTGCCGCTCTCATAAATAAAAATCTGAGAAACCTATCAGGCGGTGAATTCCAGAGAGTTCTTCTAGCAAGAGCAATAGTAACTAAGCCAGATTTACTTATTCTTGACGAGCCAGTTCAAGGAGTTGACTTTACTGGTGAAATCGCCCTATATGATTTAATAAACCAAGTGTCATCAGAACTTAATTGTGGGACCATATTAATATCACATGACCTGCATTTTGTAATGTCAACTACTGATAATGTAATTTGTTTAAATGGACACATCTGCTGCTCGGGTACGCCCAAAACTATTGTTCAAAGCAAGGAGTTTATTGATTTATTCGGAGCCTCCGCGGCACAAACACTCTCCCCTTATGAGCATGACCATGACCACTCTCATTAAGTCAAGGATGAAATATAATGTTATTAGATGATTTCTTCATAAGAGCTCTAATTGTTGGGATTGGCATAGCAATAATTGCTGGGCCATTTGGGTGTTTTGTGGTTTGGAAACGATTGTCTTATTTTGGGGAGACACTGGCTCATTCTTCCTTACTTGGAGTTGCATTAGGATACATATTTTCAATTAATATCAGCGTTACTGTTTTTATGATATCAAGTATTGTCGCAATATTACTATTTCTCCTAAATGAAAAAACAGAGTTAGCTTCAGACTCATTATTGGGCCTCTTATCTCATTCAAGTTTATCAATTGGTTTGCTCGTCGTGGGATACTTATCATATATTCGTTTTGATATGATGGGTTTATTGTTTGGCGATATCTTGGCGGTAACTAAGATAGATATCCTTATTGTTTTGGTTTGCGGCGGATTATTCATTTTTATACTATCCATAATTTGGAAATCACTGCTCGCAGGAACAGTTAATCGTGATATTGCATCTTCCGAAAATATGAGTCCGCGGCGCTCTGAACTCATATATATGATTCTATTATCCGGGATAATTGCAATATCAATTAAAATAATTGGAATCCTGCTAATAACTGGTTTGCTTATTATTCCAGCTGCCATGGCCCGAAATATATCAAATAGCCCTATACAAATGATTTTATTATCAATAATTGTTGGGGTAATATCTGTTGTTGGTGGATTATTTACTTCATTAACTTTCAATACTGCATCAGGACCATCAATTTTAGTTATAGCATTAATACTCTTTATACTATCATTAACCCCACTAAAGAGACTAATATCAGGTATAAATAACTAATTTTTTATGATAGGATATTTATATTATGGAACCTAGTCTGACTAATAATCAAAAAATTGTACTTGAAGCACTCGAGGATTCTGAGCAGCCACTAGGCGCATACAGCATTTTATTTAATATAGAAAAAAAAGGTATAAAATCTCCACAGCAAGTTTATCGCGCGCTCGACAAACTCATAGAAATTGGTGCAGTTCACAAAATTGAAAGCTTAAACTCATACATAGCTTGTAAGCATAAGGATTGCAAAGCTCGAGAGTCTACGTCATTTTTAATTTGTCAGGAGTGCCAAAAAGTTTATGAGGTCCTTGAGAGTGATCTATCCGATAAGTTCATAAAACTATCCCAAGAGTCTAACTTTAAGTATTTCACTCATAATCTTGAAATTTTTGGGATCTGTGACTTGTGTAATTAGACTCAAAATTAGGAAGATACAATATATTTGCTTATTGCTTCGATTATTTCTAACTTTTCACCTAAATGACTACCGCCAGCTTGGGCCATATCATCCCGACCGCCGCCCTTTATATCAGAGAATTTAGCTATAATTTTAATGATATCATTCGCACTATATTTACCCAAAACATCCTCTGTAATACCAACAATTATCATTATTTTACCATCCTGATTACCGATGAGAACTATTATTGCTGATTTAACTTTTGCTTTCGTTTCATCCATTAATTGCCTTAACTCTTTCGTGGATACATCATCTAAGTTTTGATATATTAGCGTAATTTCACCAACACTAATTTCATCAAGTTTGTCGCCAATATTTTGAAATTTATCTTTCTTCTTTATATTCTCAAGCTCTCTTTCTGCATGTCTTTTTTCCTTTAAAATAGCTTCCAATTTTTCAATGACGTCATCTCCCTGTACATTAAGAAGCTCCTGAGTTCTCTGCATTCGTGTATTCTGACTGGTAAGAAAATTAATTGCATTTTCGCCCGTTATAGCCTCAATTCTTCTCACACCAGAGGCAATACCTTGTTCGGACATAATTTTTATTAGTCCAATATCACCTGTACTTTTTGCATGTATCCCCCCGCACAACTCAATAGAAAATTTTTGATTATCTTTTTCACCCATTGAAACCACCCTGACCTCCTTACCGTACTTCTCGCCAAAGAGAGCTCTTGCACCACTATTTATTGCATCTTCTATTGTCATTATTTCTGTTTCTACAGAATTATTTTGCATCACTATATTATTTGCTAATTTTTCGATATCCAATATTTCTTCCTTTGTGATTACCTTTTGATGGCTAAAATCAAATCTTAATCTGTTGCCATCTACAAGAGATCCTTTTTGTGATATGTGCTCACCTAAAACTTGTCTGAGCGCCTCATGAAGTATATGTGTTGCAGAGTGATTTTTAGAAATTTTTTTTCTACTTTCTTGATCAATATTTTGATCCAATTTTTGACCGATGCTTAGGGCCTTCGAATCACGTGCGAGTAACCCTCTATGACAAAAGAGACTTCCACCAATTTTCTGCACATCTTTTACATAAAATTTGATCCCATTTTTAATGTTGGTCATTTCTCCCGTATCTGCAACTTGCCCTCCGGATTCAGCATAAAAAACACTTTGGTCTGTAATCAAGATTGCCTCTTCATTTGGCTCTATTCTTTTAACCTCTTTCCCGTCACAAACGATAGATAATAACTCACATTCAGTTTCCAAACTATCGTACCCAATAAAGTTTGTGCTTGGATATTTTGCAACAAGCTCAAAATCGAATTTATTATTTGATTTTTCACCAGACCCCTTCCAGGATGACTTTGTTTGTTTTTTTTGCTTGTCCATGGATTCATTGAATTTTTTCTTATCAACTTCAATATTTTTAGATTTTAACAAGTCTTCTGTTAAATCAATTGGAAAGCCGAACGTATCATATAATTTAAATGCTACTTCTCCGGAGAAAATTCTTTTATCTCCGACCCCTTCAATTTCATCATTGAGGATCTTTAGTCCCCTACCTAATGTTTCTCGAAATTTATTTTCTTCAAACTCTAACGTTTCACTGATCAGTATCTCGTTTGCTTTCAGCTCAGGGTATGCAGTGCCCATCTCGACGATTAATGTTGGTAGCAGTTGATGTAAAATAGGCTCTTTATAGCCTAATAAATCTGCATGCCGTGTGGCACGTCTGCAGATCCTCCTTAACACATAACCTCGACCCTCATTGGATGGCAATACTCCATCTGCAACTAAAAATGCTGTCGATCTCAAATGGTCTGAAATGACTCGGTAGCTGGCTATGTCGTCACCTGGGGTTTTTTCAATTACCTCACTTATTTTATTTATTAAAGATTGGAATATATCAATATCAAAATTGGAATGAGTAGAATTGAGCACCGCAGTCATTCTTTCAAGGCCCATCCCTGTGTCTATTGATGGATTTGGCAAGTTAATACGCTCTTTTTCACTGAGCTGTTCATATTGCATGAATACTAAATTCCATATCTCAACAAATCTATCTCCATCTTCATTTGCGCTTCCTGGCGGACCGCCCTCAACGTGATCTCCATGGTCATAAAATATCTCCGAGCATGGACCGCATGGCCCCGTATCGCCCATTGACCAGAAATTATCGCTGGTATCTATTTTTATTATTTTACTATCACTCAGACCTGCAATTTTTTTCCAAAGTTTATACGCTTCGTCGTCTTCATGGAATACTGTCACTAATAATTTGTCTTTTGGGATTGAAAATTCTTTTGTAATTAATTCCCACGCAAAACTTATTGCATCTTCCTTGAAGTAATCACCAAAGGAAAAATTACCAAGCATTTCAAAAAAAGTGTGATGCCTATGAGTATACCCAACATTATCTAAATCATTGTGCTTCCCACCTGCTCGAACACATTTTTGTGAGGTCACAACCCTCTTTGTGTCTGGAGACTCAATACCTGTAAAACAGTTTTTAAATTGAACCATTCCAGCATTCGTGAATAATAATGATGGATCATTAAGTGGCACTAGTGGGCTAGATTTATTTATTGAATGCCCATTATCCTGAAAATAGCCAAGGAATTTATTTCTAACTTCATTCGAATTAACCATGCGCACAATTATAGACTAGTGATAGATTAAATGTCTATAAGGTTTAGGTATTATTCGGAGATCTGAACATTTTTTTGTTCCTCAATGTCTTCATGCTTTTCAGGAGAAGATTCCTTCTTTTGTGAGGCTGCCCTTATCTGATTTTCAATTTGTTCCGCTATTTCTGAATTCTCTTTCAGAAATTGCCTCGCATTTTCTTTTCCTTGCCCAAGTCTTTCATCTCCATATGCATACCAAGAGCCCGCCTTATCTACTATGCCAATTTTTACACCTAGATCTATTAGCTCTCCAGCTTTTGATATGCCCTCACCATACATAATATCGAATTCAACTTGCTTGAAAGGTGGAGCCACTTTATTTTTTACTATCTTGCATCTCGTTTCATGACCTATCACTTCATCTTTTTCTTTTATTTGAGCTATTCTTCTAATATCAATTCTGACAGATGAATAAAACTTGAGAGCATTACCGCCAGTCGTCGTCTCAGGGCTTCCAAACATAACACCGATTTTCATTCTTATTTGATTGATGAATATGACCATACAATTCGATCGTGCAATGGATGCTGTTAATTTTCTTAGCGCTTGACTCATTAATCTAGCCTGAAGACCAGGCAATGAGTCTCCCATGTCACCTTCCAATTCAGCCCTTGGTGTAAGCGCAGCAACTGAGTCAATGACTAAAACGCTGACGGCTCCTGTTCTTACCAACGTATCGGCAATTTCTAATGCCTGTTCACCGGTATCAGGCTGCGAAATTAATAATTCTTCGATATTTACACCTAGTCTTTTTGCATAAGTTGGATCTAAAGCATGTTCCGCATCAATGAAAGAGCATACACCACCCTTTTTTTGTGCTTCAGCTATGGTGTGCAAAGCTAGAGTTGTCTTGCCTGATGATTCAGGTCCATATATTTCAATAACTCTGCCTTTTGGAAAACCTCCGATACCTAAACCAATATCTAAACCAAGAGAACCGGTTGGAATTGACTCTATCTCCACAACAACACCATCCGTTCCAAGTTTCATTATTGAACCTTTGCCAAACGATTTCTCAATTTGTGTTAGAGCAGTTTCTAATGCTTTATTTTTTGTACTGTCGGATGCACTTTCTTTATCAACTGCATATAATGACTTGTCTGACATTTCAATTTACCTTTCAAAAATATTATTATTTATTTAAGTTTTGTACCACTTTTGTTCTCATCTCGTCAAGTATAATTTTTTAAAAAAAACTAGCTTTGAATAACCTTCTTCACAGTTAAATTTAATTCTTCTAAGGTGAAAGGTTTATTTAAGAAATAAGCATCTTTTTCCTCGACAGAGATAAGATTCTCATGATTCTCTGTGTAGCCGGAAATAAATAAAATTTTTTGCTGTGGATTATTCTTTTTTATTTCACTGGCCAGCGTTGGCCCATCCATTTCAGGCATCATTACATCTGTGATTACTAGATCATAATTATTTTTTTCTTCGTTAACATATTTTAGAGCGGATACTCCATCGTACGCTTCTGTAATATTATAACCTGACAACTCTAATGCTTTCTTTGTAAAGGTTCTGACTGAGTCTTCGTCTTCAACAAGGAGTATAGCGCCGCTTCCTGTTATATCTTTGGTATTTTTTTTATTTATGATTGCCGTGTCATTTGTTTCCCCCACGTTCACTTCAATGCACCTTGGAATATAGATTTCAAATCTTGTTCCTTCACCGGTCTCAGTATTGGCTAAAAAAATATACCCGTTTAGCTGTTTAATTATCCCATAAACCATTGATAGACCTAAACCAGTTCCTTGCACTCCTTTACTTGAGTAAAATGGTTCAAATATCTTTTCCTTCATTTCAGAAGGCACCCCCGCACCATTATCAGTTACGGTTACTCTTACATAATCTCTGTCTTCCAAATTGACCGCATAATGTCTGGGAATGTCCGCATTTAAAATATTATCTGTTTGTATCATGATAACCCCATCCTTCTTGTTGACTTCAATAGCATCTCTGGCATTTATGACAAGGTTTGTAATTACTGACTCAAATTGGTTCAAATCCGCTCTTATGTTCCACAGCTTTGAGTCATGCCTGAGATCAATTTTTATTTTATCTCCTACGAGTCGATTTAAAAGAATCGTTTGTTCTTGCAATAGATCGGTTAACGAGATTATTTCTAAATTAAAATTTTGTTGCCTTGAATATGCAAGCAATTGCCTAACAATGCCTGCAGCTCTTTGTGCATTCTCTCTTATTTCTTGTAGCTCTCGAAATGTAGGGTCCTCAGGTTTAAACCTCAAAATCAGAAGGTCTGTTGAAACAATGATAGCTGTCAATACATTATTGAAGTCATGCGCAACCCCACCAGCAAGCTGCCCAATCGACTGTATTTTTTGGTTTTGATAAGACTTTTGATCTATCTCAAGGTCTATTGTGCTATTTTTTTTATCTGTACCCGAATTATCTTTAAATAATTGCTCAAAAATAAAGACGATTCCGAGAGCAGATAGGATTGTGATAACTAGAAATAACGTTTGATACTGAAAAAAAACTAAGCCAAGAAATATAGATAAAACAGCCAGCGCAAGATAGAAAATTGTCGTCTTTGGGCCATTTGAGTAAGGTTTATTTGAACCTGTATATTTTTTCGTTTCTTTCATGCCTTTCTTGCGCTTCCACCGATAGAGTTGCTGTAGGTCTGGCCTCCAATCTTGCCAATCCAATTGGATCTCCAGTTTCTTCACAGTAACCATACTCACCATCTTCAATGCTTTTGAGCGCCTTATCAATCTTCGAAATTAATTTTCTTTGGCGATCTCGGGCCCTTAATTCAATTGATCGATCCGTTTCATTTGAGGCTCTATCTGTGTCATCAGGAAAGGAGTTTTTTTCTTGTAAGTTTTCAAGTGTTAGTTTTGAGTTTGAGATTATCTCTTCCTTCCAATTTTGAAGTTTATCTCTGAAATACTCTAGATGCTTCTCACACATGTACTCCTCAGATTCGCTCGGAATGTAATTATCATTAGCCACCATAACTAACCTCATTAGCAAATTTGATAATATTTATATAGACTTATCTAAAAAACTAATCAATGAATTAAAAATAAAAAAATAAAAAAAATGCTTTACTGTTAATAATGTTTATTGGTTTAAGAGTTTTTTCTGAAGAGAGCTGCTTGTTGTTGTGTACTGTAGTGTGTGCTTTTCATCGGGATTTATTCTTTTAAATACTGCATGAGCCATTAAAGCCGCCTCATGAAAACCAGATAAGATTAGCTTAAGTTTACCTGGATAAGTATTAATATCTCCAACTGCAAAAATGCCAGGAATACTTGTTTCAAAAGTTTCTGTGCTAACAACAATCCTTTCATCTGACAAATCGATCCCCCATTTATCGACAGGCCCCAGTGACATTGTGAGACCGAAGAAGGGCATAAGTATATCGCATGGTAAGTCTAGAATTTTATTTTCTTTTATACATTTTACTGCAGTTAATTTACCATCACTACCTATAATCTCATTTACTTGGCCAACATGGAATTGGATCTTTCCAGCGTCTCTAAGATCCATCACTTTTTTGACAGTAGCTGGTGCGCCACGGAATTTATCTCTTCTGTGAACAAGCGTCAGGCTCTTGGCTACATCATAAAGCTGCAGAGTCCAGTCTAATGCGCTATCTCCACCCCCTAAAATAACAATATCCTTATTTTTGAAACGATCCACTCTATCTATTGAGTATCTGATTGATTTGCTGTATTTATCTAGATCCGGAATATTTGGTTTTTTTGGTTCAAATGATCCTCCGCCAGCTGCAATGACGACAGCTTTAACATCAAAGACAAGGTCCTTATCGGTTTCAACCAGCCAATTTCCATTCTTTTGCTTTTTAATTTTATTTGCAAGCTGCTCATAATGAAATACAGGAGAAAATGGTTTTACTTGCTTTAATAAATTCTCGGTGAGATCATGCCCTGTAATTACAGGGTATGCAGGGATATCGTATATTGGTTTTTCCGGATATAGTTGGGCGCATTGCCCGCCAGGTTTATTCAAAATATCAATTACGTGACAGTTCAAATTTAAAAGACCAAGTTCAAATACAGCGAATAATCCAACAGGACCCGCTCCGATTATTAATGCATCTGTTTGTATTGGATTACCCATGAATGCACCACTAGAATTGTTTTTCAGGAGTTTGGATAGTAATACCGTCAAGTGTCTTATCAATCTTGATTTGACATGAAAGCCTACTATTTTCTTTCACGTCAATTGCAAAGTCCAACATGTCTTCTTCCATCTCTGTTGGTGCGTCAAGTTTATCCACCCATTCGTCTTGAATATAAACGTGGCATGTTGCGCATGAGCAGCCCCCCCCCCACATTCTGCTTCTATTTCATAAATAGCATTATTTTTTGCGCAGTCCATTATGGTCTCTCCCTCTGTTGCATTAACAGATTTGAGCACACCCTTTGAGCTTATAAAATTAATAACTACCATTAATTACTTCCTAAAAAATTGACGCTCTTTTGATATAATAGCTTTCCCGTCAAATTCAAATGACTTTGATGCATATATATTATAATTTAAATATACAGATTCGATATATTAGAATAATTTATCCAAATAATTTGTATATTCTGCATGTAAATATTATTTGATATTTGATAATCTTTAACTTAATATAATACATTAGGTAATTATAACTAAAGTATTAATATAATTGAAATTTTTATTGTTAAAAAAAATGACAGATCTTGATTATAAGAATAAAAAAAATAACAATCCAATACCCGATAATGCAAGCCACGCAAATGATGATGATTTATATGCCGCAAGCTTAATTGATCGCGTAAAAGAAGTAAAACATACAAAGGGCACACTCTATTTTGTGGGTATAACCTTCATTTATCTTCTGATTGGTATCGCGATATTACTATTTAATTACAATGAGGTAATTAATTCCCCTTCTGCAATATTTGATATTTTTAAAATACAGAAAATCCAAATCTACACTGCAGCATTTTTGATGATTATTCCAATCTTTTGGTTATATTACTCCATGGTCAGAAAGCTCAAAGAAATTACAACTATATCTGAAGGGCTTTTAAATACAGCTCTAAGGTTAACACATCCCGTAAAGTCATCTGAAAAAGCTGTTTCCACACTAGGTAGCGCAATACGAAATGAGATTAGCCATATTACCAATGCGATTAATGAGGTAATAAAAAAATCAAGTGATATGGAAAAATCCGTAGCACGTGAGATCAATCAGATTGAATCAAGCATGTCCTCCAATGAAATAAAATTGATGGAAATGGTCGACTCTCTAAAGTCGCAGAAAGAAGAAATTATAGAGACAACTTCTACGACCAAATCGGAGGTCGAAGAGCTTCTAGAAAAGTTCCACAATGAAACATCAGAGCTTGATCAGCAAATTAACTTACAAGTTAAAAAACTATCAGCTATTGATGAAGAATTTACAAGATCCATGTCTAAGTTTGATGATACTGTCGAAAAAATTGAAGCATCATCAGCGTTAATAAAAGATAACAGTGACGAAATTTCATCAAGTTTAAATTCAACAAATAATACTATTAATGACCAAACAACATCTGTAAGAACTGTCAGAGATGAGCTTGAATTAACGTTTAATAATTTAAATAAACTAATGAGTGAACAAAACTTGCGGCTAAAAGACTCGGTTGGTGAACTAAGTCGTTTGAGCGATGGAATGAATACAAAAATCATTAATACAGATCAGCTTTTACTGAACTTTAAAAATGAAATGGAGCCTAAACTCTCACGTATTTATGAGGGGTTAAGCAGTGATATCAAATCTCTCGGAGAAATATCCCATGCATTCGAGACAAATATATCTGATATAAGTGCGACCACCATCAGAGTTATTGATAAAAAATTAGCAGAAGAACTCTCAATTAATAAACGCCTATCTGATCATTTAAAGAATGTATCTGAGGAGCTGAAGAACACGCTTTCTAGTCAGATAATAAGTATCGAAGAAATATTTAAAGATATTAATTCGGAGGCAAAAACTACAATTGAAGGACAAAGATTTGAAATTGAGAAGTCTTTTGACCAAAAAATATTAGAGTTTAACGCAAAAACAAAGATGATGATGGAAGCAATAAAAGATATAACGAATGATACAACCGATAAGTTAAATATGACTATAAAAGAAATCCTTCAAACTATAAAATTAAACTTTCATGACACATCAAAAGCCGCAGATCTTGAGCTCTCCAGCATTCAAGATAATATGCACGAACAATTGATTGGGCTGAGTGCTAGTTTACTCGAAAAATCTGAAGAGCTCAGTCAGAATACAATCAGTAGTATTGAAGGTATTCAGAATAATATATCATCATCTATCGATGGCTTCCGACTTGAAGCAAGAAACACGACAAGTGATATTGCGAATGAGATATCTGCAACAACATCAAAAATATCGGCAGAAATGGTTAATGTTCAAAAAGAAACCCTCAATAAAATAAATAGCGAAATCAACCAGATTTCAAATTCATACAACGAGAGTTTACTCAGCCTTGTAGAAGTTACTGAAAAACTTGTAAAAAATCTAGATGATACAAGAAGTTCAATTAAACGGGATATTTTTGAACTCCCTGATGAAACAAATCAACATCTAAGCAAGATGAGAGGTGTCATTGATGAGCAAATTAGAGCAATAGGGCAATTGAATTTATTAATCTCAGAATATGACGTAAATAGAGATATGGAATTGGCTCAACCACAATTAGAGCGTTCTCTAGAGAAAAAGAAAACAGCTACAAGAACACCAACTCAAACCCAAAGAACACCAGCAAAAGATTGGATTTTGCCAGAAATCCTATCGCCAAAGGCAAGGATGACAGAGAAAAAAACTAGCGCTGATAATCAAAAACTTGAAATCCTTGAAAATGAAATCCTTGATTTTTTAAAGTTTGATTACGAGAAACTATCAACATTGCTGCCAAACAGACAGCCAAATGAATTCTGGGAGGCCTACTATAATGGAGCTAGTGATGTCATTAGCGAGAGAGACTATTCACGAACTGGACGAAAATTATTCAATCAAGTTAAGTCCAAATATTCCGAAAATAAAAAATTCAGAAGCCTAGTTAATAAGTATCTAAAGTCATTCGAAGAAATTATTTCCAATCATCAAAAAATAAATAATGAAAAAGAAATTAGTCAATTTCTTGACTCAGAGTCGGGTATTTTATTTTTTCTTGTATCACATTCAATCGGTAAGCTTGACTAAAATAAAAGCATATGAAATAGACTATCTAGATAATTATATTTCCAATGAATAAATTAAAAATATCATTTGGACCAGAGAGTTTCTCGCTAAAAGATAGTTTTACTATATCGAGAGGTGCAAAAAAATCAGCAGATTTAATAACTTTACGAATTTCTGACCATATTTATTCTGGTTTCGGAGAGTGCACACCAAACATTAGATATGGCCAAACTATCGATGGAGAGCTAAATAAATTAGAGGTTATGACGCAAGCATTGGAGGATGGTAATTATGAAATTGATAGAGAAATAATAAATAAATTATTCAAACCAAGCCCAGCTCGATCTGCGTTCGATATTGCATTATGGGATCTTGAATTAAAAAAAATAAAAAAGTCGATTTGGTCTTTTCATAACGCCAAAAAACCTGATGCATTACCCACTATGATAACTTTGGATGCGTCAAGCATTGAAAAGAACCTATCAACTGCGCGTCAATTTAGTGATAGCGCGATATTTAAGATAAAGTTTAAAGGAGACAAAACAGATATAGATAGATTACTGAAAATTAGAGAGTACTATCCAAAAAAAAGACTGCTGATTGATGCAAATGAGTCAATATCTCCATCGAAAATAGATAAATATATTGAGTCCTGCGAAAGATTTAATATTGAAGTTTTAGAACAGCCAATGAAGACAAGGTATGATGAGTTACTTGGGGCAATAAAAACTAAAACTATTTTATGCGCAGACGAGTCATGCTCCAGCCTTGAAGACATAAAAAAAATTGAGAAGTACTATGATGCAGTAAATATAAAACTTGATAAAGCTGGCGGCCTTACCGAGGCGCTGCTGATGCAAGAGGCAGCAATTAGTAGAGGGATAAAAACAATGAGCGGCTGTATGCTCTGCACATCTCTTGGAATAGCTGCATCACAAATCATTGCCTCTAAGGCAGAGTACGTTGATCACGATGCCCCCCTTTTTCTGGAACAAGATCGAACGATAAAGATTAGTTACTCATGTGGTAACATGAATATTGCTGACTCAATATTATGGGGATAAATGGACTCTATTCTAAAAAATTTAATTTATGAACGAAAGATATTATCCATTGGAGAAACCATAATTAATACATCACTTATTAGCAAAAATTATGACTTTGAAAATTATTATCTGGAAACTACAAATAGGAGATACTCACTTAAAATTAACAAAAAAAGTGATGACCACTGCTCTGTAATCAATCGAATGTATAATGATATACAATTTAATCCCTTAACTAAGAGAGAGATTTATTATTCAGATCCAGAAATATTATTGATGGAATACTTTCAAGCTGAGAGCCCAGAAATGCGATTTTTTAACCAGCATATTTTTGGTGAAAGTATTGCTAAATTTCACTCTCAAAGAGAGTCTTACTATGGATATGGATATGACACATATATTGGCTCCTTATTGCAAGAGAATAAAATGAGTCCGTCATGGAAAAAATTTTATCTTAATCAACGCTTTGATTGTCTACTAAGTAAAATGAAAGAAACTTTGTCGATTAACCGTGAATTGAATGATAAAATATTAACCGTAAGAGACTATATTGATAGAAATCTAAGTGAACCATCGAAGTCAACCTTAATTCATGGAGATATCTGGTCAGGTAACATACTGGTTGATAATGATCGCAATCTAAAGATTATTGATCCCGCATTATTCTATGCAGATAATGAGTACGAGCTAGCTTATATATATCTCAATGGTACATTTAGTCGTGGTTTTTATGACAGCTATAACCAGAATAATCCAATTAGTAATGATTTCTGGCCGTTCAAAATATATGTCTATCAAATCATACCCCTTATGCAATATGTGCTTCTTGAGGGACCAATTTATCTGAAAGAAATTGAAAAAATACTAGATTTCCTCATCAAACGAGAAAAATTAAAATATTAATTTCTTCAAATTTAGGGCAAGTGAACTATAATGAATAAATTGAAAAATTTGGAGGGCATTTTCTTTCAATGAAAAATCCAATAATCAAATCAATGTTGATCATTATCTTTGGTTTTTTATTCACAAGCCAAACAAGTATTTCTGCTGAAAGAAATCTGCAAAAATGCAGAGAATTTAGTAGTATTGGTTTGCATTTACCTGCTATTGAGCAATGCCAAAAAGCAATGAGGGATGGCGTAAATCGTGAAGCAGAATTAGAATTATTGTATTATTTGGCAAATTCTTACTCATCAATTAACAAAAACAAGATGGCAAAAGAAGCAATAACTAAACTTCTAAATACCAGCCCTTCAATTAGCGCTAATGATTATTACCTTGCGGGCCTAATTGAAATTAAGTTAAATAACAACAAAGAAGCTATTTACTACCTTGAGAAGGCAATTCTCGGTAAACCGAACTCAATTAGTATCAAAAGGCAGCTTGCAAGGGCATTATTCCAATCTGGTGATACAAGAAAAGCAAATCTTATTTTAACAGGAAACTTTTATGAGGATCGCTCAGATACTCAAAGTATGACGCAACTGAGTGAAAATTTAATTTCTGAAGGAAATTTGATTAAAGCTAATTTGATAACGAATAGAATTATAGAAATTAATCCAGGCTATTCTTATGCGTACTATTTGAAATATGTCATATCAATCAAAGAAGATGACTTACAAAATGCACTGGCAAATATCAATAAAGCAATAATGCGCGACCGGAAGAATATCAGGTATCTGATCGAGAAGGTAAAACTATTAATAACAAATAAAAAATATGATCTTGCAAAATATAATCTTACCAAAATTGAACAAGTGAATCCAAATACACGAGGCATACCAAATCTATACGAAAATATCTTAGATTTACAAGCTGCCGATCTGCATTCTTCTGCTCGGGAAATGATTAAACAAAAAGATTATGAAAGTGCAATAAACTACTATAATAAAGCGATAAATTTAAATCCATCAGATGCAATTTTATATTTTGAGCGAGGTCAATTACTTTCAATGACGAAAAATTACAAAAACGCTGAAAATGATCTTATTATTGCATCTTCACTGAACGAGAACCTGGTCGCAAGCAATGTAAATCTAATGCTCGGAAAAATATATTATCAACTTGGTGAAAGAGATAAATCTATTGCTTTCATTGATAAAGAACTCGCAATAAACGTAGATAATAAAGAGGCATTACTTTGGCAAATCAGATCATATTCGGAGGCTGGTGAGTATGATTTTGCGGAGAATTATGCTGAAAAATTAATTGAAATTGCTCCTAACTCTCCTGATGGCTACTCCATTCTTGGCGATATCAAATTAATGAAGGGTGATATCCAAAAAAGTAATGAACTTCATAATAAAGTAATAGAACTTGATCCAAACTATAATATTGCCACAAGAAAAAAACCCGAATAATTTGTTTAATTTTTTTCTTCAAAATTGGCACAAATATATATATAACTAAACATTGTTATTTATCACACTCGTAAGTATACGGGATACAATAGAAAGTAAGATGGGAGATAAAATGTCATATACACCTTGGAAATCAGATCAATGGCTAACTAGTCAGTGGAATTTTGCACCGGAAGTCACAAAGGAAATTAATTTTCCTGAAAAAATACAAATCCATGATGTCACACTGAGAGATGGAGAGCAACAAACTGGTGTTGCATTTAACTATGATGATAAAATAAAGATAGCGGAAGCATTAGCAGAAGCTGGTATACATAGAATTGAAGCAGGCATGCCTGTCGTTTCTCATCAGGATGCAAAAGTTGTATCAGATTTAGCAAAAAGAAATCTTGGACCTGAGATTTTCTCATTTGCAAGATGTATGGTTGACGACGTTCAGCGTGCTGTAGATGCTGGTGTGTCTGGTGTTGTGATGGAAGTACCATCAAGTCAACATTTAATTGAGCTTGGCTATAGATGGGAATTAGAGCGTGCTATCGATTTATCAATAGAGTCAACAAAATATGCCCATGACAACGGTCTAAAAGTGGTGTTTTTTCCGATAGATTTCTCCAGGTCAGACCTTAAATGGGTGATTGATCTCATTGAAAAAGTAGGAAATGAAGGGCACATGGATGCTCTCGCATTGGTTGATACAATGGGTGCGACATCTATTCACGCAATGCCATATTTTGTGAGTGCTGTCAAAGAGAGAATAAATGTACCTCTTGAAGCTCATTTCCATCAAGATTTTGGCTTAGGAATTGCAAATACACTAATGGCTGTATCAATGGGCGTTGAAGTTATCCATTCTACCGTGCTCGGCCTAGGTGAGAGAGCCGGTAATGTCCCAACAGAGGAAACAGTAATGGCTCTTAAAACGTTGTATAATAAGGATATTGGTATAAAAACCGAAAACCTTAAAGGGATTGCAGACTTGGTTCGGGATTTATCTGGAGTGAATGTTCCTTCAAATAGACCAATTGTTGGTGATGACTTATTCAATGTTGAGTCTGGAATCATAGCAAACTGGTTAATTAACTGCGGATATGAAAACCAGACCGAATTATTTCCATTTAGACCAAGCATGGTCGGACAAAAAGAGCCTGAAATAGTAATAGGAAAAGGTTCTGGAATTGACTCAATAAAAGATAGGCTTGATAGATTCCAAATCAAAGCAGATGATAAACAAGCAATGGATATCCTGATGGCGATCAAAGATTGGGGTCTTCAAAACAAAAGACTCATGAATGATGATGAGTTCAGAAAAATTGCTGAAGATACTTTATCTTAATTGAGGAATTAACATGAAGATTGATCATTACGCCCGTGGAGGATTTAATGTCAGCTATGAGGAGAGGGTCTCTCCATCAGAGCTTAGATCACAACGAATAGAGAAGGTGAAGACTGAGCTTAAAAAAGCAGGGCTTGATGCACTTCTTGTTTGGAAAGATGAAAATCAACGCTATCTTACCGACCTCAGGCCTCAGATTATTCATGGAAAATCAACTTGTTTAAATGGCGCACTCTTAATAGAGAATGAAGAGCCGATTCTTTTTTGTTCTGGTGGCGAAAGAGATAGAATTGATAGAACAATGCCATGGATAAAAGAAGTGCATACTATCCCAATAATTGAGGAAAAAGCACTTATTCAGGGTCTTGTAAGGGACATACTTGGACCAGTTCTAAAAAAATATAAACTAGAAAATGCAAAAATTGGACTGGATGAGTCAAATATTATTTTCCATAAGACACTTGAAGAGCATTTTCCAAATTTATCTATCGAGGATGGTGATACGCCCATGCAGAAAGCAAGGATGATAAAATTGCCCGGTGAGGTTGTCATGCTTGAGGAAGCCACAGCAATTGCTGACGCAGTTTGTGCGACTGCAATTAATTCTGTTCAGGAAGGTGTTCGTGAGTGTGATGTAGCAGCCAATGCAATGCATACGCTATATACTTTAGGAGGGGAATACTCACATGTGACAACACCATTCGTTGCATCAGGCGAACACATGGCACCACCAAATAGAATCTGTTCTGATAAAATTATCAGAGATGGAGATTTGGTCTTTATTGATATTGGGGCAGCATGGAATGGCTATTTTGGCGATATGGCACGAACAGTTTATTGTGGTACACAAGCTTCATCACCGTCAAAAGAACAAATAAATGTATATAGTGCAGTGTATTATGGTCTACAAGCTGGTATCAATGAAATGAGACCAGGTAAGACAAATAAGGACTCTGCAAATGCCCTCATAAATGAGGCATCAAAGTTTGGCCTTGGTGGACGTTTTTTATCATTATTTATTGGTCATGGTGTCGGTATTGGAGCAAATGAACCGCCTTATATTGGGGAAACTCTCCCTGGTGCTCCGGAGTATGAATTTGAGCCTGGAATGGTATTTGCTGTTGAACCATTAATTTGGATTGATAGTGTCAGAGGTGGTGGCGGAGTTCGTCTTGAAGAAATGGTACTAGTAACTGAGGATGGACCACATATTATGTCGAGAACGCCATTTGATGAGAGACTAATAACTGATAAATAAAAAGGGGTAATAAAATGGCAAAAACAAAGATATTTATAACTCAACCAATAGCACAAAGTGCGATTGACAGATTGGAGCAACGAGGTGACGTCGAGATAAAAGTACACCCAGACGCATCAAAAATTATACCATACGACACACTCATGGATGAAGTAATGCATTGTGATATTCTATACTGTTTACTACATGACGTCGTAGATAAAAAAATTATGCAAGCCAATCCAAATCTTAGAGCGGTTGCGTCACAGTCAATTACACCTGATAGAATTGATGTAAAAGGAGCGACAGAAATAGGTATGCCTGTTACGGTAATACCAGCAGTTGTGACAGATGCAACAGCTGATATAGCTTTTGGGCTTCTATTATGCGTAGCCAGAAGAATACTTGAGGCAGATCGATTCGTTCGAGCGGGAGGTTATCCAGGAGCTCAATCGGCATTATTTTTAGGTGGCGATGTCTCTGGGAAGACACTTGGCCTTGTTGGAGGAAGAGGAAGAATCGGTAAAGCAACAGGAGTTCGTGGTAAAGGCTTTGGCATGAAAGTGATATATTGGGGACCAAATAGGATGACACCAGAAGATGAAGCTGAATTTGGATTTGAATATGTCGAATATGAGGAATTATTCAAGCAGTCAGATTTTGTTTCAGTTCATGCTGCAGAAAGGCCAGAGACAATTCATTTGATATCCGACAAAGAATTTAAACTTATGAAAAAATCTGCTTATATCATCAATACAGCCAGAGGGCCTATAATAGATGAGAAAGCAATGGTAAGAGCTCTTCAAAATGGTGAAATTGCTGGAGCTGGCCTGGATGTTTATGAAAACGAGCCACAGATCGAAGAAGAATTATTTGCGATGGATAATGTCGTTTTAGCTCCCCATCTTGGGTCCGCCGGTAAGGATGTCCGCGAAGGTATGGCACATCGAGTTGTAGATAATATAGAAGCGCTGATTGATGGCACAACACCACCAAATTGCGTCAACCCAGAAACTTTAAAAAAATAGGTATTTAAATGAAAAACGGTCCACTTGTTGTTGTAACGGATAGCCCATTTCCTTCACTAGATCCAGCAAAAAAGGCATTGGAAGAAGCAAATGCTGAGGTAGTTCAGGCTCCTAGCAGTTCTGAGGAAGATATAATTAAAGCAGCTGAGAATGCAGATGCAATCCTAGTTACTTATGCTAAGCTAAATGAAAGCATACTAAGAAGCCTAAAAAACTGTAAGGCGATAGGTCGTTTTGGAATTGGTGTTGATAATATAGATCTAAAAGTTGCAGGTGAGTTAGGAATATCTGTTAATTATGTTCCAGACTACTGCCTTGATGAAGTATCAGACCAAGCAATGGCTATGATTATATCAATGGCACGAAAAATTCCACAATCAAATAAACTTGTTCAATCAGGCAGATGGGAGATGCCAGCTGTAGTCCCAATGTACAGGTTAAGAGGTAAAACTGTGGGTCTTATTGGGTTTGGAAATATTCCTAGACTAATGACACCTAAAGCTCAGGCATTTGGCTTTAATGTGATAGCCGCTGATCCATACGCACCAAAAGAACTGTTTGAAAAGTATGGAGTTGAAAGCGTTAGCATGGATGAATTATATGAAAGATCAGACTTCATATCAGTACATGCTCCACTACTCCCAGAGACAAAGGGTTTGGTAAATAAAGACGCATTCAAAAAAATGAAAGATACTGCAGTTATTGTGAATACAGCGCGTGGTCCACTTATTAATGAGAAAGATTTGATAGAAGCCCTCGATAAGAATGAAATTGGTGGAGCTGGTTTAGACGTTGTTGAAACTGAGCCCTTACCAAAAAATTCACCGCTCATTGGAAGGGATAATGTGATACTTGCGCCACATACGGCCTTTTACTCAGTAGAAGCTCTCGAAGAACTTCAGACAAAAGCTGCTTCAGATGTTGCAAGAGTGCTAAATGGTGAAGAGCCTGTATATCCAATTAAGGCTTAGAGGATTAGTTGCTGATTACCTTTCCTTTAGACAGAACAAGGGGTTTCAAGTCTGTGTGGGAGTAGTCAGTTACATTTCCGACAAAAATTTCATGATCCCCTCCAGGAAAAATTGAATGTACAACACACTCGAAGTTTGCGATACACCCTCTAATTTTTGGTAGTTTCTTTTCACTCATATCCCATTGAACATTTAAAAATTTATTTTCCGATGGGGTCGAAAATATCTTTAATAATTCTTCCTGTTCGCTAGAGAGTATATTTACTTCAAATAATCTTCTGTATTTAAAGGCATCAAGACTTGGGGCTTTTTTGGAGAGTCCCCACATAATTAATGGTGGTTCCAGAGATAATGAAGTAAATGAATTAATTGTAACACCAATCGGTTCAAATTGTTCATCTGAGGTCGTGATAATCGCAACACCTGTTGCGAAGCAACCCATAGCTTTCCTTAGATCATTTGTATTTTCCATGCTTTTAAATTTCAGTATATTTTATTAATATTTAATTGCTCGGATAATGCATCCAAGACATTTTTTAAATTCTCATGTATAGGAATACCATTTTTTGTTCTATCAAGATAAATCTGATGAGATCGTTCACCAGGCAGTCTTATTTCATTGAAACCAGGCATTAATTTTGATCCCTTCATCTCAGTCCATACTTGATCAATATTTTTTTTGAAACCTTCAACTTCTGTGAAAGAGGCGATGTCAACTGCAATTATGAAATGACCTGTATTTGTAAAACTGGATGCATCAGCATTAAAATCTACCACCGCTTTACCAAATGATGCACCATTCAATGTGCCTGCAAGAATGCCAAACATTAGAGCAAGGCCGTAACCCTTTGCCTCACCAATTGGAAGCAAATAGCCTTCACTAGATTTTTTTGGGTCAGTTAGTGGTTTGCCTTCCCCATCAATCATCCACCCCACAGGCATTTCTTCATTTCTTTGTAGCTTTTCTTTGACCTTCCCATAAGCCGCGACTGTGGTTGCCATATCTAATACAATTGGAGGCTCATTCCAGCTTGGAACTGAAATTGCGATAGGATTTGTTGATAGAAGTAGGTCTGTTCCACCCCATGGCGGTACATGGTTTCCACTACCCACCGCAACATAAATGCCAATCATATTATGTTCTAGAGGAATTCGTGCATACAATGATGCTGGCCCAGCGTGATTTGATGAATTTGCCCCAACCCAAGCAACACCGTTTTCTTTTGCTTTTTTGACAGCCAGGTTCGCAGCATGCTCCATCACGAGATGACCCATAGCATTGTCACCATTCAAAACTGCCATTGAATTCTTTTCACGCTCAATTCGGATATTTGGCGTTTTATTTATACCACCTGCCAGGAGCCTTTTTGTGTATTGGGGCAATCTAAAGACACCGTGTGCATCGCTTCCAATAAGATCGGCTTGTGTCATTAACTTCGCGACAATATGTGCATTATCTTGAGGTAACCCAATTGTAATTAATGCGGTATTTATAAAATTGAATAACTGATCTTCACTAATACGCTTCAAATTTTCTTTCATAATTAAACCCTTAAAAAATGATAATAATGCAATATTATGTTTGATAGCATTTTATTATTGAGCAATATAATGATATTCTAATTTTGAATTATTGGGAATAAAATAAATGGTCACATATTGGATAGCAAGGGCAAAAATAATTAATAATGAGTCATATCAAAAATATGCAAGTAAGGCTGGAGATATAGTTGAGAGCTATGGCGGTCGTTTTTTAACACGAGGTGGTGATTACCATATTATGGAGGGCACCGATCATTTTACAAGGTTTGTCATTGCTGAATTTCCAGATAAACAAAGTGCTATAAATTGTTTTGAGTCAGAAGAGTATAAAAATGCTGCATCGAATAGAAGAAATGGTTCAGGGGATGTTGATATTGTTTTTGTTGAAAGTAATTAAATATAAAATGGGAGAAAATTATGACAGCCACTATTATAAAATATGAGGATAGGCCAAACTTCGATAGAGGTGATGGCGTATCTACCGCTCTACTCTATGGTAAGGATAATGCCGAGGGTACAATATTTACGTCTGGATTTACAACCTTTCCAACGGGAAGAGCGGCGCCAATGCACAGCCATAATTGCTGTGAACAAGTATTAATAATTTCCGGTAATGCAGAAGTTGAATGTGGAGGAATTAAGACTGAATTAACAGCAATGGATAACTCTTTTATACCAGCAAATGTACCACATAGGTTTAACAATATTGGAGATGAACCCCTCACAATATTTTGGATATACGGCGAAACAAATGTAACTAGAACCTTTACAGAGACAGGGGAAACTGTTCAGCATCTCTCATCAGGGGATAAAGTAACAAAATGAAAAATATTACGCCATTTGTTTCTGTTGTTGGCATCGGTCAAATGGGACTTGGAATTGCGAAAAATATACAAAATGCTGGTTATCTAAATTCTATTTTTGAGATTAATGAAAGTCTTCTCAGTAAATTTAAAAGAAGCGAAAATCTTATCATTAATGATGCAAAAAAGGGTTTGAAATCATCTAATGTACTTATTTTTGTTGTGCCCAGCACAACACAAATTAAAGACTTTCTTTTTGGCTCAAACTGGATTGATCATATCAATGAAAACACAATTATAGTTGACCTAACAACGTCAAACCCTGATGAGACAAAAAAATTATCAAACGAATTGAGTGTGCAGAAAATAAATTATATTGATTGTGGAATGACCGGAGGAGCTCAGGGTGCAGAAAATGGAACCCTCACATTAATGATGGGCGGCGACAAAAGTATCATGGACTCAGTAACTCCCGTATTAGATACTTTTACTAACAGACTAATTCATGTGGGCAGCATTGGATCAGGGCATGCACTTAAGCTCATACATAATATGGTTACACATACAATATTTCTAGCAACTGTTGAGGGAGTAATTAGTGCGAAAAAACTTGGTATTGATCCTAAGATAGTTATTGATGTGTTTAATTCAGGTAATGCAAGAAGCTATATATCACAGTCAAGATTCCCAAACCATATATTATCAGAAAAATGGGACGCTAGATCGCGTGTTTCTAACCTCCATAAGGATTTAAGTATGGTTACCGACTTACTGAATGATAATCAAATTGGCTGCCCCTATGGGGAGCTGACCACGTCAATATTACAAAATGCAATATCCGGCGGTCTTGCAGATATAGATTTTTCATTGCTATTCAACGAGTATGAAAAACTTATAAGTGATTAATATGCGGTGAAGTAGATTGGCGAAGAATAGTATATATTGGGCTGGATATCATCCTGAAAAGTCCGTTCAAGCACAGAGTATTCATTTTCTAAGAAATGAGTTTAAAATGCTCTACGGTGATGATATTGATTTCAAATTTGTCTCAGATGTAGGAGATTTAGGCTACAATGCCATTGACCTGCTTAACCTTGTTGAAGATGGTCAAATAGATTGTTGCTATTTTTTTTCAAGCTATCTTACAGAGAGAGTAAAAGAGCTGAATATATTTGAAATACCATTTCAAATATCAAGCAGAGAAATGGTCTACAATTTGCTTGATGGAGAAATAGGCGAATACTTATCAAACAAAGTTGAACTCAATACAGGCTATAAAGTAATTGGATGGTGGGATAATGGGATTCGCCACTTATCATCAAATAAAAAAAATATTAAGTCCATGGATGATTGCAAAAATATGACAATACGAATTGCCAAAAATAGCATGCATAAAATGGCATTCGAGTCGCTTGGCTTCACAACTAAATTTGTTGATGTTAAGAATCTAAAGAATGCAATCATCCAAAATGAAATAGATACACAAGAAAATCCACTCACAAATATTATCAATTACGGTATTGAGGAATATCATAAATATATTACCTTGTCGTCTCATCTGTATGGAACCTCAATTTTACTATGCAATAAGAAGAAATATTACAGTTGGGATAAGCTATTCCAAGATAACCTTATTACCCTTACAAAGAGAACAACTGCTTACCAAAGACAGCTCGCAATCGATGAGGATGCAAAATGTATGAAATATTTGAAAATGAATGGGACAAAGATTATGAAATTAGATAAAATACTTCGTGACGAAATGAAATTAAAATGTTTAGATGCCGGCCTTAATGTAATCGAAAAGTTTCCAGATCATATTAGAAAAATATTATAAAAAAATATTAACTAGAATATATCGTCCATTCTGTCAGGTAAGACAATTTCCTTTTCTTCTTTTGCAGATAAATCCATAGCCATAGTCATAAGTAGATTTCTGTGCCCATCTTGAGCAGTAGCGTGGGGAGTGTCTTGGCCTGTACACAGGCGAGTATACCAGGTATTGGTTTCTTCTCGCATTGGACCCCAGAATTGTCCACCTTGAATATCACCAGCTGGATAACTTGTTAAAAAATCAACGTGCCTACCCTGTGGTGGGGAATATTCTCTCGATGTGTATCCTGCTCCTTGTGCAATATTCGACGCTAAAACTAGATCACGGTGAGTATCCTCAATGTCAATAACGCCCTCGGTCCCAACAATACCTATTTCTAAGCCATAAACTGATCCTGGCCAAACTTCTGGTAAGGCCCAAGAAATATTCATACTCCAAATAGTCCCATCATCCATTGTGAATATGCCAAAGGTGGAGTCTTTCGTACCCCATTGATTGAGTACACCATCAACTGATTTAGCGTAAACACTGACAGGATTTTTTCCCTCCATCAACCACATTGACATGTCGAGGCTATGCGTACCTGAGACAACCATCGGAGTTAGATTCTGACGATCATTTGTTTTATTTATTGTTGCAATTGGGACCATTTTATTCATGAAAGCCCTTGTGACGACTGAATGAACGTGACCGATTTGACCTGTGGTAAGCCTCTCCTTGACTGCAAGAAATCTGCGTCTAAATCTATTCGTGTAACCCATGACGGTATCTATATTATTACTCTCAATTGCATCAATAATTTTTCTCGAGTCTAGTGGGTTCGTGGCCAGTGGTTTTTCAATAAATAATGAATGTCCCATCTCTACGGCCTTCAGAGTAGGCTCAACATGCGCATTCTCTTCTGTTGCAATAATAACAGCATTAACTTCGCTCCTACTCAAAAGTTCGTTAAAATCTGTTGTGTAGAAATCAGCATTGCAATCGGATGCTAATTTTTCTGCCACTTCTTTGCGGATGTCACATAATCCAAGCCATTTAATGCCAGGATAGTCGCGGGCTAATTCAGCTCTAATTCTACCAATTGTACCACAACCAATAACTGCTAATCCAATATCTTTCATTAAGCTAGCCCTTCTTCAAGTGGGTCTATATTGATGGGCAGATTAATTGGCTCACCTCTTTCAGCAGAAAGGTCCGCAGCCTGATATAATTCCATAACAACCCTTGCTTCCCTGGGCTTCACTATTACAGGCTTATTGAAAAGGATCGCGTCGATAAAATTATTTGTTTCCTCAGCCATAGGACCGGCGTTCACGTGACCGACTGGTTCACCTGGCATTGATGACATTGGGTACTCAATTCCTCTTTCACCGGTCATTATTGTCACATCATTGTGTGTATCATCAAGAATAATCGCGCCCTTTGACCCAATAAATTCCATTTTTGTTGATGAGTAATTGGGATAACTTGGTGGTAATACCCATCCAGCACCAACTGTAACAACTGTCCCATCATCGAGCGTTACCATTATGAACTGACAATCTGCGGAGTTTGAATTTTTTATAAGAACTTTTTCTACTTGTTGCGAGTAGACTCTCACAGGTTTTCTTGGGGCAAGACACCAAAGTGCGTAATCAAGGTCATGTGTAGCTTCCATTGCTGCCGGAGATAATCTTGTTCTTCCTGTTATTCTCTTGGAAAGTTGCGTTGTAATATTTCTTGATATCAATACACTCACAGGCTCTCCAAGTGTTCCATCTATAAATTTTTCGCGAACATAAGCATATTTAGATCTAAATCTTTGAGAATAACCAATAGTAAATTGAACCTTATTTTTTTCCGCAAGACCTATTAGCTCGTCTGCTTCAGTGAGTGTCCTAGAGATTGGTTTTTCGAGTAATAGATGCTTACCGGCCTCGAGTGTCTCTTTCGCGATTGGATAGTGTGTGCTCTCTGGAGTTGTTGATATCATTATTGCGTGAATATCGTCATTTTTTAACAAGTCTTTATAATCAAGGGTTGCGCTAGTCGGGTTTGTAAGATCGGCTACCTCTTTCAATCTGTCTTCTCTTATTTCACAAATGTGGAGCTGATCAACTAAGCCATTTTTTGCCGATGCTTCAGCCCTGATACCCCCGCACCACCCGGTGCCGATTATTCCTACATTTA
>CACPHU010000004.1 GCA_902633855.1 uncultured OCS116 cluster bacterium
CATAACACATAATCTCGATGCAAATAAAACAGCAACAAAATATATTGAGGATAAAATAGATGAAATTGTTAAAAATAAAAAAATATCTGAGGCACTTAAACCAAGATCAATCGTAGGATGTAAGAGACTTGTTATTGAGTCAAATTACTTCGATACATTTAATCGAGGAAATGTCGAGCTTATTAATTTAAAAAAAAACCCAATTAATTTGATCCGTAGACAGGGTATTGATATCGAAGGCATAGGAGAGGTAGACTTAGATATGATAATATTAGCAACTGGATTTGACGCAATGACTGGCGCTTTGAATAATATCAAAATAATCGGTAAAAATAATATAGCCTTGAAAGATAAATGGATAAATGGGCCGGAAACATATCTTGGTCTTGCTACTAACGGTTTCCCAAACTTCTTTACTATTACTGGCCCTGGTAGTCCATCGGTCCTGACAAATATGGTACCCACAATAGAGCAACATGTTGACTGGATAGCAGATTGTATAAGATATATTAAGAAAAAGTCTTATCATTCCATCGAAGCGAATAGAGATGCTGAAATTGAATGGGGGAAATATAACGATAAATGCGCTCGTGATACACTTCGTTATTATTGTGACTCGTGGTATCTAGGCTCAAATGTCACTGGTAAAAAAAGAGTTTTCTATCCGTTTGTTGGTGGATTACCGGTATATATCGAAAAATGTGAAAAGATAGTGAATAATTCGTATGAAGGGTTTACCCTAGAATAGGTGAAACACATGAAAAAATCTGAATACTCATCCTATGACGGCCTTGGCATCGCAAAACTCATAAGAGAAAAAGAGGTTAACGTGAGAGAGGTTTTAGATACTGCAATAAGTATCATTGAAACTTACGATGAGGATATATCCGCAATTACAACAAAAGCATATGATCATGCCATCAAAGCAATAGAAAAATCTCAGCCAGAAAATATTTTTCACGGCGTACCATTCTTGTTAAAAGACTTAAATGTGTCATGTAAGGGCTTACCAACAACATTATCAAGCAAACTATTTGAAAATAATATTGCAAAAAATGATAGCTACTTAATCAAACTCTATAAAAAAGCAGGATTGATTATACTAGGCCTTACAAAAACCCCAGAGTTGGCACTCTCACTGACTACAGAGCCGAAAATTTTTGGTCCTACAAAGAATCCTCTAAAAAAATCAAACTCTCCTGGTGGTTCATCGGGGGGTTCTGCAGCTTCAATTCGTCAAGGATATGTTCCTCTCGCTCATGCCACAGATGGAGGTGGAAGTATCAGAGTCCCTGCTGCCCTTTGCGGTCTTTTTGGATTAAAGCCATCGCGTGGAAGAGTATCAAGTGGACCAGATCTTGGCGAGGCCCTTGGTGGCATGGCAATCAGTCACTGTCTATCCAAGTCTGTCCGAGATAGTGCAGCCCTACTTGATATATCCAGTGAGTTGATGCCTGGCGAACCATACGTAAGCCCAAAGCAAAATGGAAAATTTCTTGATTCTGTTCAAATTGAGCCGAAAAATTTAAAAATAGGGTTCATGACCCACGATTTTGAAGGAAATAGACTAAACTCAGATATAATTCAATTAACAAAAAATTCAGCGCAGTTATGCGAGACTCTTGGTCACCATGTTGAAGAAATTAATATTGATTTATCCGCTCAATCAATACTCGAGGCTTGGAAAATTATACCTGCAATAAATCTTTTAAATAATCTTGAAAATAGAGCAAAGATGCTTGGTATTAATCTCAAAGAAAGTGACCTCGAGCCGCTAAATTGGGCATGGATGAATGAAGGTCGAAAATATACAGCAGTCGATTATTTGAGAGCAATTAATAATATGCACAAAATAGGACGTATTATGGCAAATTACTTTGAAAAGTATGATTTGATACTCTCTCCAACAGTTAATATTAAAGAGCTTCCATTGGGCACAGTACATACAGATCATACAGATGTAAACCGACACCTTAATCTATTATTTCGTGAAATTGCTCCTCATACAGCAATATTCAATCAAACTGGAGGTCCAGCTATGTCAATTCCAATGCAAGTTTTTGATGATGGAACGCCTGCAGGAATGCATTTTGCTGCAAAAATTGGAGATGAGTCAACGCTTATAAGCCTAGCGGCTCAAATTGAAAAATACCATCCATGGGACTGTTCTTCCCTAAATCATGATTAAATGAAAATAAAATTTCGATTTATGTAAAACAGTATTTGAATGAGGGTGACAGCAAAAGTTGCATGCAGTCGCTGACTGTAATACACCGTACCAACAAAGCCATTCCTTTTTAGTCTGTGCTCCACGTACAACAGGTACAAAAAGCACCCAATCATAATTAATTCAGTTATCAAACCTAGATAGAATAGACTGAACCAAGCAATAAGTGTAATCAAATTGCTCTCCAGGAGAATTCTTTTATTTCCATCTTTCGAGTGCAAACAAATGCCCCAATGGGTTCCCGCAATAAACGAAATGATGACTGCGGAGTATGCGTAAAAAAGTTTTGATATATAACCTATTGTTTCAAAATGATAAAACGATAGTATTAACAGGAAAAGAAAGGGTATTATGCCCAAGAATGTTAAATACTTATCAGTCTTCATGGGTATGCTCAAAAATGAAATTTTCTGCCATTCCCACTATCCTCTCTTTTCTGATTGAGTCCATCTTATCAAAGGAAGAAACCATGAGAGAAAGTCTCGGATTTGTCAGAAAAAAATCTCTATTCTTGTTTATGAATCTCCAGTATAAACCATCCATAACTTCACACCACTCACCCCGTTTAAAATCCATCATTTTTAGAATATAATTCGAACCACACAAATATGGCTTTGTGGCAAATATGCCACCGTCACTAAATAAACCCATACCATACACATTTGGAGTCATTACCCAATCTGAAGAGTCTACAAACATTTCCATAAACCATCGATACACATCGCCGGGTTTTATCTCACATAGATTCATTAAATTAGAGAGTATCATGAGTCTTTCAATATGATGTGACCATCCATAATTTAGAGCATTATTGATTGCATGATCAAGTGGCGGTAAGCCTGTTTCACCCTTGTACCAGCTATCATTCATATTTCTTTTATGATTAAAAAAATTTGATTTATCCATCCTCTCACTGAAGTTTTGATATATGCCCCGCATAAATTCTCTCCACCCAATTACCTGTCTGATAAAGCCCTCAAGCGAATTGAGTTTAACATCATTTTCTTTGCAATGATTAATTGTTCGCTCGATAATTTGATGAGGTGTAATCAACCCCAGATTGAGGTAGGGACTCAGGGTACTATGAAACAATATATTATCTCTTTGTGTTACTGCATCTTCATAATCACCAAAATTATCTAATTTTGACTCTAAAAAAAAATCAAGGAGGTCTGAGACCTGATCATGATTTGTTGCAAAATTAAACTTATCCATCGTACCATGGTGATCCGAAAACTCCCTCTCAATAATCTCCATGACTTTAGCAGTGTGGCTTGTTATTGAAAAAGTTGGATATTGAGGTATTTGTACTTCATTTGGAATCTTTTTTCTATTCTCTGCGTCAAAACTCCATTTTCCACCAACAGGCTTACCATTACCCTCGATTAATATGTCTTGCGCTAATCTGGTTTTTCGATAAAAAGTGGCCATCTGAGGTTTGCTGTTTCTCAGGAATTCACTAAATTCCTCCCTTGAATTTATAAACATGGGTGACTTTAAAAAATGATAATCGATATTTTTTTTCTTAAAAAAATCTACAATTATTTCCTCAAAAAATTTATCTTCTATCTCAAACATTGTTACACAAGTGATTTGCCTATCATTTAGACTTGCATCTAATTTAGTTACATAATCATCTTTAAATTGTGGATGTTCAGCATCTCTATAGTCGACCTGAAAATCATTCCTTTTGAGATCATCTGCGTAAGATCTCATAGAAGATAAAAATAAGAGTATTTTACTCTTCGAAGGCTTCATGTGTTTACACAGACTATAATCTTCAGCCATGAAGAATGTATGAGTATTTTTATATTCTTCGATATAATTTTTTGAAAATAATTGGTTACCGAGTATCAAAAAGAGTTTCATAAACTTATCACTATAGTTAATCAGTATAATAGAAATACATAATTTTAAATTTTAAATTTATTCTTTTTATATACTTGGCTAATGTACAGCTTATAATCTTATAATGTGGCTGGGGCGGCAGGATTCGAACCTGCGATCACGGGATCAAAACCCGATGCCTTACCGCTTGGCTACGCCCCAATACTTTTTCTATTCAAACAATAACATATATATTTGATCGTATAATGTGAATGTAAAATACATTAGTATAATATACTATCTAAAAAATAAATTAAAAAAACACATGTTAACATATATAAAAACAATAACAGCTGATAACAAGGGTCCCTCGACCTTTAAGGGAACAAATACATACATTCTTGGCGAGAAAGAACTAATTGTTATTGATCCAGGACCAAATTCGAAGAAACATCTTTCCAATGTTATTGATTACATTGATGGACGAAAAGTCAAATGTTTAATTGCAACTCATCATCATGGAGATCACATAGGTATTATGGATGAACTCGCATCTTCTCAGAATGCCCCGATATATGTTGGCAAAATGCAAAGAAGTAAAATGCAAGATGCCCTCACAATATCAAAGGATCGGCTTGTTGTTTTTGATGGGCCAATAATATCATCTGAGTTTGAAATTGACTCAATATTTACACCAGGTCACGCATCAGATCATTATTGCTATCGTATCCCAGGAATTGCTCTATTCTCCGGCGATCACATAATGGGTTGGTCAACGACAATGATACGGCTGCCTGATGGAAATATGGGTCAATATATCGAAAGCTTAAAAAAAATAAAAGATATTTGCCAAGAGAAGTTATTACCGGGACATGGAAACATAATAATTGATGGTCGAAAAAGATGCTTAACTCTCATTGAACATAGAAATAAGCGAACTAGTGAAATATTAAAACTACTTGAGTCGAATGATATGGACGCAAGTCAGATCACGGCAATAATTTATTCAAAGCTTAGCCCTAATTTGAGAAATTATGCATTTTGTACAGTGGAGTCTAGCCTTGCAGAACTTCAAGCGGAGGGCATCGTAAAAAAAATTATATCCCGAAAAATCGATAAATATTCATTAAATACCACTTAGAGATATCAAGGGTACAAAAACTCCCTCTCCCAGTTTTTATTTATTTTAGAAAATCTCATCCTTTGATGAAGTCGAAACTCCGAATTCAACCAAAATTCAACCTCTACTGGCTCTAGTCTGTACCCAACCCAATAGTCTGGCCTTATTATTTCCTTTCCTTGCATAGACTCTTCAAAACTTTTATATTCATCTGCAAATTGTTGCTGGCTTTTTAATGCAGATGACTGCTTGCTCACAATTGCACCAATCCTGCTTCCACGAGGACGGGTATGAAAATATTCATCTGACTCTTCCTCTTTTATCATGCTTACAGACCCTCTAAACCGTACTTGTTTCCTTATGCTTTTCCAGTGAAAGCACAAGGCTGCATTATTATTAAGTGCTATTTCTGATCCTTTTTGGCTGTCTTTATTTGTAAAAAAAACAAGCCCATGATCAATTTTTTTTACAAGAACCATGCGAATGTTTGGGGCGTTATTCCGATCTACAGTTGCGAGTGCCATCGCATCTGGATCGTTAATCTCCTTTAATTTTGCTTCTTCAAACCATTTACTGAATAAATCGATTGGATCTGAAGCGCTTAATTCTATTTTATTAAATCCTTGGTAATTATTCATAATGTAATCTCATCATGTGGTTGTAATGATAGTTTTAATATAATATTATATTTTAATACTATTTAGGTGCTAAATCAAAAGATGAATAATAAAGTTTATCAAAAATTCATGCATGGAAAAAGGGGTCTTGTTATGGGTGTTGCCAATAACAGATCAATTGCTTGGGGAATTGCCAAAGCACTAAGCGATGCTGGAGCAGAGCTTGCTTTTAGTTATCAAGGCGAGGCAATTAAAAAAAGAATTATACCACTTGCTAGAGAGCTAAACTCTAATATAACAATAGAATGTGATGTATCAGACGAAGCATCTATCATCAATCTTATAAATGAGATAGAAAAGGTTTGGGGTCAGATTGATTTTATAGTGCATGCTATTGCCTACTCAGATAAAAACGAGTTAACGGGCAAATATATCGAAACCTCAAAAGATAATTTTTTACAAACAATGCATATATCGTGCTACTCATTCACATCTGTTGCAAAACACGCACAAAAAATACTTAAAGATCAATCATCTCTTTTAACCTTGACATACTCTGGTGCAGAGAGAGTAATGCCCCACTATAACGTTATGGGTGTTGCAAAAGCTGCGTTGGAAGCTTCTGTGAAATACTTGAGTGTTGATCTTGGTATCAACGGGACTCGAGTTAACGCAATATCTGCTGGCCCAATTAAGACCCTAGCTGCCTCTGGTATTGGGGATTTTCGTTACATACTCAAATGGAATGAATATAATTCCCCTCTTAGGCGTACTGTTGATATTGATGATGTTGGTAATGCAGCAATTTATTTACTTTCGGATCTGAGTAAATCAGTCACGGGAGAAATCCTTCACGTTGATTCTGGTTATAATATAGTTGGAATGAAAAATGAAGACGCGCCCGATATCACTGTAGAATAGGATGAAATATGTCTCATAATACTTTTGGTAAAATGCTTAGGTTAACCACATGGGGCGAAAGCCACGGCGAAGCTATTGGATGCGTTTTAGATGGTTGTCCGCCAAATATAGAACTATCAATAGATGAAATACAATCCTACCTTGATAAAAGAAAACCTGGGCAATCAAAATACACTACCCAAAGAAAAGAGGATGATAAAATTGAAATCTTATCAGGCACCATCAAAAGTAACTCTGGGAACCATCTCACAACAGGAACCCCTATATCTCTTCTGATAAAAAATAAAGACCAAAGATCTCGTGATTACGGCGAGATTAATGATAAATTCAGACCGGGGCATGCAGATTTTACATATATAAAAAAATATGGATTAAGAGATTACAGAGGTGGAGGAAGATCTTCAGCTCGAGAAACGGCAATGCGTGTTGCGGGTGGAGCTATTGCACGTAAGATAATTCCAGACATAAGAATAAGGGCAGCTTTAGTGCAGATGGGACCTCATGAAATAAATAGAAATAATTGGGATTGGGACTTGATTAACAAAAATCCATTTTTTTGCCCTGATCCTGAAATTATTGATACTTGGGAGGAGTACCTTCAAAAAATCAGAAAAGATGGTGACTCGACCGGTGCTATCATCGAAGTTATCGCAGAAAATGTACCGAGTGGTCTGGGAGAGCCAATCTACGGAAAACTAGACCAAGAAATTGCCTCAGGAATGATGTCGATAAACGCAGTAAAGGCAGTAGAGATTGGAGCAGGCTTCAAAACTGCGAGCATGACAGGCAGTCAAAATGCCGATCAAATTGTGATTAATGATGGTAATGTTGAATTTTTGTCTAATAACGCCGGCGGAATTTTGGGTGGAATTTCGACCGGACAAGATATAATTGTAAGATTTGCTGTCAAGCCAACATCGTCAATTTTAAAACCGGTAAAAACGATAGACATTAACGAAAAAGAGACTGAAATTTCAACTCGAGGCAGGCATGATCCATGTGTTGGGATAAGGGCTGTACCTATTGGCGAGGCTATGCTTGCTTTAACACTGGCTGATAACTTTATTAGAAATAGGGGTCAAATTGGATAATCTTTTTATATCCTCTCACCATACACCAACCACTCCTGATTTCCCTCTTTCCCCAAAACTGGTGACTTGAATATTTTTATATTTCCAATATTTATGTTCTCAAGCCAATGTTTAAAACTTTGGAGCGTACTCCATACTATTTCTGTATTTTTTACAATTCCGTTTTTAGTAATTTCCTTCTGTCCGACTTCAAATTGTGGTTTGAATAATACGCAAAAAGTCGTACCAATATTAGATAAATTAACGATCTGGCCAAGAACTTTGCGAAGACTAATGAAACTCAGGTCAGCTGTAATTATACTTGATTGCTGAATAATATCAGTGCCTATGTCTCTTGCATCGGTTCTATCCATATTGATCACTCGTTGATCTTTTCTGAGCTGATTAGCCATTTGCTCGTGACCAACATCAATTGCATAGATTTTTGAAGCACCGAATTCGAGAAGTATTTGCGTAAAGCCCCCCGTTGATGCACCAAGGTCAATACAAGTTTTTCTTTCAATATCAATTTTAGTTTTCGTTACTAAATATTTTAATTTATTTGCAGCTCTCGAGACATAATGCTTTTCGCGGTTATCGATTGTAACCATATCAAATTGTGTTATCTTGGTACTACTTTTTTGAACAACTTCTCCGTTAACTGAAACTGAACCAAGAAAAATTGCGTTCGAGGCAACATTTCTTGAGCTAAAATATTTATTATCAACCAGCCAAACATCAAGTCTTTTGTAATTTTGGCTATTGGACATTGAGCATTTCAATTATTGTTTTATGTATATTTTTTGCATCAAGACCTGACGCAATAATTTGATTAGCCTGCGAGTCATGATCAATGAAAATATCTGGTAAGAGTATATTTTTATAATCTAATATATTTCTAAAGAGACCCTCATCTTGTATCATTTTAGTTACCTGAGCAGAGAATCCACCAACGGATCCTTCTTCTACTGTTAAAACATACTTATGAGATAGAATTTGACTTGTGAGCATTTCCCTATCAAGTGGTTTTGCAAAACGCGCGTCAATAAGAGTCGGGATTATATTATCACCTTGAAGTAAATCTCTTGCAATTAAACACTCTTTCAGAATTGTTCCATATGAAATTATTAAGACATCTTCGCCTTTGGATATTAAACGTGCTTGGCCCAATTTAATTGGCTTAATTATATTGGGAAAATCAATTCCTGTAACACTACCCCTTGGGTATCTGAATGCAATTGGTCCAGAATTGTGCTTTGCAGATGTTTTTACCATTCGGGCTAATTCGAGTTCATCTGATGGTGCCATTACAGTAAAGTTTGGGATTGCTGATAAATACATTATATCAAACGAACCAGCATGGGTTGCGCCATCATCCCCGACTAATCCTGCCCTATCAATCGCAAACCTAACAGGAAGATTTTGAATTCCAACATCATGTATTACTTGATCATAGGCCCTTTGAAGAAAGGTGGAATAAATTGCACAAAATGGTTTAAACTCGTCTACCGCAAGTCCGGCAGCAAAAGTCACCGCGTGCTGTTCTGCTATACCAACATCAAAATATCTATCGGGGTATTGTTTCTGAAAGGCATCTAGTCCTGTACCTGAAGGCATTGCAGCGGTTATAGCAATAATTTTCTCATCACTTTTTGCTTCTTCGATTAGTTGATCAGAAAATACCTTTGTATATGCTGGTAAGTTCGTACTTTTTGGCTCCTGTTTTCCTGTATTTATATTAAACTTTGATACTCCATGAAATTTATCTTCTGATGTCTCCGCAGGCGCATAGCCCTTACCTTTTTTTGTCACTACATGAATTAAAGTTGGCCCATCATTATTTGATTTAACATTTTTCAATATTGGCAATAAATGATTGAAATTATGACCATCAATGGGACCGACATAATAAAAACCCATTTCTTCAAATAATGTTCCACCTGTAAAAAAACCTCTCCCATACTCTTCAAAACGAACCAAACCGCGACGAACTGGCGGCGGTAAATATCTCATGATTTTTTTTATAAAATTACGAAAGCCACGATAAATACCCCCTGAAATTAGCTTAGCTAAATATGCGCTCATGGCACCGACAGGTGGCGCAATAGACATATCATTATCATTTAGTATAACAATGAGCTTATTCTTCATAACACCTGCATTATTCATTGCCTCGTAGGCCATACCAGCACTCATTGCTCCATCACCAATTACTGAAATGATATTATAATGTTTTCTTTCAATATCCCTTGCAACACTCATACCCAGACCTGATGATATTGAGGTAGATGAATGGGCTGCCCCAAATGGGTCGTAAATACTTTCAGATCTTTTTGTAAATCCAGATATACCCCCACCCTTCCTGAGCGTCTTCATAAGTTTTCTACGTCCAGTTAAAATTTTATGTGGATATGATTGGTGCCCTACATCCCATATAATACGGTCATCTGGGGTTTCAAAAATATAATGCAATGCGATTGTAAGTTCAATAACCCCAAGCCCGGCGCCGAGATGACCACCAGTCTTTGATACAATACTTATTAACTCTTCCCGAAGTTCTCTAGCTAAAAGAGGAAGATCATTTTCTTTCAAATTTCTTAAATCAGAAGGAACATTTATTTCATCTAAAAGAGCATAGGGTGCCATTAAATGTCACTTTCATCAGAATTATCTATCTTTTGCTCTGCAATAATATCCCCTACACCATCAATCTTTATCGCATTTATTCTTGTCTCCGCATTATCTAGTAATTTTTTACAATGCTTTGCGAGCTCTGACCCTAATTCAAATTTATCTACAGACTCTGATAGCTTTACTTCGCCCGTCTCAAGACCTTGAATTATCTCGTTTAACTGGTCCATAGCCTCCTCAAAATCTAAATCTTGTATCTTATTGTAGTCTATTTTTTTACTCATAATCTCCTTAGTGCCTTTGATGTAATATTGCTGAATGACTTTGACTTAATAGTATGAAATTATATATAAATATTTTGTTTGAGTTAATAAAAAAATGAAAAAAACCATTTATATGCCCAGCAGCAAAAATATTGAGAAAGCTGCAAAAATATTAGAGAAAAATGGCCTAGTTGCATTTCCAACAGAGACCGTGTACGGCCTTGGTGCGTCTGCAATCAGTGATGAAGCAGTATCTAAAATTTATGAAATAAAGAAAAGGCCTTTTCATAATCCACTGATTATTCATGTCGCAAGTCTAGAACAAGCAAAAAATTATGGGATTTTTGATTATCAAGCGGAAAATCTTGCCCAGAAATTCTGGCCCGGACCCCTCACTTTACTTGTGAATAAATCAATTGGAAGCCGAATATCTTCAATTGCTACCTCAAATTTACAAACTGTGGCACTCAGAGTGCCTTCACATCCAGTTGCGCTAGAAATCTTAAAAAAATACAAGAAACCAATTGCAGCTCCAAGTGCAAATTTATCTGGTACAGTTAGTGCTACAAATGCAAGCCACGTCTTTGATGACTTTGGTGATAATATTGAAATGATACTTGATGGTGATAAATGTACGCACGGAATAGAGTCTACTATAGTTGATGTTAGATCAGAGAATATTCAAATTCTTCGAGAAGGGGCTATTACAAAAGATCAAATATTTAAAATTACAAAATTAGAGTTAGATGCTTATGATGGCCATAAAATTTTATCCCCAGGCCAACTTGAGAAACACTATTCACCAAAAGCAAGAGTTCGAATTAATGTAAAAAAACCGAATGCAGATGAATATTTTATCACATTTGGAGAAAAAAATAACAATAACCACGTCAATACAATTAATCTTTCAAGCACTGGAGATTTGCAAAAGTTTGCTCACAGATTATATGCATGTTTGAGAGATCTTGACAGCATGAATATTAAAAAAATTGCTATATCACCAATCCCCCATCAAGGCATTGGTAGGGCAATAAACGACAGAATTAAGCGAGCCTCAAAGTGATGTTAAGAAACAATATCAAAAGAGAATATCCAGTCAAAAGAGTTAAGAGAGAGACTAAAAATGAATAAAAAAGTAGCTATAGTTGGCGCGGGGATAGCTGGAATAACAACTGCATATTACCTCGCCAGGGCCGGACACGAGGTTGTAATATACGATAAAAGAAAGCATCCAGCAATGGCGACTAGCTATGGCAATGGTGGACAACTGAGTGCCAGCAATGCAGAAACTTGGAATAGTTGGCGCAGTGTTAAGAAAGGAGTCAAATGGTTGTTTAAGGCCGATGCTCCATTGAAAATTAACCCATCTATTAGTATTGAAAAATATACGTGGATATACAGATTTATTAGAGCTATTCCTAGTGCAGAAAAAAATACATACGATACATGTATTTGGGCTTTAGCAGCTCACAAACTCTACAAAGAGATTGCTGCTCGTGAAAGCTTATCTTTTGATATGGTAGAAAAAGGTATACTACACATTTATACTGACCAATCAGAATTAGATAACGCTCGGAAAGTGAACAAAATTTATAATAAGGCAGGACTAGAAAGATGGGAAGTATCACCAAAAGAATGTTTAGATATTGAACCAGCGCTTGTTCCTCCGCCAAAACTACTGGGCGGCTTTTACAATAAGACAGATTTTACAGGTGATATACATAAGTTTTGCACAAATTTATTATCTGTATTAGAGACGAAATATAATGTAAAGCATGTCAATAAAGAAGTAAGATTTCTAAATCCAGATATTCCTTTAGTAGTTTGTGCCGGCGTTAACAGTCGTGAACTGGCAAAAACAATAGGGGATAATTTGCCTATATATCCTGTGAAAGGATACAGTATCACAATACATAATCCTGAAGTTGCGCCATGGACAAGTATGTTAGATGATGGGGGTAAGATAGTTACCAGTAGGCTCGGTGAAGACAGGCTTAGAGTAGCCGGAACTGCAGAACTTAATGGCTATAATACTGATATTATTCAACGTAGAATTAGACCACTTATAAGATGGAGCGAAAAAATGTTTCCGGGAATAAATACTGAGTACATAACTCCGTGGGCAGGCCTTCGACCGATGACTCCGTATATGATGCCAATTGTAAAGAGGAGTAAACGTAATGATAATGTTTACTACAATACAGGACACGGACATCTTGGCTGGACGCTGTCTGCTTATACAGCACAAAAGATAGCTGAACAAATAACTGAGTCAAGTGATGCTCAGAAATAATATCAAACGGGAGTACCCAGATAGGCCAATCAGCGCAGTGGCCGGTGTAGTTATCCATAATAACAGCGTTTTATTAGTAAAAAAAAGCAATCTGGAAGATATATGGAGCTTTCCCGGTGGTGCAATTGAAATTGGTGAAACACTTCATGAAGCCCTCACGAGGGAAATACTCGAAGAGACGTCAATTATCATTAAAGTTGGGGATCAAATTGAAAACCTTAATGTCATAAGAAAAGATGCAAATGATAAAATAAAGATACATTATGTTTTATCATTTTATGAATGTACATACATAAGCGGTCGACCTCAATTTGGTGATGATGTTGTAGCTGCTGAATGGCATCAAATCAAAAAAATTAATGAGATTAAATTAATAGATGGCGCCTCAAGGATCCTTAAGATCTGCGGGTATTAATTAGAATTGTTTGTAATAATTCTTCTTCGATTTTTACCATTAACAATTAGCTTGGATCTTTCATAAACATCCTTAATATCTATTATCTCAGATAGATAGTTGACATCTTTTTCATCTAATAAATCAAAGATCATATCCCAAGCCCTACTTCTTCTCTCATGACTACAAAAGGCAGAGTCGATACCAATTAGCCGTAGACCGCGCAGAATAAATGGTGCAAGATTCGTAACAAGGTTCAGGCCCAAGACTTGACCACATACAGAAACTACCCCTGATCTATTGGTCTCAGTAATAATATTTTCAAGAACCTTGCCGCCTACCACATCTATCGCTGAAGCCCATCTTTCTTTTGATAGCATTCTTGGATTTCCTAAAAAATCATCTGTATGAAGCACCTCAATATTACCAAAAGATTTTAAATAATCTCTGTTATATTCAGGGCGTGATGTCATGGCTACTACCTCATAACCAAGCTTTAAAAGTAACTTGGTTGCAATACCACCTACAGCACCTGAGCTACCAGTTACCAATACTTTACCTGCGTCTGGTTTTATACTATTTTCATGTAGTGCCAAAACGGCTAGCATTGCAGTAAGCCCTGCTGTACCAAGACCCATTATATAAGAATGCGTGTATTTATTTGGCAGTTTTATAAGTATGTCGGCATCTGTTGATGCGTGGGATGATAGCCCACCATGTTGAAGCTCGCCAAGACCCCATCCAGTTGCGAACACTCGATCTCCTTCACCAAACTTTTTGTTTTTTGACTGAATTACAACACCGCTTAAATCAATACCAGGAATTAATGGAAATTTTCTTATAATTGGGGCCATTCCGGTAATAGCGAGTGCATCTTTATAATTCAAAGCTGAATTTTTTACCTCAATGATAATCTCATTTGATAAAAACTCACCACTATCTAATTCGAGATAATCAGTTTGAGTTCCTTTATCTAGTTGTGTAATTAACCATGAATTGATTTTTTTTTGCATTTGCATGAGTCTGGTCTAATATAAATATAAATAGTATTATAATAGATAAATTGATTAATAAAAATTTTAAATGCAATATTTAAATGACAGGAAAATTTTGGAAGTATCAGGCATAGATACAATAAATTTTTTACAAAATCTGATTACAAATGACCTTAGTAAGATAAAGAAAAAGAAAATCATACATACTTTTCTTCTAAACAACAAAGGTAAGATTTTATTTGAATTTTATATTCATGATGTCAATGACCGAGTTCTGATAGATGTCAATGAACAATCAGCAAATGGTCTGTTGAGTCATCTTATCTCATATAAATTACGCAGCAAAATTAATATAAGCATAAAAAATGAATATGCAGTCTTTTGGTCAGATAATAATACGAAATATACATCCGATCCTCGTAATGCGAGAATTGGACTGAGAGGAATTGAGCCAAAAAAACAAATTTCATCAGGGGATTGCACGAATAATTTTGATAATATTCGAATATTTGAGTCGATTGCTGAATTGAATAAAGACTTCAAATCCGAAGATGTTTTTCCCCATGAATTAGACTCATACATGAATTCAATCTCAAATGAAAAAGGATGCTATCCAGGACAAGAAGTTGTTTCTCGCGTCTATCATAATAGAGTAGTATCGAAAAAAAAATTCATGAGATTGGCCTATACTGGAAGTCCTAAATCACAAGGCCGCAAATTATTTCAAGATAAAAAAAAGATCGGTTTTTTAGGTTCAAATGCAAACGGTTTTTGCTTAGCTTACACAAATAGAGAATTTGCATCAAATCGCTACGAAGTAAAGCATGATGAGCTGATAAGTATTAGTGCATGAAATGAGAATATTTAATGCACCACAAGACAGAGCCCAGTCCATAGTATCTCAACACAATATTGAGAATATAATCTCAGTTTATTCGCCCAATAAAACATTCCCTCTGTTTCCGGGCGTAAAAAGCGATCAAATATTACGACTCTGTTTTAATGATATATCTAGGCCACAAAAAAATTTAAAAATAATCACAATAAATGACATTAAAAAAATTATTAATTTTGTGACAAAAAAAAATAAAGGTGATTTTTTGGTGCATTGCTATGCCGGCGTATCAAGATCCATCGCAATAACTATAATTATATTATTTATTTTAGAAAAAAATATAAATATAAATGATTTAATACTAGAGCTGCAGCACAGAGCGCCTTTCGCAAGCCCAAATAAATTAGTGTTACAACAGGCGGGGCGAGTACTTGGAGAAGAAAAACTCTTCAGGGCTATTATTAAAAATTTTCACACCCAAAAAAATTATATTCGGGCTAAAGAATTTTGTATTGAGTTCTAATTTTTAAATTAACAAAAATTTTATTTTATATTATTATACTGCAATTGTATTTGTTGAGTTTAGAATATATATAAGAATTAACTAAGTTTATTTTTATCAACTATTGAACATCAAAATATGAAACGCATAGATAATAGTCAAAAAGTAAATCTTCCTGATCTAAAATTTACTCCTCAGCTTGATATGGAAATGAAACCTTATTATCAAAAGGTAAAAAGGGTGATCCCCGAGATAGAATGGCCAATCCACGCGCCCTATGTGAAAGCTATAAATGAATTAAAAAAAGAGAGGAATGCTGTACTCTTAGTTCATAATTATCAAACACCAGAAATATACCATTGTGTAGCTGACTTTGTTGGCGATAGCCTTGCTCTATCAAAAGAAGCAGCGCGGACAGATGCTGATATTATAATACAATGCGGTGTACACTTTATGGCGGAAACATCAAAAATTTTAAATCCCAATAAAATAGTTTTATCCCCTGACCTCGACGCCGGGTGCTCACTTGCAGAGTCGATAACGGCAGAAGATGTTGTGGGATTAAAAGAAAAATATCCAGGAGTGCCGGTGGTAACCTATGTTAACACTTCAGCCGAGGTGAAAGCTGAATCAGATATTTGCTGTACATCAGGGAATGCGCAACGGGTTATCGAGTCACTAGGAGTAAAAAAGGTTATATTTATTCCAGATAAATATCTCGCCCAAAATATTGCAAAAGAGACTGATATTGAGATCATTACATGGGATAATGGCAGCTGTGAGGTACACGAACTCTTTACACCCGAAGATTTAATTGAAGCTAGGGAGTCTGTCGATAACTTAAAAATAATAGCCCATCCAGAATGTCCTCCAAATGTGATTTCAGAAGCTGATTTTTCAGGATCTACCGCAAAGATGATTGATTGGGTATCTGAAAATAAGCCAGATAAAGTTATGATGGTGACTGAGTGCTCTATGAGTGATAACATTTCGGCAGAAAACCCGGATGTAGAATTTATTAGGCCTTGCAATCTGTGCCCACACATGAAAAAAATTACACTACCAAAAATCCTCGATAATTTACTCTACTTGAATAATGAGGTGAAAATCGATCCTGTGATCGCTAAAAAAGCTTTCCATGCTGTCGATAGAATGATTAAGCTAGATATATCATAGGGTATATTCGTATTGGCAATCCATAATAACAAAATCGTTATAGTTGGCGCAGGACTAGCTGGACTGTTCACTGCTATAAAACTTGCACCATTGAAGGTTATCCTCATAACATCAAAAAATCTTGGCTCAGGTACTTCAAGTCAGTGGGCGCAGGCAGGGATCGCTGCTGCCGTTGGTAAATTTGACTCTATCTCTTCTCACTTAAATGATACCGTTCAAGTAGGTGGTGGTATCGTTGATCAAAAAATCGCCGAATTAGTTATAAAAAACGGTCCAGATCGCGTGAATGAACTAATCTCGCTCGGGGTCCCATTTGATGTTGACGAAAACCAAGAACTGATATTACGAAAAGAAGCCGCTCATGAACACAACAGAATAGTCTCCGTGAGGGGAGACATGACTGGCAAAAAGATCATGGAGGTGTTGACAGGGCTTGTGGAGAAATCTCCTCACATTGAGATAATTGAAGGTCAAAATGCAGTGGAACTCCATCAAGAAAACAATGCTATATATGGTGTGACGATCCAAAATTCCGTAAAACAGACTTATATAGAGTCAGGGTGTATTATTCTAGCAACTGGTGGAATTGGTCAGTTATATAAGGTTACAACAAACTCAAAAGAAGCCTTAGGCGATGGCGTAGGCATGGCAGCAAGATGTGGCGCGGTTTTATCAGACATGGAATTTGTTCAGTTTCATCCAACCGCATTTGATATTGGAATAGACCCAGCTCCATTAGCGACTGAAGCTCTTCGTGGAGAGGGTGCCAAAATAATAAATTCAAAGTATCAAAATTTTATGAACGATGCCCATCCAGAGGGGGAGCTTGCGCCTCGGGATATTGTGGCTCGAGCGATATTCACAGAGCAAAAGAAGGGTGAAAAGGTTTACTTAGATTGTAGAGGAGATTTGGGCTCAAGGATGATTGATGACTTTCCTACAGTTTATGAATTATGCAAAAAAAATAAAATAAATCCAAAAAATGATCCAATCCCAATATCGCCTGCGGCTCACTATCACATGGGCGGTATCAAATCTGATAAATGTGGACGAACAAATATATCGGGTCTGTATGCTTGTGGTGAAAATGCGTGTACTGGTATTCATGGAGCAAATAGGCTTGCATCAAACTCATTGCTTGAGGCAATTGCGTTTGCTGAGATAATTTCAGGTGACATAAAAGACCAAATTAACAAATATGTTAGAGGAGCGTCATATCATCCAAAAATTGTAAAAGTAAAACCACTTGATCAAAATGATTTGCTAGTACTGAGAGAAACAATGACTAAATATGTTGGCGTTGAACGCGACCAAGTTGGTTTACAGCAAGCATTTGATACAGTTCGCGATATTTATCTTAAATACCAGACGCATGGCTATGATAATAATAGCTTGATAACTTCGTTGCTTATTATAAAATCAGCAATGAATAGAACTGAGCAACGAGGAAGCCATTATCGTACAGATCATCCATATCAGGATAATAAATTAAATTCTCGGAGTTCTATAACCAAAGAAGATCTAAATTTATGATAGATAATATCGACATACCAAAACACATAATTAATAAAATTATTGAGAATGCGCTGGCTGAGGATCTCGGTTCCTCAGGGGATATAACCAGCAAATCTCTGTCTAATAAAAAAACAAAGATAGAGGCATCAATAAATTCAAACCAAGATGGAATCATATCCGGACTAGACATCATTGAGTTAGTTTTTAAAAATATAGACACTAATACAAGCATTACATACCACCTTAGTGACTGCGATGAAGTAAAAAATGGGGCTGAGATTGCTCGGGTTATCGGATACTCACATTCCATACTCGCAGCTGAAAGAGTTGCTTTAAACCTTCTGGGTCATATGTCAGGAATAGCGAGTGAGACAAATAAGTACGTCAAATCAATTGCAAACACAAAAGCAAGAATATTATCCACTCGTAAAACAACACCAGGTCTAAGAGCCATTGAGAAGTATGCCGTTCGATGCGGAGGTGGTTATAATCATAGATACGGTCTAGATTATGGGATATTAATTAAAGATAATCATATAAAAGCGGCTGGTGGAATTGAGAAAGCACTCGAAATTATTAAAAATAATAAACCCTATATGACAGATATTGAAGTTGAAGTTGATACTATTGAACAATTCCTCGAATGTCAGCGTCTGGATGTTCGCTACATTCTGCTTGATAACATGAGTCCTCAATATATATCAGAATGTATCAAAAATAATAAAAATGGAGCAGTTTTAGAAGCCTCAGGAGGCATTAATTTGAGTACCATCAGTGATATTGCAGAGACAGGGGTGGATTTTATCTCTGTAGGTAGACTGACTCATTCATCACCATCACTTGATTTAAGTTTACATATTTTATAATCAGGATTTTTTTACTTCAGCTTGCGCCGCCGAAAGTCTTGCGATTGGAACTCGGTATGGTGAGCATGAGACGTAGTCTAGTTTATTTAGAGCGCAAAATGCAATAGAATTTGGGTCACCGCCATGTTCTCCGCATATGCCCAATTTTATGTCTGATTTTGTTGATCTTCCCCTTTTTGATGAAAGTTCAATCAATTCACCAACACCATCGGAGTCAATTGATACAAAAGGATCTTTTTCCAATATAGATTTTTCAACATATTCCTGAAGGAATTTTGACGAGTCATCTCTACTGATGCCAAATGTTGTTTGCGTTAAGTCATTTGTTCCATAAGAGAAAAAATCGGCCGCTTCAGCAATCTCAGCAGATCTTAATGCTGCACGAGGTAATTCAATCATTGTTCCTACAGTGTAGTTTAAATTTATACCAGACTTAGCCATTACTTCTTTTGCTGCCCTGTCTATAACATCCTTTACTATATCAAGCTCGCGCTTGGTCGATACAAGTGGGACCATTATCTCAGGGCATATAATTTGTTTTTTTGTGCTATAAATCTCAACACTAGCTTCAAATATCGCTTTCGCCTGCATTTCTGGTATTTCAGGGTAGGTTATTGCTAATCTGCACCCTCTGTGGCCCAGCATTGGGTTCGTTTCAATGAGGTCTGCCACTCTTTGCTTTAAGTCATCAATAGAAATATTTAATGACTCAGCAACTTCGTGAAAATCGTTAACTTCATGAGGTAAAAATTCATGCAGTGGAGGATCTAATAAACGTATCGTTACAGGTAAATCACCCATAACTTCAAATAGTTCAACAAAATCATTCTTTTGCATCGGTAGCAATTTTCCCAGAGCCACTCTGCGTGATGGTTCGTCCTTTGCAAGTATCATTTCTCTTACTGCATTTATTCTGCCTTCATCAAAAAACATGTGCTCGGTCCTGCATAAACCAATACCTTCCGCACCAAAATTTTTTGCAACAGTTGCGTCTGCCTTTGTTTCGGCATTAGCTCTAATTTTTAGTTTTCGTATTTGATCAGCCCATTTCATAATTTTATCGAAATCACCAGAGAGATCTGGATCTTTCATTTGTACTTCACCATCAATTATACTTCCTGTTGTACCATCGATTGTGATGATGTCTCCAGCTCTGAAAACCTTATGGTCAACATAAAATGACTCACTATCGTAATCGATTCTTATAGATCCTGCGCCTGAAATACAGGGTCTTCCCATTCCCCTTGCAACAACTGCCGCATGACTTGTCATGCCCCCACGTGTTGTTAGAATACCCTGCGCTGCGTGCATGCCATGGATATCTTCAGGACTTGTCTCAATACGAGTTAGAATAACTTTTTCACCATCATTTGAGGCCTTTTCTGCTTCATCAGCATTAAAGACAATTTTACCACAGGCTGCCCCCGGTGATGCCGGTAAACCTTTTGCAACCACATCAAACTGTGCCGTATCGTCAATTGTTGGGTGAAGTAACTGATCAAGACTATTTGGATCAACCCTCGTAATAGCAATCTCCTTTGAAATAATACCCTCTTCATGCATGTCAACTGCAATTTTAATCGCGGCGTATGATGTTCTTTTCCCTGATCTTGTCTGTAATATCCATAACTTTCCCTGTTGGATAGTGAACTCGATATCTTGCATATCAAGATAATGACTTTCTAATTTATTTGAGAGGCTAATTAGATTATCATATATATTTGGCATTAACTTCTCAAGTGACACATCATCTGAATTTGCATTCAGCCTCGCTTCTTCTGTGATATTTTGCGGTGTCCTGATGCCCGCGACCACATCCTCTCCTTGTGCATTAATTAAAAACTCACCATAAAACTTTTTTTCTCCATTTGATGGATTCCTGGTAAAGGCAACTCCAGTTGCACTATTATCATCTAAATTTCCAAATACCATTGCTTGTACATTCACAGCCGTACCCCAATGGTCTGGTATTTCATTTAATTTTCGGTATGTTACCGCACGATTGTTCTGCCAAGATAAAAAAACAGCAGATATTGATCCCCATAATTGTTCATTGACATCTTGCGGGAAATCCATACCTGTCACATCTTTAACTTCATCTTTGAAATTTTGAACAATTTTTTTCCAATCTGAACCATTTAGATCGGTATCCAATATATAATTATTGTCGGCTTTGTAATCCTCGAGTATATCCTCGAAATAATGATGTTCAATATTTAGCACAACATCTGAATACATCTGGATAAATCTTCTATACGAATCATAGGCAAACCTTTCGTCACCACTTTTTCTTGCCAATCCTTCAACGGTCTTATCATTAAGTCCTAGATTTAATACTGTATCAAGCATACCCGGCATTGATGATCTCGCTCCAGATCTTACAGAGACAAGAAGAGGGTTTTCATCAGAACCAAAATTATTTTTTACAAGCCTTTCAATCTGAACTATTGCATCAGATACTTGGCTTGCAAGATCTTCTGGGTATTTTTTTTCATTTGCATAGAATTGGTTGCATACTTCTGTAGTGATTGTAAAACCTGGAGGCACGGGTAAACCAAGCTTTGACATCTCAGCTAGGTTTGCACCCTTACCACCAAGTAAATTAGACATATTCGAGTCTCCGTCAGTCTTTTCTTTACTAAATATATAAACCCATTTATTCATAGCTATTCCAAAATATTACTAAAAACTATAACTCAATTTTACCTATATCAAAAATATTACTTGTTAGATCAATAACAGAATTCAAAAGAAAAAATCTGTTTGTTCGTATATTTTTGTCCTCGTCATTAACAATAATATTTTCAAAAAAATCATTTATGGGGTCTGCTAAGATAGATACATCACTCAAGTATTTTTTGATCTCTGTTATATCATTAGACTTCGACTTTTTCTTCCTTAGTTTTTCAATACCTGTGTATAAATTATTTTCGACGTCACTTGTAAAAATCTTCTTATCAATTTCACCAAAAGTATTGTTTGATAAACTTGGATCTAGAATATTATTGATTCGTTTCAGTGCTTTAAGCAAAGATAAGCCATTGTCTGTTTTGATAAACTGACTTAATAATTGTATGCGTGATAGAGTCATATAATAATTTACAAAATCATCATCACGAGAAATAGCGTCGCAAATTCTAACATCATATTTATTATCAAGAATATAACTTCGGAATCTTTCGTTCATAAAATTAACAAGCGCTTCCCTAACTGAGCTATGTTGTTGTTTTTTTAACAAGTCTGATTTTTGTAGTATTTTTTCAATAAAATGTGCAAAATCAAAATCAAGCTTATTTTCAATAATATTCCGAATTAAGCCATTACCTGCTCTTCTGAGAGCATATGGATCTTTTGATCCTGTCGGCGTCTCACCAATCGACCAAAAACCAACTAAAGTATCAATTTTATCGGCAACTGAGAGGCAAAAAGAGAGGGCTTTCTTAGGAGTTTCGTCCCGTGGTGTTACTGGCATATAGTGATTTTTAATAGCATCACATACGTCTTCATCATAGCCTTGACGTTCGGCATAATAACTTCCCATAATACCCTGTAAATCTGGAAATTCACCAACCATTTCAGATAAAAGATCATTTTTGATTAATTTTGCAGCTATTGGAATATTTTCTAGATTTAAGGCAAGAGTTTGATCAAGCTCTAGCGCAATAAGCTCAATCCTCTCAACTTTTGAACCCAAGCTTCCCAATTTCTGATGATAAGTTACACTATCTAATAAACGCAAATTATCGATTAGCGGCTGATCTATATCCCTATCCCAAAAATATTTTGCGTCGTACAATCTTGCAGATAAAACACGCTGATTTCCTAATATAACAGAGTTTCCCTCGTCTGATGTTTGAATATTTGAGATAAGTATAAATTTATTTGTAAGATTTTTTGTCTTTTTTTCTGCAACAGAGAAGTATTTCTGATGACTTCTCATTGATGTCTGAAGTACTTCATCTGGAAGGTTGAGAAATTTCTCGTCAAATTCAGCGCAAAGTGCTATGGGCCATTCCACGAGACCTGAAACTTCTTCTAATAGTTTTTCGTCCTTTATTACACTGATATCAAATTTTTTTTCAATTTTTGATATTTGTTCTAAGATCAATTCTCTTCTCTGCCCTTGATCGGCTATTACAAGATTATTTGTTAGCGCTTCGAAATAATCGCTGACTCCTTTGATGTAGATTTTTTGATTTTTTAGAAAACGGTGCCCGAATGTATAGTCATTTGCTAATAGACCTTCAACATTAATTTTTAATTTATTTACAGTATTGTTCTCATAAATGATGGCCATAATATTTCTTAGAGGCCTCACCCACCGGGAATTACCATTGCCCCAACGCATCGATTTTGGCCAGGAAAACTTACGTATGATTTCTTCAATTATTGGCGGCAGTATTGTTATTGCCGTTTTTGCAGGAACTGTCTCAATATACCCATACCGCTTACCTTTTTTATCATCCAATATATCACAATCATCTATTGATTTTATGTTATTGGATCTCAAAAAACCATTTATTGCATTATCTGGTGAGTCAATTCTAGGACCAAGCTTTTCAACTGTCATCGCTGCAGTCTGTGATTTCATATTGGTGACTATAAGGGTTAACCTCCGCGTAGAATAAAAAGATTGTATTTGACCAACTTCTAATCCGGCACCTTCGGTTTGTTGTCTAAATTCCCTAAGCAGGTATTCACTCGCTTGCTTTTGCATACGAGATGGGATTTCTTCAGATAAAAGCTCTAAGATAAAATCAGACATTATAATTTTTACAACCCTCAATCACTTTATTCGTGTCGCCATCCATGCATCGGCGGATAACTTTGCTAAAGCTCTCACTCTTAATATGTACCCCTGTCTTTCTGTGACCGATATGGCCCCACGAGCATCAAGTATATTAAATAAATGTGATGCCTTTATACATTGATCATAAGCTGGAAGCGCGAGATTATTCTCTGCAAGCTTTTTACATTCAATTTCAATTTCACTGAAATGTTTCATTATCATTTCAACATTCGCGTAATTAAAATTATATTCAGAATATTCTCTTTCTGCTTCCTTAAAAACGTCTCCATAGGATATATTATTGTCCCCTGATAACCCGTTGTAGTTTAATTCGTAGACATTATCAACTCCTTGAACATACATCGCTAATCTTTCTAGTCCATAGGTGAGCTCACCCGTGACAGGTCTACAGTCATAACCACAGACTTGCTGAAAATATGTAAATTGAGATACCTCCATCCCATCACACCACACTTCCCAACCGAGACCCCACGCACCGAGAGTTGGACTCTCCCAATCATCCTCAACAAATCGTATATCGTGCTTACTTTTATCAATGCCAATATATTCTAAGCTATTAAGATATAAATCCTGTATATTTTCAGGTGACGGCTTCAAAACAACCTGAAATTGGTAATAATGTTGCAGTCTATTAGGATTCTCACCAAATCGGCCATCTGTTGGCCTACGCGATGGTTGAACATAAGCAGCGTTCCAAGTGTCTTCACCAAGGGCTCTTAGTATTGTACCAGGGTGGAACGTACCGGCTCCGACCTCCATATCATAAGGCTGTAAGATCACACAGCCATTGCTTGACCAAAAATCTTGAAGCATTAAGATAAGATCTTGAAATGAATTCTTTGGGTCTCTTGTGCTTTGAATATTTTTAGGCATTTTTCAGTCAATAATTCGTAATAAGTTCGTCTATATCTATATAAAAAGATTTGTAATTACCATACAATTTTTTTTTGTATTTTACTAGATTTGATAAAAATAATCAGATTGCGTTAGATCAATTCGAGCCCTGCCTCTTAAAGTGTCTTCAACCCTATCGCAGAACGCGCCACTTGCTTGATGTAAAACAACTTGGCGGAGGACTCTTGTCCTCGCATTAGATCCTTTCCTAAAACTTAGAATAAAACGTTGTACTTCACCATTCATATTTGAAATTAAAGGTAATATCGTAATACTACCAAAACCAGACAGGAGGCAAATAATACGGTTTAAATTTTCAATTTTATTAATCATGGTAATGGTACCTTTCAATTTTAATAATTGAAGAGAGTTATTTATCCACTTATCAAGATTAGATCCACCATGATATTTGGTTATGTTTTGATAATGAGATTTTGATTCATTGACAGTTTCTATATCAAAGTAAGGAGGGTTCATAAATATCGAGTCAAATTTTAGAATTTTTTCATTACCAATATTAAATGACAAATTTTTTTTTAGTATATCGACTTGTTTTATATGGATACTACCTTCTAACTTATTTAATGCAACATTCCTAGTTGCAAGCTCTATGTTTATTGGATCATTATCAATTCCAATGATTGTTATATCCTTAAAGTTCGATCCCAAGGCAATTGATGACGTTCCGTTACCAACGCCTACATCAAGAACTTTATAGCCTGGACCTACTGGAACAGCTGCTGATAGAAGTATTGTATCCGTATTGGATCGACCACCATCCAAAAGCTGTTCTATTATAATTTTTCCATCGAGAAATTTATCCACACTTGTGGGAAGACTAATCTTTTTTATCTTCGACATACATACACAATCTAAATTTATTTATTTATATCAAAAAATAATTTATACCTTATGTAAACAAAAAAACAGATTTATGGCACTGCAAAAAAAATATGGAATTGAAGAACTCATATCTCTTACAAAAAAAGATATGGGGCTTGTGAATGATCTAATTATTCAAAGAACAATATCTAATACAGATATGATTCCAAAAGTATCACAGTATCTTATTTCATCGGGGGGTAAACGCTTAAGGCCGATGCTAACCATTGCTTCAAGTAAATTATGCGAGTGTAAAAATAATTATTATATTCCCTTGGCTGCGGGTGTTGAGTTTATGCATACTGCAACATTACTTCATGATGATGTTGTTGATGACAGTGAAATGAGGAGGGGTAAGATCGCAGCAAGAATGCTTTGGGGAAACGAGGCAAGCGTGCTTGTTGGTGATTATTTACTGGGCGAGGCATTTAAGATGATGGTTGAGGCACAATCAATAAAAGCACTAGAAGTTCTCTCGAATGCAGCTACAGTGATTGCTGAAGGCGAGGTAATGCAATTAGTTTACTCCAATCACTTAACGATAACACCTGAAATGTACTTTCAGATTATAAATTATAAAACTGCAAAATTATTTAGTGCTGCTTCAGAAATAGGCGCAATAATTTCAGACTCCAGTAAAGAAACTGCTCAGATCTTAAGGGATTTTGGATCATATCTTGGTATTGCATTTCAATTATCAGACGATGCCCTAGATTATACCTCCACAATTGATAATATTGGAAAAGATATCGGGGATGATTTTTTTGAAGGAAAAGTCACCTACCCCATTATTGTTTCATATAAAAAATCAAACAAAGAGGAGAAAAAACTTTGGGAGAGGTTGATAAATAAAAAAAATAAAAACGCAAATGACTTTAAATCTGCTCTTGAGTTGATTGATAAAAAGAAAGGGTTTGAGAAAACACTAGCTGAGGCAAAGAAATACGGTGAAAAAGCACTGAATTGTCTAGAAAATTTCGAAAAGTCAGAGATGAAAAGCGCTTTAGAAGAGGCAGTATACTTCTCCTACACAAGAGACAGCTAGTTTAATAACTTCGTCTCCATAATCCAGAATTTTGGATACATTTCTTCAAATTTTTTTTTACATTTTGACATATCCTCCTGCCTTGAAAAAAAACCAAAGCATGTAGGTCCACTGCCAGTCATTCTTGCCAAAACACAACCTTCAGCTTTAGTTAGGTTGTTTATTATCTCTCCGATTATAGGGTAATCTCGAATAATTATCTGCTGGAAGTCATTCTTCCCACTAATAATATGAGCCATTGAAGGATTAGGTAAGAAATTTTTGGTGTGCACGTCCTCTGATCCTTTGATGTTAATCTTTTCATATAACTGTGATGTTGAAATAGGTATTTGAGGGTTCACAAGAAGACAATAGTATGTCTCAGTTAATTTTACGCTTTGAATAATTTCACCTATACCAGAAATGAAAGATGGCTCATTTAGTAAACAGCATGGCACATCTGCACCCACATTCCTTGCTAATGATTCGATGCTAATTTGATCGATATTTATTTTACGATCACTAATAAGATATCTCAATAGGGCTGCAGCGTCGCATGAGCCTCCACCTAGACCAGCAGAGATTGGGATATTTTTCATCACATGGACTTTATATTGACTCAAATTTGGAAAATAATTGCAGAGGTAGCTATATAATTTAAGAATAGTATTGGATTTTGTGGAAACATTCTCATGAAAAGGGTTATCAAAGCTGACCAATAATTTCTCAGAGGGATTTATTATTAACTCATCATGTAAGTCAAGAAAGGCCACATAACCCTGTATATCATGATAATTATCAGATCGTTTTCCAAGTATATCCAAGGTTAGGTTAATTTTAGCATTAGCCTGCAAAACTACATCTGGTGACATGTTTTATTGGTGGTAAAATTACATATTGGAGTAATTTGGTCCACCACCTCCTTCGGGCACCTGCCAATTTATATTTTGATTTGGGTCTTTGATATCACAAGTTTTACAGTGTACACAATTTTGAGCGTTGATCTGAAATTTAGGACTCTCACCTTCGAGTATCCATTCATATACACCAGCAGGACAGTAATTTGCTGATGGTCCGCCGTAATCGTGATATTCACTAGAGGTTTGCAAACCAAAATCACCTACATTCAAATGAACAGGTTGATCCTCTTCATGATTCGTTGATGATAAATAAACCGAAGACAACCTATCGAAAGAATAAACTCCATCCGGCTTTGGATATTCTATTTTCTTTGATGCAGATTTTTTTTGCAATGTAAGATGATCTGGCTTTTTGTGAGACATTGTAAATGGTATATTAATACCAAGATCTCTTAACCACATATCTATACCACCCAAAGCTACACCAACCAAAGTACCGAATTTGGACCATAACGGTTTTATATTCCTTACCTTTGATAATTCTTTCGCTATGGTGCTTTTATTATACATGTCCTGATAGCTTGATAATTCTTCCGATATTTTCTTTGATGTAAAGCTCTCCAGTAACGCATTAGCAGCTAAAACACCACTAACTATTGCATTATGGGATCCTTTAATTCTTGGCACATTTACAAAGCCTGCAGCACATCCAACAAGTAAGCCGCCCGGGAATGTTAATTTTGGAACTGATTGGTATCCACCCTCGCTTATTACTCTGGCGCCATATGAGAGTCTTTTACCACCACTCAAAATATCTTTTATAAGCGGATGTGTTTTATATCTCTGAAATTCCTCGAATGGAGACAAAGATGGGTTTTTATAATTTAGATGAACAACAAAACCGATTGAAACTAAATTTTTCCCAAAATGATACATAAATGACCCTCCACCTGTTTTATTGTCAAGAGGCCACCCCATGGTATGCTGCACTAGACCAGGTTTATGATTCTCTTCGGGAATTTCCCATAACTCTTTCAGTCCAATACCATATTTTTGGAAATCTGATTCTTTATCGAGTTGAAATTTTTCTATAACTTTCTTCGTTAAGTGTCCACGAGCACCTTCAGCAAATACTGTATATTTAGCTCTGATTTCCATACCTTGCATAAAGGAGTCCTTTTTTTCTCCATTTCTTGAGATACCAAAGTCACCAGTTATGACTCCTACAACTCTATCACCCTGGTAAATTATTTCAGATGCTGGAAATCCAGGATAAACTTCAATTCCGAGAGACTGGGCAATACCCCCTAACCATTTGACTACATTTGAGAGGCTTGTCGCAAAACAATTGTGATTGGACATCAGCCTTGGGAAAAAAAAGTTTGGTATTCTTAAGCTACCAGCTGGTCCTAGAATATAAAATCTATCATCAATCACTTCACTCATAGCTGGAGGGTCGAGATCTCTCCAATTTGGCAAAAGCATATCCAGGCCAATTGGATCAATTACTGCACCCGAAAGTATGTGGGCACCAACCTCTGAGCCTTTTTCAAGGACAACAATATTTATTTCTTGATTATTTTTATTTGCTTCGGTTTTCAGTTTTATTGCCGTTGCTAATCCAGCCGGTCCAGCACCAATTATCAGCACGTCAACCTCTATAGACTCTCTTGTATTTTCTTCCTGCATTCGTGATGTTAACTCTTTCTATTAATAACTTACTATTATTAACATTAATCATTGTATTTTTGTACTATTAATAGATACAATTAAAAAAAAATTCTTAACAAAAACCACGATCTATGAATAATTTAGAAAAAATTGTTTTACTTAATTGGTATGCTGATGAGAATATTGATTTCGTTCTTAAAAAAAATCAAAAAAAATTTACGCAAGAGAAGCACGCTGGCGTAGATTATGACAAAGTTCATAAAAAAAATGATCTATACGATATAAAAACAGTTCAAGGTTTGATAGAATATATTGATAAATGTGATATCTCAGACCTGAAAATATACTCAAAACATACTCACATACATCAAGGCAGTCTGAATCCCGAAATATTGATAGTAAATGACTTTCCAAATTCCGAAGAGGAGGATCAGTCCAACAATATACTGGCTGAAGATTGCAAGGAGTTGTTAATTAAGATGCTTGGGGCGATTAATGTTGAACTTAAGGAAAACACTATAATAAACACATTTTTTTGGCGAACGCCAGGAGATAGACGACCAACTTCAAATGAGATAGATCAGTGCAGACCTTTTTTTTATAAAATTATAGAATTACTAGCACCAAAATATATTATTTCTCTTGGAGACTTGGCATTAAGCGTGCTCATGGAGAGTGAAGTTAACTTTATTGACTCAAGAGGAAAGACTCTCAATAATAAAAAAATGAATATCCCAATATTCCCCTTATTCCATCCAAGAGTACTAATAAAGCAGCCTTCTCTCAAACGGCTTGCTTGGGAAGATTTGAAAATAATTGCAAATGAAATTAAATAACTATCGGTGATAATTGATGACAGTCGAAAATAAAAATTCTTTTATTAGCCTGAATATTGGCGTGATAACTGTATCCGATACTAGAAATAAAACAAATGATAAATCAGGCGACTTTTTATCGCAGGCGATAAATGACGCAAAACACTGTTTGATTGACAGACGAATTATCCCTGACGAAATAAGAGAAATTCAAGGCATTATAAAAGAGTGGGTAAGCACAAATAACTTTGACGCAATAATAACAACTGGAGGGACGGGATTAACAGGTCGAGATGTGACGCCTGATGCCATTATGCCACTTCTTGATAAAGAAATCAGTGGCTTCTCTGCTCTATTCCACCAAATAAGCTCATCAAAGATTGGGACATCGACAATCCAATCGAGAGCATTTGGGGGGATTTATAATAATGTATTCATATTTTGCCTGCCAGGCTCCCCAAATGCATGCAAGGATGCATGGAATGAAATTCTTGTTCATCAATTTGATATAAATCATAAGCCATGCAACCTTGTTGAGATTATGCCAAGGCTCTCTGAAAAATAATGTTTAATGAACTCATCTAGAAAACCAGATTTATCGATAGAAAAAAAATGGTGGTTTCAAGGATTTAATCTGATCGCTGGGGTTGATGAGGTTGGCAGAGGCCCAATAGCTGGCCCAGTTGTTGCAGCCGCGGTTATTTTAAAAAAAAATTATATTCCACCTGGTATTGATGACTCAAAAAAAATTTCACCATTGGATAGGGAGATATTATTTGAACAAATATTGAAAAATTCCCATGTTGGTATTGGAGTTGCTGATGTTGAATGCGTCGATACCATTAACGTATTAAACGCAACAAAACATGCAATGAACACAGCATATAAAAAATTAAAAAAAAGACCTGATATATTGCTCATTGATGGAAATTTTAAGATCAATACTGAAATTGTGAATATACCTATCATAAAGGGTGATCAAAAATCAATCTCAATAGCAGCGGCCTCAATCATTGCAAAGGTTGTACGCGATAGAATTATGGATAAATTTTCTTTTGTATTTAATAAATACACATTCAACAAGCATAAGGGTTACCCAACAAAAAATCATATTAGTGAAATTGAAAAATATGGAGTATTGGCTATTCACAGAAAAACATTTAGTCCGGTAAATGAAATAATTAAAAAAAATTAATTTAGAAAATAATAACCTTTTTGATGTCAAAATATGAGTTCAGAAATATATATGAACTACTTTGATGTTAAAAAAAAATATTACAGAATTATCCGCGGATCAAACCAATAAAATATTTAATGGTGACTCGATCGAGATAATGAGGGAAATGCCCGATAATTCAGTTGATCTAATCTTTGCAGATCCACCATACAATCTTCAACTAAATGACACTATTTATAGACCTGATTATTCAGATGTTGATTCTGTTCGTGAAGATTGGGATAAATTCGAAAACTACAAATCATATGACACCTTTACTTCAAATTGGCTAAAGGAATGTAAAAGACTATTAAAACCATCAGGTACAATATGGGTGATTGGCAGCTATCATAATATTTTTAGAGTTGGTTACATTATGCAAAATATGGAATTCTGGACCCTTAATGATATTATCTGGACAAAAACCAATCCAATGCCTCATTTTCGTGGAAGAAGATTTACAAATGCACATGAAACAATTATTTGGGCAGCCAAAGACAAAAAATCTAGATATAAATTTAATTATGATGCCATGAAGAGTTTGAATGATGATATACAAATGAGATCTGATTGGCACATCCCAATCTGTAATGGTAAGGAGCGCCTTCGTGATAATGATGGGACAAAATTACACCCAACACAAAAGCCTGAAGCTTTAATTTATAGAGTTATTGTATCGTCATCTGATCCAAATGCTATTGTTCTTGATCCATTTTCAGGAAGTGGAACCACGGCCGCAGTTTGTAAAAAATTAGGGCGACGTTGGATAGGTATTGAAAAGAATAAGGATTACGTTCGGATTGCAGAGCAAAGAATTGAGGAAATTGATAATCCCTGCTCATCAAGCATAAATATAAAATCGACAAAAAGAGACCAGGTTAGAATACCATTTGGAACACTTATCGAAAGAGGATTGATTGAGATCGGCGAAAAGCTCTATTGTTCAAAAAAGAAAAACATTGCCATTGTTCAAGCTGATGGGACGCTTCAAGCTGATAAAGTTAATGGTTCAATTCACAAAATTGGAGCTCATTATCAGGGAACAGAAAGTTGCAATGGATGGATATATTGGCATTTTCTTAAAAACAATAGCCTCGTTCCAATAGATAAAATACGTGACCAGATTAAGTCTGGTATCGATGAGTAATGCATACAAGATAATTCAAACTTTTATGTATTTAGATGCCTTCCTCATTAGGCTTGATAAACCAAGTTGATCTAGCTGGTTTGGTTTTTTCCATATTCCATTTTGTGGTACTGTAATATTCTTAATATCACTGGACTCATTATCAACTTTTATAACAGTTAGTTCTAAAGTAAAATGTGAAAATCTATGATTAACTTTCCCAACAACATTCATTTTCTGATATGACTTATGGGAGTCTGATGGTGGCATCGCTTCACACCAATCTGTCGTCGGAAATTGATAAGTTTTTGCCAAAAGCCCTTTTTCTGCTCTTCTTTCAAGGAGATACGAGCCATCCGACCTTTCAATTAAATAAACACTTCCATATCTTTGAGGAATTATTTTTTTTATTTTTTTTAATGTAAATTCAAATTTATTATTTTTGTACGAATTACACCCCCTTTTCAAAGGGCATTTTTCACAATCAGGTAATTTCGGAGTGCACAGCGATGATCCGAGGTCCATCAAACCCTGAATAAGATCTCTGGGAGAGTCATTACTGGTCAGTAATAAAACAATATCTTGAACCTTTTTTCGGTTACGAGCTGGTTTTTTAAAATCTAATTGGTAATACCTTGTTATTACCCTCTGTATATTTGTATCTACTGCTTTTGAAGGAAGATTATATGCGATAGATGCAATAGCCGATGACATGTATTCGCCTACGCCTGGAAATGTTTTTAGAGTATCAATATCTTTTGGTATTTTGTTTGAGTAATCATGAAAAATTATTTTTGAGGTTTTTAATAAATTAATTCCCCTTGAGTAATATCCGAGTCCAGACCAAATTTCTAGAACCTCATCTTCGGTCGCATTTGATAGATCCTTATTAGTAGGCCATCTTTCTATAAATCTATCATAATAATTTAAGACAGTTGCAACCGTGGTTTGCTGCAGCATAAATTCGCTAACAAGGATCTGATAGGGTGCGTTTTCATGGTTAAATGCATTTCTCCAAGGAAGATTTCTTTTGTTTGACTTATACCATGAAATTAGTGGGTATGTTATATCGTTTGATTTGTACATTTCTGCAATTAATAATAATATAATAATGTAGAAATAGAAATGGTAACCCAATGTCTAAACAAGATAATATATATAATTTAGCAGGCCATTATAACTCAAGATTACATATTAGTAATTTTATTGAGCCTTTAATAAAACCACTAAAGAAAAAATATGGGGTTAAAGTTGATGAACTTTCAATACTTTGGGATCAAGTTTTTGAGGATCAATACAAAGATCAAGTTTATCCAAAAAAAATATCTACTGAATATAGGTTTATTAATGGTGAAAAAAAAATATATAGAAAATTACATCTTGAGGTATCTGGTTCTTCTGCAATAGAAATGCAATACAGACGGAACTCAATAATTGACAGAGTGAATGAAATATATGGTCAAAATTTCATTTCAGATTTAGTCATCAAAAATAAACCTGGCAAAAACAAAATTAATTACAAAGACACAGCTTCCAATAATACAACATCTGAGCTTCCATGCCTAACTAGTCATGAAGCCCAGGCAGAAAAAAGCAAAACTCTTGAAGACGCTCTGGCAAAGCTCGGTAAAAATATAAAGGAGAAAAGAAAAAATGAGAAGAAATAAAATATTATTACTATTTTTCGGACTGATTTTCATTGTTATCACGTTTTATTTTTCTGTTGGCTCATACACAGATAAATCATCCCGTGTAGACTATCTATTTATGGAAGATAGAAGTATTAATATGGAAAACCTTTCAGTATCCGAAGTATCTCTTCAGGAGTTATCAATCGGTGACGATGATGCCCCAGTAACAATTATTGAATACGCATCAATGACTTGTTCCCATTGCGCTGATTTTCATACCGAAACCTATCCTGCTTTAAAGAAAGATTATATTGAAAAGGGTGAAGTTAAATTTATATTCAAGGAATTTCCACTAGATAAACTCTCAATGGCGACCTCAATGCTGGCGCGTTGCGTAGATAACAGTATTTCTCTCGCTTTCATTGATATTTTATTTCAAAAAAGAAGTAAGTGGTATTCGGATAATGCAATTGCTGAGTTAAAAAGTCTATCAAAACAGGCAGGGCTAAGCAGCGAAGATTTTGACCAATGCTTGAATGATCAAGAATTACTAGACCAACTGATTATGCAAAAAGAAAATGCTATAAAGGAGTTTCAGATAAACTCCACACCATCCTTTATTATTAACGGTAAAGTGATATCCGGTAACAAACCTTATTCATATTTTAAATCAGAAATAGAAAGAATATTGGACTCATACAAAGGAGTTTAGGAGGATCTATTCCAAAATGGAATTAAAAAAAATTAAACTGCACGGTTTCAAGTCTTTTGAAAAACAAACTGAGTTTGAAATAAACAAGGGTCTGACTGGAATCGTTGGGCCTAATGGCTGCGGTAAGTCAAATGTTTTAGACAGCCTCCAATGGGTTATGGGTGAAACATCCTATAAGAATCTCCGTGGGTCAGAAATGGATGATGTCATTTTTTCAGGTACTGACACAAGCCCGTCTAGAAACTTTGCTGAAGTTTCTGTAATTATGCGCGAAACTAATAACACTTCAGATGAGAGTAAAGCTAGTGGTGATGAATATGAAATCAAGAGAAGGATTGAGAGAAATTCCGGCTCGAAATACTATATTAATTCAATAGAAAAAAGAGCGAAAGACGTTCAATTATTTTTTGCGGATAATTCTCTCGGCCCGCATTCAATATCAATTGTTAAGCAGGGTCAAATTAACCAAATTATTGAGTCAAAGCCGAATGAGCGAAGAAAGATACTAGAAGAAGCAGCAGGTATTAGTGGTCTCCATCACCGCAAGCATGAAGCGATACTTAAGCTTAATGCAACAAGACTAAATATAGAGCGACTTGCTGATATTATTAGTGTTGTAGGAACCGAGATGTCTTCACTCAAAAGACAAGCAAATCAAGCTGAAAAGTTTAAAGCCATTGCTTCCCAAATAAGGGATTATGAAAAAGAATTACTGAAAATAGATTGGCACTCGATTGAGGCTAAAAGAAAGGAATTAGATCAAAATATCAAAGACATACAGGATAATGTAAAAAATATAAAAAATGAAATTGGTAGTTTAGAATTTGAAAATAAGGACCTTGGTGATTTCATGAAGCCCATTAGACAGGAATATGAAAACCTTATTGATGATCTTCAGCAAAAAAGGAGTAACGAACTTAATTTAAAAAATGAATTACAATACACAATAGAAAAAATTACTACAGCCAGTAAACAAGTAGACCAAATATTGATAGATTTGGATCGCGAAAAAATAAACCTAACTGACCAAGAGAGTCAACTCAAAGACTTGGATGGTAAATTAGCAGAACTAAACAAAACCATTAATGATATAGAAAAGATTGAGAGCAATATCATACAGGCATCAAGTGATGCTACAGATAGTTATAAGATACTAGAAAAAGAATATAATAGTCATCTATCGGAAGTGCTAACCATGGAGACTGAAAATAAAAACATTGAAGATCAAATTGAAGAATGCCATGAAAACCTAAGAAAGCTATCAAACGAGCTAGAAAATGCCCAAAAAAATAAATCTTATCATGGTGTAGATGACTCCAGCGAAAAAGATAGAGACTTGTATATAAATAAGCGGAAAAAGATAGAAGAAAGCCTCATATCTACCCTCAGAGATATTGATCAATGCGAAGAAAATAAAAGGAAACTCTCACAGGATTTAGAGAAAAATAAAGAATTAAGTTTAATCTTAGATTTCGAGATCAGGCAATCACAAAAAACTAAAAAAGAGCTCGAAGAATACCTATTAAGTATCGAAAATCCTGATGCTATAGTCAATAAAATTAAAATTACTGATGGTTTTGAAAAGAAAGTTGGAAGAATTCTCAATGATCTTGAAATTTCTACACTTAAAAAAGGTAAGAAATTTTGGATCAACACCAATCAGGATTTTGATGATGAATTTGCAGATTGTATAACGCCACTAGCTGACTTAATTGAAGGGCCGGAGGAGATACATATATTTTTGAGATATACTGGATATACAGAGGTAAACGAAATAAATAAAATTATGGAGTTATTGAGACCGGGGCAGCAAGTTATTAATGCCAATGGCGAAATGATAAGGTGGGACGGCTTTGTGCAGAAATTTAATACTGATACTGAAAATATAAACATACCACATGCTAAAACGAAAATTATAGATCTGAGTAAAAATATACAAAGCAACGAAATGAAACTAGAAACTCTAAAAAAGGATGCAAGAGAAGTTTCTGAAAATCTTGAAAAAATCATAAACCAGCAGTCAATGGAAAAAGAAAATTGGAAGAGGCTTATCGAGGAGCAAAAACTGGTGACTGATAATATTAAGGAGTTAGATAAAAAAATAATTACCGAAAAAGACTCAGCTTTATCAAATGAAATTAAGATAAACTCATTAGAAGAAAATATAAAAATTAATAATAGAAATATTGAGTCATTGAGCTCAAAGAAAATTAACAAAAGTGAAATAGAAAAAGCCCAAAATACTCTAGATAAAGCAAAACAAGATTTCTATAATGCAAAAACGATAGCGGACATTAAGGAAGCAAATACTCAAAATATTCTACGAGAGAAAAGAGATCTTGAGAAAAACCAAAAGGATCTCATTGAGAATAGAAATTCATGGGAAGTTAGAAAAAACCAAACAGAGAACCATCTAAAGGATCTAAATCAGAGACTAAATAATTCAGAAGAACTATTGAAAAGCATAGAGTCTGAGCCCGAAAAAATAAAACATAAACAATCAGAGATTGAGCTTGAACTTGAACGTTCGACTCAGAGGAAAAAAGATTTACAAGTAAAATTAGATACGTATGAGCAAAAATATCAAAAAAATAATGAAAAAATAAAATCATTAGAGTCTGATCTGATGAAAGACTCTGAAATGTTAATCCAAGCCAGAACTAAATTAGAAAATCTTGATGATAGGAAGATCGAGTTGAATGATAAAATCAAGATTAATTTAGGGATAAACTCAAAAGATTTATTCGATGATACAAGCCCAAGCTCTCTTGACCGAGAAAAAATCATTGAGTTGTTATCACAAGCATACTCACAGCGGGAAAAAATTGGAGCAGTAAATCTAACAGCCTCAGATCAATATGCAGAAAAAAAAGAATACCACGAGACGCTTTGCCGCGAAAATGATGATCTTGTCTCAGCGACTGAAACATTACATAAGGGAATTGTAGAAATAGATAGAGAAGCGCGGGAACGCTTGCAGCAGTCCTATGAAAAAGTAAACTCTAATTTTAAGCTTTTATTTGAAAAATTATTTGAAGGTGGAAAAGCTGAACTTAAATTGGATGACAATGAGGATATATTAAATGCAGGTCTTGACATTGTTGCATGGCCACCAGGTAAAAAACCACAAACAATATCATTACTATCTGGAGGTGAACAAGCACTCACAGTGATTGCACTTATATTAGCTGTTTTCTTGGAAAATCCAGCTCCTGTGTGTATTCTTGACGAAGTTGACGCGCCATTAGACGATACTAATGTTAAAAAATTTTGTGACACACTTGATGATCTATCGAAAAATTCAAATACAAAGTTTCTCATAGTTACCCACCATCCTTATACAATGTCTCGGATGGATAGGCTTTTTGGGATAACAATGGCTAAGAAGGGTGAGAGTGTTATGCTTTCTGTAGACCTAAATCAAGCAGAAAAGATGGTGAATGAAGAGATTGTCGCATGATTGATAAAAATGATCAACTCGATCAAGTTTCCGAGAAAATCGAGGAGATTAAATCCCGTAAGAAGAAAAATGATAACACACAAAAACAAATAAGGGGGAAGCAGATATCAATTGCAATGCGGATATCTATCGAACTCATCATTGCAGTAATCATTGGAGCTATTCTAGGATGGTATATAGATAAGTGGTTAGATACAAAACCAATTTTTTTTGTAATATTCCTCATTCTTGGCATCATTTCAGGAATAAAAACCGCTATCACGTCCTCAAGGCAATTGTATGAAGATAATTACAATGACCATTGATTCACAATTAAGTGAATTTTTTTAGTTAAAATTGATAAAATCGCTACCAAAAACAATAAAATTTATATATATAATAATAAGAAAAAGTAAGGATATAGCATGGCTGAAAAATCTGGCGCTCCAGATCCAATGCATCAATTTGAAATAGTTGAATTGGTTGAATTCAAACTATTTGATTTAAATTTGTCATTCACAAACTCCTCTTTATTTATGGTTTTTAGCGTAGCGCTAATTATATTGCTTACTCTATTTACATTTAATGGTCGTGGGACAGTTCCTACTAGAATGCAATCAATAGCAGAGCTGTCATATGAATTTGTTGGAAAGATGGTCAGAGATAATGTTGGTGATGAAGGGCAAAGATACTTCCCATTTATTTTTTGTCTATTCATGTTTGTGCTGTTTTGTAACATGCTTGGCATGATTCCGTACACGTTCACTGTCACAAGTCATATAATTGTAACCTTTGCACTTGCGATTGTTATTTTCTTCGGAGTGACGGTAATAGGATTTGTGATGCATGGGATCAGTTTTTTAAAATTCTTTGTGCCAAGTGGTGTTCCCAAAGCACTACTGCCCCTTTTAGTTGTAATTGAAGTAATTTCTTATTTAACAAGACCCGTAAGTTTGTCCGTGAGATTATTTGCAAATATGATGGCTGGGCATACAATGTTGAAAGTTTTTGGATTTTTCGTAGCAGGGATGTTTTTTTCAGGTAATTTATTCATAGCACCACTTGGTGTTGCGCCATTGCTCTTTATTACGGCATTTACCGGATTAGAAATACTTGTTGCATTTTTGCAAGCATATGTATTTGCAATTCTAACTTGTATTTATCTAAACGATGCAATACATATGCATTAATTATAATTATCAATATTAAAAAGGAGAATATTATGGAACCAGAAGCAGCTAAATTAATAGGAGCAGGATTAGCAACAATTGCACTTGCCGGCGCGGGTATTGGTATTGGTACTATTTTTGGTAACTACCTGTCAGGGGCACTGAGGAATCCTTCTGCGGCTCCCGGACAATTTCCAAATCTTTTACTTGGATTCGCCCTTGCGGAAGCTACAGGTTTATTTGGGCTAGTAATAGCATTAATCCTACTCTTTGTTGTATAAGTTACAGCGTTATTTAAAAGAGGACTAGTATGTCGAAATCAGGTATGCCTCAATTAAATACAGAATATTTTGCATCGCAAATATTTTGGTTAGTGATCTCGTTCATCATACTCTATATTGTTATGGCTAAGTATGCCTTACCAAAAATTGCAAATGTAATTGAAACTAGAGAAGATATAGTAGCAAGAGACGTCGAAGAGGCCGAGAATTTCAAAAAGGAGTCTGAAATCACCGAACAAGGATATCTTCAGTCAATAAAAGAAGCGCAAGAAAAAGCCTCGCAATATTTATCGAACTCAAGAAATAAACTAAATCTTCTAAACGAAGAAGAAAACAATGATTTTGAAAAGTCTAGTCGGGAACTCATGCAAAAGTTTGAGACAGAACTTGAAAAAAAGAAAAGTGCTGTTCTTGCGAACTCTGAACAGATTGCATATGACGTATCCAACGATATTATATCAAGAGTTTTTGGAGAAAACCCACTTGTCAAGGACACACTCAAGGATAACATAAAAAGTATGGTAAAAAGGTAATTGGTAAAAAAAGATGTTAGAAAAAGATGCAACCTGGGTAGCGATTGGATTTGTAATGTTTCTCCTACTCTTGGTTTACTTCAAAGTACCAGGGCAGATTACAAAAATTCTCGATAGTCGTGCACAGAAAATAAATGACGAGTTGGAAGAAGCCAAAAAACTCAGAGAAGAAGCGCAAACAGTTCTTGCAGAGTTTCAAAAGAAGAATAAAGAAGCCGAGAAAACAGCTAAAACAATTATAGAAGACGCAAAAAAAATTGCAAAAAACTATGAAAAAGAAGCAAAAATTAAATTAGAGGAAAGTCTTGAAAGAAAGAAAAAATTACTCGATGAAAAATTGAAGAGGGCTGAGTCAGATGCCGTAACCGCCATAAAAGAGGAAGTTAGTGAAGTTGTTTTTGAAGCGGTTAGCAAATCCATCACAACAGATAATATAAAATCTAGCTCATATGACCAGATGCTCAAGAATGGCATCAAACAAATCAGAAAATAATTCTTGATCTATAAATTTTTGTTAAATTCAACCTGATCTGCGGTTAGCTTAAATCCAACTAGAATTTGATAATCGCTTGTATTTTTTGAGCGCTCAAAATTCAATTTAAAATCTTCAAGAACAAACTCAAACCTTGCCAATGTAGCCCCCTCAGGTATGCTCACATTTATATCAACATAGCTGCGTGAAATAACCTCTTTATTTTTATTTATAACTGCCACAAAAGCAGGTAGAGTATAGAAATTATTTTGGGCATCCTGACCAAGAGATAAAGTTCCAATGATGAGTATATTTCCCATTGTATAATTTGGTTCAATATTACACTCATAATCAATTCTATCAATGCGGCCTCTGTAAATTATGTTCGATGCGTCATTTGATCCAAAATCTTTAAACTCAGTGATGCTGATTGCATCAGCTAGTATCATCGGCTTGGGACATGCAATCTCTTGGGCAGCATTCCTTGAAAAAGGATTTATGTTATATTTCGCAAGATCAGGCATACCAAGATTAGGCATACTAAAGTCTGATACAGTCTCGCAAGATGTTAAAAAAAATATCAGCAAAAATGATAAAAGTTTTTTCATTTGTTATTCAAGGATTATATTTGAACAATTATGTTGATAACTATATTATTCATAATATCGTTGATAAAGCTATATAAATTTATAAATAAAGAAATAATTAAACTAATGGCTGTGTATACAAAGGTAAATTTTGCAGAAGCAAACGAGTTTCTGCAAAAATACTATTCTATAAAAGACCTTAAAGAACTAATTGAAATACCACAAGGTGTTGAAAATACGAATTATATACTGGTAACAAAAAATAAAAAATTTATATTAACCCTCTATGAAAATAGGGTCTCATATGGAGATTTACCTTTTTTTATCAATCTAATGGTAGCACTGAATCATAAAAATATCGAATGTCCAAATCCTGTAAAAATGAAAAATGGAAGTTATACAGAATTATTGAATAATAAACACGCGGCAATTTTTAGTTTCTTACCTGGTAAATCAACTATAGCCATTAAAAATGAGCACTGCTTTCTAGTTGGTCAGACGCTTGCAAATATTCATCTCAAAACAACTGATTTGAGTTTATATAGAGAAAATACATTATCAATAAAGTACTGGTCAGACCTTTTAAACTTGATCAATAAAACACCCAGAGATACTGATGATAAATTGTATATGGATATATCAAATGAGTACGATTTTTTGATGAATAATTGGCCAAGTGATCTTCCAAGGGGTATTATTCACGGCGATCTTTTCCCTGATAATATTTTCTTCCAGAATAATAAGCTGACCGGCGTAATTGACTTCTATTTTGCATGTGATGAATTCTATATATTTGATATAGCAATCTGTATTAACGCTTGGTGTTTTGAGAGTGACTACTCATTTAATATTACAAAAGCCTCACACTTACTAAAGGGCTATACATCGCTGAAAAATTTAACTGAAAATGAGGTTCAATTCCTACCTATTATGTGTCGTGGTAGTGCATTAAGATTCCTGCTAACACGTCTTGTTGATTGGAATAAAAGGGATGAAAACGTTCTTGTTACGCCAAAAGATCCGAGTGAGTATTATAATAAACTGCAATTTCATCAATCAGTAACAAGTTCAACGGATTATGGAATCTATGATAAATAAGGTGATAATTTATACAGACGGTGCCTGCTCAGGTAATCCTGGATATGGTGGGTGGGGAGCTTATCTAATATATGAAAATAATAAAAAAAAGATTTCAGGATCCGAAGTAAACACAACAAATAATAGAATGGAGCTAAGAGCTGCAATTGAAGGTTTAAATGCCCTAAAAAGACCATGCAAAGTTATGCTTTACACTGACTCAGTGTATTTAAAAGATGGCATTACAAAATGGATTATAAAATGGGAGAAAAATAATTGGAAGAATGCCAATAAGAAAGAAGTAAAAAATAAAGATCTATGGATTAAATTACTTGATGCGGTAAAGATTCATCAGATTGAATGGAACTGGGTCAAAGGTCACGAGGGAAATGAAGGAAACGAAATAGCTGATAAATTGGCAACACAAGCTATATTAGATGCCAAAATTAATCAATAATAAAATCCTCTATAAAGAATTCCACATCATTTAAGATAACTACGGAGAAACTTTCGCTACTAATTTTTTCAGTTTTCATTTTTCGGGTAAGTAAGAAATTATAGTTTATATAGGAATCCTTGATATCCTCAATATCCGAAAGAAAAAATTTTTTAGAAGTCATGGGGTATATTCTTCTTATTGGTTTCGAAAATATCAGATTTATAATTTCACTATTATTTGATTGTTGGAGTCGAGCTGTATTGATAAAGTTTGTGCCATCATCTCTATAAAATGGGGTATTTTTAAGAGCCTCTTGAATTCCTCTATTTGATTTTTTTCTGTAATAATCTTGGCTATCAAGCATCGGTATTTTAATCTTACCATCAATTGGTATACATATGCTGTTACATACTCCTAAATTATAGCTTAAATATAGATCTATATTCTCCCTTGTATCTGGTAAGGAAATTTTAATCGGTATTACAATATTTCCATAATAACCATAGTTTGTTCCATATTGGTCTTTGATCATCTCAGGAAGCGGCCATAGGACCTCATAGTTTATTGCATTATTTGTACTTATTTTTATGTCAGGCTCTATGCCACTATCGCCAGGATTTGACCAGTAAGTATATGTATTATCGCTTAAGTTAATTTCAAAGCCGATGTATAAATTATCATTTTTAAACTCAGACATAATTACTCGCATTTCTGAATTGATATTCTCATGCCAATCAGTTTGCATTGGCGTATTGACGCTTCTATTCAAGATAGCGAGAGTAATTAAAAGTAAAAAAAATAATGATCCAAATATTGGACTTTGATGCTTAAGTTTTGCGTCGGTCATTATAAATCTTTTTCCTTAATGAAAATAAGATGTGGTCTTCCCATCTTCCATTAATCCTTAAATAATCTTTAGCATACCCCTCCTCGTCGAACCCAAGCCTCTCTAGTAAGCTCTTTGAGGCAATATTATTTGGTACACACGCAGCTTCAACTCGGTTAAAGTTAAAATCATTGAATAGATGCCGTAATAATAAAATAAGTGATTTTGTCATGTAACCTTGATTAGAATGCACTTCCCCTATCCAATAACCAATTGTGCAACTTTGAGATACACCTTTTTTTATATTAAATACATTAATTCCTCCCAATAAATCATTTTTTTTATTAAAAATAAAATAAGAGTACTGTGTATTATTTTTTCTTTTTTGTGAATATATTGACAGTAGCTTTAGGTATCTTTTCAGACTATGCTCTCCTGGGTACCAAGTTGGCTCCCAAGGCGTAAGAAACGCTTTACTGGACTCCCTAATGCTTCTCCATTTTTTATAATCAACCAATCTCGGGTACCTGAGAAAGATATCTTCTGAACATAAATTATTTTTAGTATCCTTAATAATTTTTACTCACCCAATCATTAGCGGTAAAATTTTTGTATGGCATCTTGATCTGATAATTTTGAGATTGCACCAAGTGCGCTTATTGTAAGTTTTTTGGATTTAAAAGTTTTTGATACAAAATTAGTTATATGTTCTTTTTCTATGGAGTCAATTCTATCGAGTGTTTCACTTATATCAATAATCCTATCATAAATTGATATTTGTCTTGCAATTTGATTCATTCTTGCAACTGGGCTCTCTGATGACATAAGTAATCCGGCTTTTAATTGCTTCTTTGCTTTATCAATTTCTTGATCAGTTATACTTTTTTCACTATTTAAAATTTCATTGGCCACAGCCTCACTGTACTCATTGACCTTGTCCGGGGAGGTTGCCGAGTAAATACCGAAAATGCCTGTATCTTTATAACTTGATGAGAAAGAAAAGACAGAATATGCCAATCCACGGTTTTCTCTTATATTCTGAAATAACCGAGAGGACATCCCCCCACCAAGCATATTTGAGAAGAGGTGAGCTACGTAAAGATCATCATCATGGTAAGAACAACCCTCAAATGCATAAATTATATGAGCCTGCTCTATATCCCGACTCTCTCTTATTTGACTGGGTTTATATTCTGCTTTTATAGTCAACGGTGTGTTACCAGCTTTAGTGGGCTCGAAATACATTTCACAAAGATTATGTAGTTGATTATGGTCTACAGAACCTGTTGCAACTATTGTTAGGTTATTTGAGTGATAAAATTTGTTTAAATAAGACATCAAATCATCTGATTTTATATTGATTAAAGTCTCCCTATTTCCAAGTATGGACCTTCCAATTGCCTGACCTTGGTAAGCTGCGCTTTGAAAATTTTCAAATACACTATCATCTGGTGAGTCCCTGTAAGAAGCGAGCTCCTGAAATATGACATGCTTCTCTTTGTCCAATTCCATCGGATCAAATATGGAATTTTGCATTATGTCTGATAATATTGAAATGCCAATTTCTATATCATTTTTAAGCATCCGTACAAAATAAGAGGTCCTCTCAACGCTTGTTGCAGCATTTATATCACCACCAAGGTTCTCAATTTCCATTGCGATTTCTTTGGCTGTTCTAGACTTGGTTCCTTTAAAAGCCATGTGCTCTAGTAAGTGTGATATTCCCTGCTCACTTTCTAATTCATTTCTTGAGCCAACTTCTGCCCAAATACCGAGCGAAACCGAGCTAAAATTCGGCATATTTTGTGATATTACCCTGATACCGTTACTTATTTTACTTTCTGTTATTATCATCTCGTTACTCACTAAAATTTTTTGTTATAAATGCATTAATATCCCCCACATCATTCGGTAGATCAATAATATTTTCATGCAGCTTATAGATATCTTCAGATATATTTGGGAGTTCTGGATTAATTCCAATCGCCTTCATAACAGTATCTGGAAATTTTGCGGCATGAGCAGTTGATAGTACAATTGAATTTTTATAACTATTTTTATAGTGAACACCAACGGCAATTGCAGTATGGGGATCAATAATTTGATGTGATCTATTATAAATATCTTTTATTATTTTAACTGTTTCATCTTGATCAAGCGATCCGGCATCGAAATTATTTTTAAAAGACTCCAGCTCTGATTTGCTAAGCTCAAACTTACCATTTTCCTTTAATTCACTCATTTTTTTTTTGACTACTCTTGGACTCATATCCAATAAATCAAAAAGAAGCCTCTCAAAATTACTTGATATTTGAATATCCATTGATGGGGAGTTTGTCTGTATGGAGTCAAAAGCTTCATACTTGCCTGTTTTTAGACACCTTTCTAGAATATTATTAACATTCGTAGCAATAACTAGCTTTTGGATTGGCAGACCCATTTTTTTCGCAATGTAACCTGCAAATATATCTCCAAAATTACCAGTTGGAACTATAAAATTTATATTCTTTTCTAATCTCTTGTATTGTGAGAAGGCGCTAAAATAATAGACTATTTGTATCATTATCCTTGCCCAGTTTATTGAATTAACTGCCGTCAAACTAACATTTTTTGCAAAATATCTGTCACTAAATAAAGTTTTAACAATATTCTGGCAATCATCAAAATTGCCATTAATCGATATTACTTTTATATTTTCAGCCTTGACGGTTGACATAAACCTTCTTTGGACTTCAGATATTCTGCCTTTTGGATATAAAACAAATAGTTTGATATTTTTTTTATTTGCGAATGAAGTTACCGCTGCACCCCCCGTGTCACCAGATGTTGCACATATTATGGAGGCTTTAGAATTCGTGCGAGATAGTACCTCTTCAATCATGCGTGATAACAATTGCATTGCCAAATCTTTAAATGCAAGAGTTGGGCCATGAAATAATTCTAATATCGATAATGAGCCATCAAATTCTGTCAATGGTGTTACAAAATTACTCCTGAATGATTTATAGGAGTCATGAATCATTCTCTTAAGCAGGTCACTTGTAAATGTTTCTCCTGTAAATTGTTTTATAATTTCGTATGCAATAGTTTCGTAGTCAGAACATAGCAACCTATTTATATCATTTTCGGTAAATATCGGAGTTTGCTCTGGAATATACAAACCTCCGTCCTCTGCAAGGCCATTCAGAATTATTTCTTCAAAGGTGAACTTCTTATCGGTATCTCGTGTACTAAAATAAAGCATTATGAGTCAAATTTTTTGCGTCTGAATATTGAATAAAAATATATAAATAATAAGGCTGTTGCAAGACCATACCATGTTATTGCATAGGAAAGATGATTATTTGGAAACTTTAGTTGGGTTTCGTTTGACTGGGGTAATGAATTATATTCATCAACCTGATCAATAAAATAGGGCTCAATTTTTTTAATACGAAACAATTTTTTTATATCATTCTTTTCAAATAAATATAAGATCCTATCTTCTATATTTTTATCAGGGGTAAATATATTTTCTTTTTCAAACTTTCTTACATATCCCGTCACTATATTTTCTTTGTATTTATTAGCACTTGACGAAAACTGATCATATATATTTTGCGGAATAAAGCCACGGTTTATGATTATTATGTTTCCTTCGTCAGATTTAAAAGGACTAAGTACCCAATATCCTGCACCCCCAAACTTTCCACGTGGGTCTGATAGATGCGTAAAAACAAATATATTTTCTTGGCTAATAAAATCACCATGAATTTTAATTTTGCGATAAAGCCAATCATCTAAGTTACTATTATCTATATTTGCATCTTTAAGATCCGTTATGTCTTCGCTCACTCTTTGTATTTTTTTTAGTAAATCATTTTTTTGCCCAAGCCGGTCAATCTGCCATGTACCGAGCATCATTAATGTAAAAAATGCAAAAATTGTAACTAAATTAATAAATATATATTTAAAATTTAACATTTTAGACTTTTACTTTTTTGTCTTAATTTGATATGTGACATATAAAAAAAACTTTTTATTGGTCTGGCTATTAACAACGAGCATACAACAGTTAGGGGCAATAAAAAAATAAAGAGCAAATATATATCTGGTTTATAATTTAGCTCTAAAAAAATAATACCGGATAGCATGATAATACCAACAATTAAAATTACAAAAAAACTATCAGCATCCCCAATTTGATATTCAGAATAATTCAATAAACACCCATTGCACTCTTTCTTAATTATAAATAGATTTCTAAATATGCTTAATTTCTGACAGGAAGGGCATTTTCCTAAAATAATTATTTTGAGTAAGTTAAGTATTTTAGATATTTGGAGCAATTATAATAAAGCTGGGAGATTAATGCGGTATAATGTCCCCAGCTCCCCAGACATATATCGCTGCAAATAGGAATAGCCATACGACATCAACAAAGTGCCAATACCAAGCCGCTGCCTCAAAACCAAAATGCTGCTCTTTCTTGAAATGACCTGCTCCTACTCGAAGTGTACAAACAATTAGAAATATTGTGCCAACGAGTACATGAAAACCATGAAAGCCAGTTGCCATGAAGAAGGTTGCCCCATAAATATGCCCTGAAAAGTCAAACGCTGCATGAGTATATTCGTATGCCTGCACGCAAGTGAAGATTGCACCGAGTGCAACAGTTACAAGAAGCCCAAGCCTCAGACCTCTGCGGTCATCGTGTAATAACGAGTGATGGGCCCAAGTTACTGCAGTACCTGAAGTCAAAAGTATTAAGGTATTTAATAACGGCAAATGCCAAGGGTCAAATGTTGCTATTTGATCAGGTGGCCAATGCCCGCCCGTAAGTTCAGTACGGAGGTATTGCTGTGTCTCTCCTGCGTAAAGTGAGGCATCAAAATAAGACCAGAACCATGCAACAAAGAACATTACCTCTGAGGCAATAAACATTATCATTCCGTATCGAAGATGCAATTGAACAACAGGTGTATGGTCTCCTTTGTTTGCTTCTTTTATAACTTCTCGCCACCAACCATACATAGTATAAAGTACGGCTATGAGTCCAATAATGAGTAACCAGTAGCTACCTTGATGGAAATATATCACAGCACCAATAGCCGTAATGAAAGCCGCGATAGCACCTATGGCAGGCCAAGGGCTTGGATCAACCAAATGATAGTCATGATTTTTACTGTGGGTCTCACTCATAGATGTTATTTTTCTTCATAAATTACTGATTTTGCTCTACTATATACAAAGATATTATCACAATAAATCCTTATTTTTAAAAAAAGTGTATGATATTGTGATTGTGTCAACATTTTTTAATTCTTCATCTCGATCTATTGCAGGATCTATATAATAAGTCAACGGCATTTGCACTTCTTCACCGGAGTTAAGCTCTTGACCCAGAAAACAGAAACATTCAACTTTAAGAATATATGCTGCAGCCTCTGCAGGGATTACATTATATGTCGCAATACCATTATTTTTGAGTATGCCTTCATTCTTCGCATTATAAAATGTAAAGATATTATCTCCTGTTGTTACTGTCTCTGATATCTTATCAGGCACAACCTTCCAATTTAATTCCGGAGAAATATTTATGTCATAACGCATAATAAAATCTCTATTTCCGGACTCCGATGAGACAACATTTATTATATTCGGAGTTCCTTTATAACCCGTCACTTTACAAAATAGTTCATATAAAGGAACAGCAGCAAGCGAGAGCCCTCCCATAAACAATATTACAGAGAAACATATTAGTAATACTGTTCTATTTTTCTTATGTTCTTTCATGAATATTATACTTCAGGATATATTTGATGATATTCTGATAACAGTTGTCATAAAGAAAGTAAAGACCATGACAAATAATATTATTGCAATAGCCTTGGACTTTTTTCTGCGATTCTCAACGAATTCAGCCTGCTTTTCTTTTTCAATTTTCATCTTTTTACTTTCTTTTATCAAATTAGTAACTCCCAACTATATTTAATGTATAAATAATCTATAAGAAAAAAAGTAAAAACCAGAAATAAATATAATATTGAATAAGCAAAAAGTCTTTTCGAGTAGATCTCAATTTTTTCCTTTGTATTTGCTTTGTAAAGCTGAATAGAGGCTCCGATAAACAAAGCGCTTAAAACGCATACTGGCAGCAGATATATTACACTAACCATACCCAAATAGAACGGTAGTAATGCAGAGGCAGACATAATTACTGAATAAAATAAAATTTGTTTTATAGTAGACTGACTGCCTGCAATATTTGGCATCATAGGAATACTAGCTTTTTGATATTCATTAGAAGTAAGTATTGCTAATGCCCAAAAATGTGGTGGAGTCCATAGGAATATAATTAAAAATAGTAGCACTGGCTCAATTGTCAGTGGCGCGTTTGTTGATAACCAGCCAATCACCGGAGGGAAAGCGCCCGCTGCTCCACCTATGACAATATTTTGTGTAGTTCTTCTCTTTAGCCACATTGTATAAACAACAGCATAAAAGAAAATTGTAAATGCAAGGAATATGGCAGCGATCCAGTTTATTAAAACTCCCATAACAAATACTGAACCGAATGACATCATAAGCCCGTATGTTAATGCCTCAGACTTTGCAATATTACCTGAGGGTATAGGTCTGCCAATGGTTCTTTTCATCAAACGATCAATATCTGCGTCATACCACATATTTAATACACCGGAAGCACCTGCCCCAATTGCAATACAACAAATAGAAATAACAGCCAGAAATGGATGAATATTAGATGGCGAGAGTATCAAGCCAACAAGACTTGTAAATATTACAAGGGACATAACTCTCGGTTTCATGAGCGCGTAATAATCTTGCACGCTACCTGATGTATATTCCATAATAAAACCTACCGAGGTTTAAAAAACTAATGATCAGCATCCCTGGTAATAGTTGATGCTTTCTGAAGAGGTGAGTCTGGCGCCATGAAAGAACCGAAATCAACTGGTTCAGGTAAATCCTCGAACTGATGAAATGGTGGTGGCGAAGACAATGTCCACTCCAAGGTTGACACTCCCTCACCCCAAGGATTATCACCTGCAGGTACCTTCCTTGCAAATGCGAGATACACTCCAAATAGAAAAACTAAGACTGCAAATGATGAAATGTATGAACCCATTGATGATACAAAATTCCAACCTGCAAATGCATCTGGATAGTCCACATAACGTCTTGGCATACCCGCTAATCCTAAGAAATGCTGTGGGAAAAATATTAAATTAACACCAATAAAAGTCAGCCAAAAATGCGTTTTACCAACAAACTCAGATATCATGTAGCCAGATATTTTTGGAAACCAATAGTACCATGCACCAAAAATTGCAAACACCGCACCCATTGAGAGAACATAGTGGAAGTGAGCTACAACATAATATGTATCGTGAAAAGATCTATCAACACCGGCATTAGCCAGAACTACTCCAGTTACACCTCCAATGGTGAAGAGAAAGATGAAACCAATCGCCCACAACATGGGAGTCTTAAATTCAATTGACCCACCCCACATTGTTGCAATCCACGAAAAGATTTTAATTCCTGTTGGAACTGCGATGATCATTGTTGCCGCGACAAAGTATGCTTGTGTGTTTACACTCAAACCAACCGTATACATGTGATGCGCCCATACAATAAAACCTATAAGACCAATTGCAACCATGGCATATGCCATACCCAAATAACCAAATACAGGTTTTTTTGAAAAAGTAGATATAATATGGCTAACCATGCCAAAACCGGGAAGAATCAGAATATAAACCTCAGGATGCCCAAAAAACCAAAAAAGATGTTGGAAAAGAATTGGATCACCGCCACCCGCAGGGTCAAAAAATGTCGTTCCGAAGTTCCTGTCTGTAAGCAACATTGTTATTGCTCCTGCTAAAACAGGAAGGGACAAAAGTAATAAAAAAGCGGTTACTAAAACAGACCACACAAAAAGTGGCATTTTATGCATGGTCATTCCAGGTGTTCTCATATTTAATATCGTTGTTATGAAATTAATAGCGCCAAGTATTGAAGATGCACCAGCAACGTGAAGCGATAGTATAGCCAGGTCCATCGCAGGACCTGGTTGTCCCATTGTCGAAAGTGGTGGATAAATCGTCCAGCCTCCACCAACACCATTCGCCCCGGGTGGGCCCGGCACAAACATCGAGATAACTAATAGTGCTAGTGCAGGTGGTAATAACCAAAATGAAATATTATTCATTCGCGGAAATGCCATATCGGGAGCACCGATCATGAGTGGCACAAACCAATTCCCAAACCCACCAATCATAGCGGGCATAACCATAAAAAATATCATTATCAAGCCATGCCCTGTCGTGAAAACATTGTACACATGTGGGTCACCGAAAATTTGCAGTCCTGGTTGTTGTAATTCAAGTCTCATGAACAATGATAAAACCCCACCAACTATTCCGCTTATAATTGCAAATATTAGATACATTGTACCAATATCTTTATGGTTTGTTGAGTACACCCAACGTTTCCAACCTGATGGATTTGAATGATGACTTATTGCTTCACTTGACATATTTTGGTCCCTTAATTAGTTAACTTTACTAGTTGCGTATTTTCATTTTCAACTTCAAATTGAGCATATTCTTGCTCGGCTTTGCTGAGCCAAGCAATATACTGAGACTCATCAAGAACATGAACCTCAATCGGCATGTATGCATGACGTACTCCACATAGTTCAGAACACATACCATAGTAAATACCAGGTTCATCAACTTTAAACCATGTCTCATTCAGTCTGCCAGGGATGGCATCCATTTTTACTCCAAAGGATGGAACTGCCCAATTGTGTATGACATCAGCGGAAGTTACTTGTACTCTCACAACAGCGCCTGCAGGAACTACAAGGGGATTGTCTACAGATAATAATCTTAATTTACCCTCTGTGAGCTCTTCCTCTTCAAGAGGTAGAGAGTCAAAATAAATACCATTATTATCAGGATACTCGTAGCCCCAATACCATTGGTATGCAGTAGCTTTGATGGTAAGATCTGCATCAACTGGTATTTCTTGTTGAGTGTATAGTATGCGAAATGATGGTATAGCTATCGCAATGAGGATTGCAACAGGGATGACGGTCCATAAGACTTCAACGAGGGAATTGTGGGATGTTCGTGATGGTTTAGGATTAGCTTTTGCGTTAAATTTTATCATCACATAAATTAACAAGGCTGTTACGAAAATGGTTATACCAAGTATTATTGGAAATAGGAAAGAGTCATGAAACCACGTTATGTCTGCCATATTGGGGGTTGCTGCATTTTGATAGGTCATTTGATAATCCTCAGGAATTCCTAAGTTCTCTATGGCTAATGCGCTGTTTTGAAAAAATGCAAGGAAGGCAACAAAAATGTAAGTTATTTTTGTAGTGGCGTTAGGATATATTTTCATTTTCATTAATTTTCTGTCCTGGACGAAAGATGTAATTATCATACCATTTTCTATATATAGAAATAATATTTTTTACACAACTAATCAAGATATTAATCCTAATATATTTTCAAATAAATAGGTTTTAGTGATAATACGAATATACGTGTATTTTCTATTAAAAAAATTTATTTTTTGTATCATTAAAAGATGGATATTTACAAATAAAATTTAGCGGATGACGCTTATGCAAAAAATTACCCTAATATCACTCAAATTCCTTTTTATTATTACGTTAATGCTGAGCTGCTTAACGCGCATGTCATTTAGCTATGAGCTTAATAAAAATATTGTATATTATGATGGTTTTATTGAAGGCTATCTCTATAAAGAAATAGAGGATTGGTCCATAATATGTGAAGTCAAAAACAATGATAGATGCCTCTTGACACAATTTTTAGAAATAGAGATTGATGAGTCTAAACAAACTTTTCTTATACTCATTATCAAGGAGATGAATAAAAATATTCTCGTATTGAGATCAAAGCTGAGTGATGAAACACAATCATCTAACGGAGATGTTATAAAGATAATAGCGTTATCCAATACGAGTAATCTGAAGTTTGAACTTTTTAAAACAAAATGTACAATGGATTACTGTGAGTACGCTGGGGTAATACCTGGTGATTTCTTAGAAAAGCTTAAAAATAAAGATGATTTTATGATTGGAGTTGGCAATAAAAAAAATGAAAAAAATATTGGAATTATGATTGAAATGAATGGCTTCCCAGAGATGTTTCAAGCTCTTAGCAAAAATGAGATAAAAAACTAGATATTTATGTTTTTTTATTAGATAATTAACTAAAGTGTTAAAAATAAATAATTTACAAAGGTAAAATTATGAGAAAAGTATACATATATGTATTTTGTCTAATGCTTATAGGCCTAATTACACCAGGTCAACTTTCATCAAAGGGTCTTTGTGACGGTCCAGGTGGTGGATTTTTATGTGGCGCCGGTATTGGGGGCGGAATTGGTTCTGCAATTGATGGCGACGATGGTGCTAAAGCTGGTGCAATAATTGGTGGGATTATGGGGATTGCCTCTAGTATAAACGAAGCGGAGAATAGAAATACAAATGAAAGTCAAAATTCTTATAATGAAGTTATTTCAGATGACTACCCAGCCCTGCTAGTTTACAACACACAAATCGCACTTATCAGCATTGGTTATTATGTTGGAATGTATGATGGTTCTTATACAAGAAGCACAAGCGATGCAATAAAAAGCTATCAAAAAGATAATAGCTTGATTGTAAATGGCATACCTACTGAGCAGCTATATGAGAAAATTAGGCGTGACGTTATAGAAATATATAGTAAAGAATAGAATCATTAATTAGTTTTAATGGCCTCAGCAAGGTAGAAGGCTATCGTACCGATGAGAGCAAGTAAAATTAATTGTATCGGCATAAAAATCAGCCCAATTCCAGCAAGAACAGCTGCCACATATGAAGATATACCAGCTATTGAATATTGAATACAGCCTGACAAGCCTGATGCGGCACCAGCTAACTGAGGTCTTATACTAACAATATTGGCGATTATATTAGGCATCACAATCCCGTTTGAATACGTGATAATCATCATTGTTCCAAAAATTATATATATATTTATGACACCACTTAGGAATACAATCAACATAAGCACAGAGCCAATTATGGTTCCAAATACGGCGTAACCAATCATTCTTAAAGATCCAATCCTCTCAGAGAGCCGAGCTGTGGTAAAACTACCCGACATAAAGGCAAATGATATCACCATAAATGTGAAACCATATTGGGTCGGTGAGTATTCCAACTTTTGGATCACAAGAAGTGGGGCAACGCCAAGAAAAGTGAAAAACATAGAGTTTGCACATGACATTGTAATTGTGTAAAGGATGAATTGAGGTAATTTCAATAATTGAACGAAACTGTTTAATAGTGATCTAATATCACCTTTAATGCGATCTTCAGTTTTCGTCTCTTGAAGGTTATAAAATATATTTAAAAAGAGGATTATGCCCACGATCATTATAAGGTAAAAAATACTTCTCCAACCAAATAGGTCTTGTAATATACCACCAAGCGGTGGTGCGATCATAGGCGCAATGACCATGACTGTAGTCACATAACCTAATGCGCTTGCAGCCTTTTCACGGCTGTATACATCGCGAATAATTGCTCGACCAAGAACAATGCCGGCAACCCCTCCGAATGCCTGTATAAAACGACCAATAACAAGTAACTCACTTGATGTTGCAATGCTACATATTGTTGTCCCAACCAAAAAAATAATAATTCCAAGCATCAATATTGATCTTCTACCGTAGGCGTCTGATATTGGACCAATAAAAATCTGACCAATGGCCATTGATATAATAAATGAGGATACTGCAACTTGCGCACTTGAATATGTTATCCCGAAATGATCCGAGAGTGCAGGTAACGATGGTACAATTAAGTTTAATGTTAGTGGTGCAAGTCCAGTTACAGCGGCCAAAGACCAAATGGAAGGTTGATAATTTTTAATATTAGTGCCTCTTATAAAAAGTGTTTGTTATATATTTGTTTTAATTCATTTGACCATTCTTGATGGAATTCGCCAATTAAGATGTCTGACGATGTTCTTTTTTTTGTGAGAACCTCAAAAAGTGGCTCTAAAAAGATTTCTTCCGTTGCATCATGCTCATTTCGTATATTCCTCTTAGACAATCCCTGCTTTGATAAAGATACCAACTCCTTTAGAAGATCTAGCATAGCATGACCTTTAAAGCGTGCATTCAAACCATCTTTATTTAAGCACTCATCCAAATGCAAAACATCAGAATATGTCCATTTTGAGATTATTTTGTAAACCTCATCAAGCACTCCGTTATTATACATCAATCCCGTCCAAATGGATGCTAGACTAAGGATTGAACCATGGTTTCCAGAGTCAGCCCCTCTCATTTCGAGAAATTTCTTCAGTCGAACTTGAGGAAAGAGGGTTGATAGATGAGTCTCCCAATCATCTATCGTTGCTGAAAAATTTTCTCCCTTATCGTCCATAAAGCCATTGGATAGAAAATTCCTAAAAGACATATGGTTCGGTATGACATATCTACCATTTCTAATGATAAAATACATCGGTACATCGAGTGCATACTGGGCGTAATCCTCAAATTTATTCTGATCATCAAAAGCAAATTTTAAATAGCCACATCTATCATTATCTGTATTTGCCCAAACCCGGAGCCTATTCGATAGTAATCCTGTTAGCCTGCCATTCAGAAATGGACTATTAAAAAATAACACGGATATGAGTGGCTGAAGTGCCATCGCAACGCGGAACTTTTTTGCATAATCATTTTCATCACTGTAATCAAGATTAACTTGGGTTGTCGCGGAACAATGCATCATATCTAAGCCATGACTTCCAACTTTTGGCATATATTCCCTCATGATTGTATATCTAGTCTTTGGAACTTTTGCCATATCCTTAAAGCCCCAGTTTGGTGAAAACCCAAGGCCAAGAGCTCCAATATTTAACTCATTACAAACATACTCAATTTGAGAATGATATTGTCTAAATTCTTCATTTGTTTGATGTAAGTTGGAACATTTTGATCCTGACAATTCAATTTGACCACCGGGTTCAAGAGAGATATTTCTATCATTTTGTACATCAGATAAACCAATAACATTATCCCCATCAAATATTGGACTCCAATTAAACTGATCTATAAGTATTTTGAACACATCAACGATACCCGGACCATCTGAGTATTGAAGCGGACACAACGAGTCTTTATGAAATAAAAATTTTTCGTTTTCTGTTCCGATTTTATAATCTTTGGGTGATTTTGAACCCGAATGAAAATAATTAATTAAATCCAATACTGATGGGATTTGTGAGCTTAGTTCTATATTGTTTTTCATAAATTATACATCTGACATGGCACTTTACTGCGTTTAACTAAACAGATCTCCATTTGCGGTCTGCAAAAATGATGCCACAACTATTGCCGCGGTATCAGCCCTGAGAACTCTAGACCCAAGAGAGAGTCTTATTAAATTCCTTAACTTTAAAATACTGTACCTCTCTTTATCAGAAAACCCCCCCTCTGGTCCAATCAAAAAGGAAATATTCAATTCTTTTGCCCTACTCAATTCACTTATGGGATTTTCTGGTTGGGATTTTTCATCGCAAAAGACTAATATTTTTTCTTTAGGCCAGTCCTTGAGCAACTCATCTATTGGTACAGCATCATTAATTTTTGGAACGATCATTAGTCCACATTGCTCAGCGGCCTCTTTTGCTCGTGTGAGTAGCTTATTTTGATTTATATTTCGAACATTTGAAAATTCCGTTATGACTGGTGTGAAAGTTGATATGCCCAGCTCAGTCAGCTTTTCAATTATATAGTTGTGCCTGTTTGCATTTAATGGAGAAAAATAACAATGCATTTCCCTATATTTGATTTGAGACCGAGCACGGCTGATTAACTCTATTTCAATTTTATCTTTTTTAACAATTAAAACTTTTGAATACCATTCACCATCCACACCATTAAATATACGTAGTTCGTCATTTACTTTAACTCTCATAACATTTCTCAAATAGTGATGATCATCATTTGAGACTTCAATTATTGCATTTTGATACAATTTACAATTTTGATATAGTCTTATGTTTGTTGAATTGTTCGATTGCATTTTATTATTTTAATCTCAAAAATTTTGTTATAAATAATTTAATTAATTGTCAGAAAAAATTATACTGCATATTGTTTTGAAAAGTATTAAAAAAAGAATTAACTGCTACATAGCAATAACACGAAATAACAAGCCGATTGGTTGGCTTCTATTGTTCATTCCATGTTTGTACGGTATCATTTCATCTTCAATTTATTCGGGTAAAATAATTCAATTAGAAATCATAGCACTTTTTTTGCTTGGCTCTATCCTCATGAGATCTGCTGGTTGCATTTTTAATGATATAGTTGACCGCAAAATAGACGCGCAAGTTGAGCGCACCAAAAACAGACCATTAGCAAATAAAACCATGTCGCTCTATGAAGCAAGTTTATTACTTTTGGTGCTATTATTTTTTAGCTTGTGCATACTTATTTCACTCAACACAATTACAATAATAATAGGGCTGACATCAATAATTCTGGTTTTTACATACCCATTTATGAAGAGAATTACACACTGGCCACAGCTTTTTTTGGGTATAACATTTAACTGGGGCATAATAATGGGCTGGACATCCGTATCAGAGAGTCTGAGTCCTGTCATATTCCTGATTTATCTATCTTCCATATTTTGGACACTGGGTTATGACACTGTTTATGGTTACCAAGATATTATTGATGATAAAATCATTGGAATTAAGTCAACAGCTGTTCTGTTTGAGAAGAGTCCAAAAGTAGCGATCTATACCTTTTATATAATAAGTTTTCTGCTTATGTTCATGGCAATGATTTGGATTGGGGTAGGTTACAAAACATTTTTAGTATTTCTTTGTGCGGTTATGCTTGGTATAGTATTGATTGGAAAACTCAATTTAAGAGAAGTAAAATCTTGCGCTCGTTTTTTCTTGGCAAATAAATATATAGGTTTTCTGGTAGTATTAGCATTAGCATTATCCATTTAGTCTCTTAAAGAAATGAAAAAAATATTTCAAAATTTTGCGATTTTAATATACGTATTTTTGACAAACCTATTTCTAATCTTTGGATACGCATACATGACTATACGTAGAGCTAATTCTAAAGAAACCTATGAAAGCCTTAAGCAAAAATTCGCCCAAAATTTTTCATCATCAAGTCAAAATAAGAAAATCATATGGATACATGCAGCTAGTATCGGTGAGACTTATTCTGGACTGAGTGTTGCCAGGTTTATTTTGAAACATAATACAAAAATCTGTATTTTATTTACCACGACAACACTATCATCAGCAAAAATTTTAGAGAATAATGCAAATGAAAGAGTCATTCACCAGTTCCTGCCCTTAGATGTGAAAATATTTGTAAAAAGATTTTTAAATCACTGGTCTCCCGTACTATCTATTTTCATGGAGTCAGAAATATGGCCTAATTTCTACCTTGAGCTTGAGCGTAGACACATACCCTTATATTTACTGAATGCGCGGCTGTCTGATAAAAGCTTTAAAAGGTGGAATAAGCTAAAGATATTAGCAGATAGAATATTTTCCATACCAAAATTGATTTCGTGCCAGGATAATGACACCTATAATAGATATAAGCAACTGGGTCAGTCAAATATAAGATTGTGTGAGAATATAAAATACGCAAATACTCCATTAAAAACAAATAAAGCGGAATATGAATACCTCAAAAAAATATTAGAAAAGAAATTTATATACATTGCTGCATCAGTGCACGAGAAAGAGACCGAGTTATTCTTTGTTTTACACAAAAAAATCCTCGACAAACATCCAAATACAGTATGTATATTTGCACCCAGACATTCTGAAACGTGCTCTAAAATGATTTCCTTATTGGACGCAGATGCTCACAGTTGGTCATATTTACCGAATAATGACCTTAAACCTGATAATAAATTTTTAATTATCAATGAAGTCGGAATTTTGGGTACTTATTTTGAATTATCCCAAATAGCAGTAATAGGCGGCTCCTTTGATACAATTGGCGGACATAATCCAATTGAGGCAATACAAAAAAATTGTATAGTATTGCATGGAGAGAATATTCAAAATTTTAGTGACATATATGAATCCTTAGACAAACTCAAATGCTCGTTTTTAACCAAGGACGCAGACTCAATTATGCAAAAAATTGAAGATTATATTTGCCAACCAAACAAAAAACAGGATACCCTAAAAAATATAAACACAATAATAAGCAAGAAAAAGGTGCTTATTGAGAATGAAATACTTGATATCCTAAATTTAGAACTCGGAAAAATCAAATGAGAAGACCTAGATTCTGGAATGATACTTCACTTCTCACAAATGTACTGACCCCAATTGGGCTCATTCATAATTTTATTTCTAAGCAAAGCTACAAACTAAACAAACCATACTACTCAAAAGCCCCCGTAATTTGCATTGGTAGCCTTATAATTGGTGGTGGAGCCAAGACCCCAGTCGTGATAGCTATACAAAAATTATTGTTAAAAAAAAATAAAAAAGTATCGGCAGCATCAAAGTGCTACAAGGGAAAGATTAAACGTCCAGTTCTTATTGATAAGAGTCACACATCGATTGATGTTGGGGATGAACCTCTGCTTTTATCTCAGTTATGTGAGACATTTGTATCAAAAAATAGAAAAGCGGCCTTGGAAATGGCGAATAATTATAGCGAGTATGATTACATTGTTTCCGATGATGGATATAGGGATGTCTCAATCAAAAATAAAGTAAATGTGTTAGTAATCGACGGAAATATACCTAGAATAAATCTAAAACAATTTCCAGCAGGTGATTTACAAGGCTCAATAGACGACGCCCTCAACCTTGCAGACATATTAATTCTCATCGACGAAGAAAAAGCTGATAAGCAGATCGTTGAAAAGATAAAAAATTATAAAAAACATTGCGTATCAGCTAGATCAGAATACCAAATAAGAAATGATGATAAGTCAGAAAAAATAACATTTACAGGAATTGGTATGCCTAAAAAATTTCATAATACCTTGAATAAATTAAAAATAAAAAGTGTACAAAATTTGACCTATCCAAATCACTTCCAGTATGGCAGGAATGACGTAAAACACTTACTCAAAATTGCATCGGAGCATGGTAAATACTCCTTATTAACGACCTCAAAAGACTATGTTAGATTTAATGATAAGAATGATCCAGACAGGAGGCTTCGAGATATAGTGGATGTTCTAGATATCTCCGTTGAAATAAATCAACCCGATGATCTGATGAGACATATTTCGAATAAATCCATAAATTAATCTAACTACTCTTTATATAACCAGCTAATGCTGCTTCCGCACTTTCATAGGGCTCTTGCCTTTCGACAGACCAGTACTTTAAATCACTAACGCTAATCTTATTTCCGGTAACTGCGCACACAACATATTGCCCATCAACCAATACATCAAATTCACCGTCTGAGTATTTTAATTTGGCCTCTTGATTATCTATTATATTTTTATTTTTTCCTATCATTACACATTAATTATTTATCATTTTGATTTCTTACGGTAATTTCGCCATCTGAAAACATAATGTTTACTAATTTATGTTGATTTGCAACTTTTTTACTTTCAACAATTGATTCATCTTGATCTTTTATTATGGCATAGCCCCTGTTCATGGTTTTTTTATAATTTAAACTATCTAATAATCTATTGTTTGAGGATAATAAATAGGATTTATCTCGAATTCTACCCTTTGTATTTGATAGTAATTCTGAATTAATTTTTTCCTGCTTTATTGCATAGTTATTTAGTTTCTGCTCAAGCAATCTGATGATTTTTTCATTTAGGTTATTTTGTTTCAATTTCTTATTCTGGATATTACTAACAAGAGCCTGCTTTGATATCTTGGAACTTAGCCTTTCAAAATCGATTAGTTTTCCATTTTGATATTGCATTCCCCTTGAGATTAATTTCTGCTCTGCAAAGTTGTATCTGAGAGTAAAATTAGCTAACTTATCAAAAATGAACTTCTTAAGTATTTCTATATCCTGATTAATCTTATACTTAACCTCTCTAATATCCGGGAATAATTTTCCGGCTGCAGCAGTGGGTGTTGGAGCTCTGTAGTCTGAAGCAAGATCAATCAGACATGTATCCGTTTCATGACCAATTGCAGTAATAACTGGAATATCCGATGAATATACTGCTCTGACAAGAATTTCATCATTAAAACCCCACAAATCCTCAAGTGATCCACCACCTCTTGCAATTAGTATAACATCTGGTCTTTTCGTGGACGAAGTAATTCTATTGGCCCCGATAACTGCTTCACTAATTTCCTTTGGGCAGTTTTGCCCTTGAACAGAAACATCCATAATATCAATATTTATTGGATATCCTCGATCTTTATTTATTCTTAAAATATCGCGTATTACTGCTCCATTAATAGAGGTTAGAATAAGCAAATTTTTTGGATATTTTGGAATTAATTTTTTTTTCGAAACATCAAATAGCCCCTCTGCTTGCAGACTTTTCTTTAATTTCTCATAAAGGGCCAATAGCGCACCTTCACCTGCAACCTCAACATTATCAATCATTATTTGATATTTTGAGTTACTACCTCTTGAGTATGTCGTAATTTTTCCAGATGCAATTACTTCCATCCCATCTTGTGGCTTGATGTTTAATTTTTGAAATTTGTCAGGCCAAATAATCGCTTCTATGAGGTCATTTTGTTCTTTTAATGATAAAAATACATGCCCTGCCTTGCTCACACTGAGCCCAGATACCTCTCCTCTAAGCCTTATATAACCAAAGTTTTCTTCAAGGCTCTTCTTTATTTCTTGGGAGAGCTCAATAACACCATATTCTCGAATATTTTGATTAACAAAAATCATTTAAAACCATTATTTATGAATTAACATTATAATTCTTTACGTTAATATTATGAGTAAAATTATTTTGATGTAACTAAAATTGTGGGCAAATGAATATTTTAATCATTGGCAGTGGTGGAAGAGAACATGCCATCGCAATGGCTTTGTCTAAAAGTCCAATCAAGAACCAGTTATTTGCCCTACCAGGCAATCCCGGTATTAACGAATATTGTGAGTGTATAGATATTGACCCATCTAACTTTAGAGAGATTAAGAATTTTTCCAAAAATAATAATATTGACCTTGTAATTGTTGGGCCCGAAGTACCAATATGTGAAGGGATTACGGATTACTTGAAAGAATATAAAATCGACGTTTTTGCACCTAGTTTGGAAGCATCAAAGCTAGAGTCGTCAAAAAAATTTACAAAAGAAATTGCATTTGAAAATAACATTCCAACAGGTGAAGCAAAGTGGTTTGATAATTATGCTGATGCATGTTTGTATTTAGAAAAACTTGAGGCACCATATGTCATAAAAGCTGATGGATTAGCAGCAGGTAAAGGTGTTGCAATTTGTGAAGATCTCAATGGCGCAAAAAATTCATTGGAAGATGTCTTTAACGGAAAATTTGGAAGTGGGCAATCCGTATTAATTGAAGAATTTCTGTATGGTCAAGAGCTCAGCTACTTTGCGATTACAGACGGTAAGGAAATTCTACCCCTCATTGGTGCTCAAGATCACAAACGGCTACTTGATAAAGATGAGGGTCCAAATACAGGTGGTATGGGTGCCTACTGCCCTCCACCAATGTTATCTACTGAACTCGAAAATAAAATTATGAATCAAATTTTAGAACCAACAATATACGGCCTTAGAAAGAGAGGGATTGAATATAAAGGAGTTCTTTTTGCGGGACTGATGGTTAGAGAAAATCAACCAAGCTTAATTGAATATAATATTAGATTTGGTGATCCTGAAACCCAGGCATTATTGATGCTCATGAAGTCAGACTTTGCAGAATTACTGTTTGAAACCGTAAATGGAAATATTAACAACTATAATCTTGAGTGGGAAAAAAAGAAAGCAATAACAGTAGTATTAGCTAATGAAGGGTATCCATCACAATATAATAAAAATTCAGAAATATATGGTATTGAGGATGCTGAAAAAAATCCAAATGTGAAAGTTTTTCATGCTGGTACTTCAATCATTGATGGTTCTTTGATAGCCACGGGCGGCCGAGTACTAAATGTTACATCAATTGCTGACACACTAGAACTTGCAAGAGAGCATGCCTATTCAGCAATTGAAAAAATAACCTACAAAGGTAAAGTATATCGAAATGATATAGCTTGGAGAGCTCTTAGCAAAATTACTTAAGCCCTCTCTTCGATTGAAAGAATGCCCTAATTAACTCTTTGTTTTTTTCCTCTAGAATACCTCCATATATTTCAGGGCGATGGTTACATTCTCTAGAAGATAAGTATCTCGATGACTCTTTTGATGAGAATTCATTTAGTTGGCTTGCGTAAGCACCAAAGTAAAGCCTACGTATGCGGGCGTTTGAAATTGCCACCATACACATTAAGCAAGGCTCAAGAGTAACAAACAAATCATAATCCGTGAGAATATTATTTTTTACCTTTTCTGTGGCAATTCTCAGAGCATTGATCTCGGCGTGTGCAGATGGATCATATGTTGATTTGGTCAAATTATGAGCTCTTGAAATTATTTCCCCATCCCTATTTACAATCAATGCTCCGACGGGTACCTCACCCGCATCCTTCGCTTCAACTGCTTCTTCAATCGCGAGCTCCATAAACCTCATAAATGCCTCTCATAAAAAGATATAAAATAAATTCATTACATCATATAATCGTAGCATGCCAAATAATATCAATAAAGATACAAAAAATATTAGAATAGCAAAATTTATCTCAAAAGCTGGGGCATATTCGCGCCGAGATGCAGAAAAACTTATCTTTGAAGGAAAAGTTGAAATAAATGGCAGAACTATTGACTCACCTGCAACATTTGCTAATCAAAAAGATAAAATCTTGGTAGATGGTAAAATAATAAAACATAATGAAAGTACTCGAATATGGCTCCTGAACAAGCCAAAAGGCTACATTACAACATCAAAAGATCCACAAAATAGAAAAGAGGTATTTGATCTTTTGCCATCAAATATAGATCACTTAATTCCAATTGGCAGACTTGATTTGAATACCGAAGGACTACTTATATTTACAAATAATGGTGATTTTTCACGATATATGGAACATCCAAAAAATAAAATAATTAGAAAATATAAGATTAAGGTTAGAGGAAAGGTTAAAAAAGAAAAGATTGATGAGATTATTGGTAAAATGATTATTAATAATATTAAATACAATATCATAAATGCAGAACTAATCTCACACAGCCAATCGAATTCATGGTTAACGATTGAAATTGCTGAAGGTAAGAATCGTGAAGTTAGAAAAATTTTTGAACATTTAGATATTCAAATAAACAGACTTATAAGAATTAAATTTGGGCCATTTGAACTAGGGCAAATAAATAAAGGTGAATTTATTGAACTTAACAAGAAAGAAGTTCCGACAAAATTAAAAAAAATAGGTTTTAAGGAATAGAAAATGCGCGTCATATCAGGATCTGCAAAGGGTAAAAGATTAGCAACCGTTAAAGATGCGAGCATCAGACCGACCGCGGATAAAGTAAAAATGGCATTATTTAATGTACTACAGCATGGTGTTATTAATTTTAATTTTGAAGGGTGTACCACACTTGATATGTTTTCAGGATCAGGCTCACTGGGAATTGAGTCGTTATCCAGAGGTTCCAAATTTTGTTTTTTTTTAGACGTTAGTCGCGAGTCACATCTGGTTTGCAAAAAAAATCTTCAAAACTGCGGCTTTTCTGATCTCTCAACGCATGTACTAATGGATATTAGAACAAAAAAACCTTTTTTTATTGAAAATAAATTTGATCTTATTCTAGCCGATCCACCTTATGGAAAAGAATACTTGGTAAATATTTTAGAGTTTGTTAAGAGGAATGATCTTCTTAACTCTGATGGTATCCTCGTTATTGAAGATGATATAAGGGCTGAACTTAAACTCAACAATAACTTCAAATTAATTGAAAAAAAAAATTATGGAAAAACCCAGTTAATTTTTTTAACTCCAAACTGAGCTTACTAAATAAATAAATAGAACGAACGTTCGTATTTTTAAAACAACCCAAAGCCACTGCTTAAACCTCCGAGCAGTCCTTTAAATACTGTCGGCATTCTATCGACAGGTGGTATTTCCTTAGCTTTATCGTCTTCTATTTTATCCGTTCCAGAGTCTTCTCCAGTAAGATCGTTATCTGAGGGCCCTATATCAATAATATCTTCAATACTCATGTCATAGTTTATGTTTTCATTATTTCCAGATTGACCGGGTTCTGTTAAATTCTGTAGAGTGAACTGATTCATACTCAAACTTTCAACCACCACATTATTTTTTTTGATGGTATTTTCGGATTTTTCTGTTTTTATCCCATCCTTTATAATATTTTCGTTATCGAGTCGTTGGATTTCAGCTTCCACATCTAGAACTTGACTATTCTCCTCTCTAAGTCTTAGAACATAGTCACGAAGGCTTTCATTCTCATATGCTCCCTCTTCGCTATATAATTCTTGTTTAATTTGAGGATTTGCATTATTTGCTTCTGCCATCTCAAGAATAAAAACTTCTCCATCAGAAATATCGATATCCTCCGTCTCGCCAAAAATTGCTTCTTCCGATAAATTTCTTTGCTCGTCTATGAATGCAATTTGATTTTCTGATGGTGGTCTTAAAAGGAAATCAGGTGGCATTTCCAGTGGTTTTTTTGTAACAGTCAAAAACTCATCGGGTGGACCAGCTTGAAAGGCATTGCCAGTGGAGGAGGCTGATACAAACTCCTTCAATGAAGGGCCACAACCCGTCAATAAAATGATAAGTAGTAGAGGCAAATATTGATATAATTTGTTCTTATACATCAGAGGTTCTAAATATTTAAGGGCTATTTTTTATGTTAGGATAAATAAACGCATAGATCAATATTAATAGCCCACTTACTATATATATATCTGCAATATTGAAGACATACCAACTGTAAGTTGCAATTTCAAAGTGAAAAAAATCAGCCACAGCTCCATAGATCAACCTGTCAATTATATTGGAACTGGCACCAGCTAGAATTAATATTAATGTTATACTGCGATATCTAATCTCTGAATTTGTTATAAATTTTGCTATCCAAACACAGATGATTAATGAAAAAAATATTATGATCAATTGCCCTGCATAACTCTGTTGCGGAAAAAGACCATAACTGACGCCCCTATTCCAGACAAGAACCACTTCAAAGAAGTTATTGAGCCTTAATGAATTTAATTGGTTTTCTTGAAGAAAATTCAACAAATAAACTTTTACGAGCCTATCTATAATAAATAAACCGGCAAATATTGCGATCTCTTTTTTATATTCTCCTAGTAGTCTAAAGATGTTTTTACTCATCTACACTAATTTTGGCTTAAACTCAGAAACTCACGTACCGCATCGGCATCTCTCTTGGATAATTCGGGATATTCAGCATCCAATCCTACGTCCTGACTAACCTTCCAAGACCTCTTACATTTTTTACCATTAGCAATGTGAACAATCACGCCGATTTCAGGCTCCTCATCCAAAACAAAACACTTACTATCAGGCTTTTTATTTATCAATTCAAAGCTGCTTGTGATGCAAATTTCAGCTAGGTCGATATCACATACTGAAGCTTGTATATCTTTATCATTCAGATATATCTGAATACCTGCTTCGAGGCTTGACCCAATTTCTTTATCTCGCCTTTTTATCTCTAGCGCAGCAGTTACGGTCTTACGTAACTTTCTTACATTATCCCACTTTGAATTTATATTATCACTACTCCATTTGTTATTTACCAACTCAAATCTTGATAGATGAATCGATCTATCCTGAGCAAATGGATAATTTTTCCAAACCTCATCCATTGTGAAGCTTAAGATTGGTGCATATAATTTTGATATCGTTTTGAATATGAGGTTTATTACATAGAGCGAAGATTTTCTTTTTTCACTCGAGTAAGGGTCACAATAGAGAGAGTCCTTGCGGATATCGAAATAAAAGGCTGATAAATCCAAGTTAATGTAATTCACCAGCAATGTGGTCACTTTCCTGTAGTCATAAGCTTCATATGCATCCTGTACATCCTCTTGTAGTCTTGTGAGGCTGTGCAACATATATTTCTCTAATTCGTCTAAATCCTCATAATCATAAATCCAGCTCTGATCATAATTTGATAATACACCCAACATCCACCTGATCGTATTCCTAATCTTTCTGTAAGCTTCTATAATTGACTTCAAGATCTCTTCACCAATTCGCTGATCATCACTATAGTCTGTGGATGCAACCCAAAGCCTTAAAATATCGGCTCCATATTTTTTTACTATATCTTGGGGAGATATAACATTCCCAAGAGACTTGGACATCTTTCTACCGTCTTTATCCATGGTGAAGCCATGAGTTAAGACAGATTTGTAGGGGGCACGACCACGGGTCAGGCTACTTTCCAGTAAAGATGAGTGAAACCATCCTCTGTGTTGATCGCTTCCTTCCAAATACATATCCGCTGGCCACGTTGTTTCAGGATTATTTTCAAGAACAAAGGCGTGAGTTGTGCCTGACTCGAACCATACATCCAAAATGTCATCAACTTTTTCCCAATCATCATGATTATCAACAATCCCTTCTAAGAATCTCTCTTTTGCATTTTCCTTAAACCAAGAATTTGCTCCTTCTTCAGAGAAAATTTTATGAATTCGATCAATTAATATTTCAGATTTATCAAATTCTTGATTTGGAATAAAAATGCCTGTTTCCCTGTTAATGAATAATGAAATTGGTACTCCCCATGTTCTTTGTCTTGACAAAACCCAATCTGGCCTTGCCTCAATCATTGAGTGCAGTCTGTTCTTTCCCGCGGGTGGATAGAAAATTGTATTATTGATTGATTTCAGTGCAGTTGACCGTAAACCATCAGTTTTATTATCCTCCATCGAAATAAACCATTGTGGGGTGTTTCGGAAAATTACAGGTTTTTTTGAACGCCACGAATGAGGATATTGGTGTTCAAAGCGCTTTCGAGAAATGATTGATTCACAGTCAACTAATTTACTTATGACATGCTCATTTGCTTTACCTTTTTTTCCGTTTTTATCAAACACATACACTCCATGAAAACCATCGATATTTTCATCAAAGGCTCCATCCTCGTTTACTGTGTATGGGATAGTACTATCAATATTTTGTTCATCTAGACTTTTCTTGTTTTTCATCCAAATCTCAAAATCATCAATACCATGACCAGGGGCCGTATGAACAAAACCTGTACCCGCATCATCTGTCACGTGGTTACCATCCAATAGTGGAACATCAAAATTAAACCCTTTAAGAAGATTATGGAATGGATGCTTGCAAATTAATTTTTTTAGAGTATATGAGGGAATTTCAGTAATTTTTTTATACTTTGTGACCTTGGACATCCCCATAACTTCATCAACTAGAGAGTCGGCAATAATATAATTATCACCCTGCTTTGCCCAGACGTCGGTATCTGTGGATTGGACTTCATATTGGCTATATGAAATATTTGATGAAAAGCATATTGCCCTATTACCGGGAATTGTCCACGGGGTGGTTGTCCAAATAACAATGGAGGTATTTTCGGGTATTTTATGATTTTGGGTATCGCTACCGAAAGATTTTTTAGAGTCAATATCAAATTTGACCCATATAGCATCAGAAGTGTAATCGAGGTATTCAACTTCAGCTTCTGCAAGGGCAGTTTTTTCAATAACAGACCACATAACAGGCTTTGATCCCCTATAAAGCGCACCTTGCATACCAATTCTTAGTAACTCTTTTGCAATCAAAGCTTCTGATTTAAATTTCATTGTTGTGTACGGATTATCCCAATCACCAATAACTCCCAATCGTTTGAACTCATCTTTTTGTATACCAATCCAATGGTCAGCGAAATCTCTGCACTCATCACGAAAATCATTAATTGGAATTGCGTCTTTATCCAAACCTTTATTCCTATATTTCTCCTCCACTTTCCACTCAATTGGCAAGCCATGACAATCCCAACCAGGAATGTAAGATACATTATAATTCATCATAAATTTCGACCTTACTATCAAATCTTTTAGAATCTTATTTAAAGCATGGCCGATATGAAGGTTGCCGTTGGCATAGGGTGGGCCATCATGAAGTGTAAAGGTTTTATTTCCTTTGTTTATTTCTCTATTTTTTGCATAAATATCAATGTCAATCCAATCATTAAGAAGTGAAGGCTCGGCGTCAGGTAAATTTGCACGCATTGGAAACTCTGTATTGGGTAACAAGATTGTTTCCGCCCAATTTATCTCACCATTTGCTTTTTTATCCATAAACTTAACTAAATTATTTTATATTTCTAATAAACTAAGATTTTTGTCGTAATTTTGCAATTTATTTAGCACATTACCACAGTCAATTTCCATCTGCTTTGCCAGCTCTATGTTGTCGGAAAATTTCATGTCACCTCTAATAAAATCTATAAACTCAACTCTCACCGATTTACCATATAGATCATCATTAAAGTCAAATATGTAAGTTTCGAGAAATTCTTCATCACCATTAAATGTAGGTCTAGTACCAAAATATGATGCGCTGCCATACTTATGCCCATTAAAGTATATATTGGTTGCATATATTCCATGTGCCAGATTTATGGACTTATTCAAACGCAGATTTACCGTTGGAAATCCCATATCAGTACCTTTGTTCTGACCCTTAATTACCAGTCCTTTAACGTACCAGTAGTAACCCAAGAAAGTTGTTGCATTAACAATATCACCCTGAGATATGAAATCTCGAATGCTGGAAGATGAATATATCTGTGAATTGCCATCTGTCTGCTTCTCAATGGATTGAAAACTGATACCCGAGACTTCACATTGCATCCTCAAGTAACTTGAATTTCCACTTCTTTTATGACCAAATTTGAAATCAGATCCTACTGTGACATGGCTAACCCCAAGACCGTCAATCAAAATATTATTAAAAAATTCATCAGGGGACATTCTTGATAGCTCGTGATTAAATTCTATCTCATACAGAATATCAATTCCTAATTTTTCTAATATTTCGTATTTTAATTCTTGAGTAGTGATCTGATTTATAGCTTGACCGTTAGCAAAAAAATTTTTTGGATGTGGGTTGAAAGTACAGATACCTGTTTTTTTACCCATAGTTTTGGAAAGTTCAGCTATATTACTGATTAAGGCTTTGTGGCCATTATGAATTCCATCGAAATTTCCGATTGCAATTACAGATCCCTTATCACTTTTGTCTATATTTTTGTAGTTTTTTATAATTTTCATCGTTGTAGTAGCGGTTTTATAACAAATTCAAGCTATTCATAACGTATTTTGGAATTGCAATTTTGGAATAATACTTATTGATGTAATCTTTTACGCTCTCGATGTCAATTTCTGACATATCATTATTTTTTTTAAATTCTGCTTCATGAACACCGTTGATAATGAATAATGAGTCTATTCCAAAATTACTAGCGCCTGCAATATCAGTATTTAAGCCATCCCCGATAGCTAAGATGCTATCTTTAGATACGCTCTTCTGATTTGACTGAAGTACTTTTTCGAGCGCCAAATCATAAATATACGAGTGCGGTTTGCCAAAGTAAACAACCTCGCCGCCCATTTGTGAATAAGACTGCGCAATTAAGCCTGCACAGGGAAGGCGAATACTGCCTTTATTGACGTACAAATCAGGATTAGCGCAGTGTATGACAATACCTCTTTCAAGAAGAGTCTCTAATATTTTCTGATAGTCACCAATAGACTCAATATATTCATTGAAAAACCCAGTGCATATGCATTCAAGGCAATCAAACTCACTCACTTTTTTAAGATCTAATCCCGCAAATAGGGAGTTGTCTTTTTCGGGCCCAATATGGAACAGTGGGCGGTCTCCTATCGAAGAAAGCCAAGAATATGAGCAATCTCCTGATGATACTATATTGTTGCAGATATTGCGCTCCACTCCCATGTTGAATAAATAATCTCTTATTATTTCAGACCTCCTAGGCGCATTAGTGATGAGGCAGATATCACCGCCTGCATCTAAATACGCTAAAAGCGTATTTATTGCATCTGGGAAAATGTTATTTCCATTATGCACAACACCCCAAATGTCGCAGAGAATCAGTGAGTAAGTATTTGCTATTTCACTCAACTTTGGCTTTGTCATCTTTTTCTCAATTAAAAGTAATCTGCCATCCATTATTAGAGGTTATTGATTAATATTTTAATAAGGGTTTGTGCATATGTTTTTGGTAAATTTTATATTCCCAGATTTAAGCTATTGACAAATTAAATTACAAAACATATATCTCTTCTTAGCACTCAATTAGGGTGAGTGCTATTTTTAATCGTAATTAAAATTGGAGAATATAAAATGAGCTTTCGTCCTTTGCATGATCGTGTATTAGTACGCCGAGTCGATGAAGATGAAAAAACCTCTGGCGGCATTATAATTCCAGATACAGCTAAAGAGAAACCTAGTCAAGGTGAAGTTGTATCAGTTGGCCCAGGTGAAAGAGATGATAACGGAAATAGAGTTACTCTCGATGTTAAAAAAGGTGACAAGATCTTATTTGGCAAGTGGTCTGGTACAGAAGTAAACGTAAATGGTGAAGAACTCTTAATAATGAAAGAGTCTGACATCATGGGTATTGTAGAATAATTTAACATTTAATATAGAGGAGAAAATAATGGCTGCAAAAGAAGTAAAATTTTCGGCAGAAGCAAGAGATAGGATGCTCGATGGTGTCAATATTCTCGCTGATGCTGTCAAAGTGACACTTGGTCCAAAGGGTCGTAATGTTGTTTTAGATAAATCGTTTGGTGCACCAAGAATAACAAAAGATGGAGTAACAGTGGCTAAAGACATTGAGCTTCAAGATAAGTTTGAAAATATGGGTGCTCAAATGCTTCGTGAAGTTGCATCAAAGACAAATGATGTCGCAGGGGATGGAACTACTACAGCTACAGTTCTTGCACAAGCAATTGTTAAAGAAGGTGTTAAGGCTGTTGCTGCTGGAATGAACCCAATGGATCTAAAAAGGGGTGTAGAGGTTGCCGTTGCTGCTGCAATAAAAGATCTAACCAGCAAATCAAAGAAAATTAAGAGTTCTGACGAAGTATCACAAGTTGGCACGATATCTGCAAATGGTGAACTCATCATTGGTGAAAAAATTGCTGAGGCAATGCAAGTTGTTGGCAATGATGGCGTAATAACAGTCGAGGAATCAAAAGCTCTAGAGTTTGAGTTGGATACAGTTGAAGGAATGCTATTCGATAGAGGTTACCTATCACCGTACTTCATTACAAACGCAGAAAAAATGATATGTGATTTAGAAGATCCATACATACTACTATTCGAAAAGAAGTTATCAACTCTACAACCAATGCTACCGATTCTTGAGCAAGTTGTTCAAAATGGTAAACCATTACTCATCATCGCTGAAGATGTGGAGGGTGAAGCGCTTGCTACTCTAGTTGTTAATAAACTTCGTGGCGGTCTGAAAGTTTCTGCGGTAAAAGCTCCAGGCTTTGGTGATAGAAGAAAAGCAATGCTCGAAGACATCGCAATATTAACAGGTGGACAAGTGATCTCTGAAGATATTGGAATTAAGCTCGAAAATGTGTCACTAGAGATGCTTGGGAGCGCTAAGAGAGTTGCCATCACTAAAGAAGAAACCACAATCATCGATGGAGCTGGAACGAAGAAGGACATCGAAGCTCGTGTTAGCCAAATTCGTACGCAAATCGAAGATACAACATCCGATTATGACAGAGAGAAATTACAAGAACGTCTTGCTAAACTCTCGGGTGGCGTAGCTGTGATTAAAGTCGGTGGCGCAACAGAAATCGAAGTGAAAGAGAAAAAAGATCGTGTTGATGACGCTCTAAATGCGACCAGGGCAGCTGTAGAAGAAGGTGTTCTTCCAGGCGGCGGAGTTGCACTACTGCGATGTACAAAAGCAGTAAAGTCTCTCACAGATGCAAACGCTGATATACAAGCTGGTATAAATATTGTTCTAAAAGCTTTAGAAGCTCCAATCAGACAAATATCAGAAAATGCTGGTGTTGAAGGATCAATTGTTGTTTCCAAGGTGCTAGAAAATAATGCTCACAGCTTTGGCTTTGATGCACAGACAGAAACATATACGGACCTTGTTAAGGCTGGTATTATCGATCCTACGAAAGTTGTGAGAACAGCTCTACAAGATGCGGCATCAGTTGCAAGTCTACTAATTACCACAGAGGCAATGATCGGTGATCTTCCTGAAGATAAGCCGGCTATGCCTGCAATGCCTGACATGGGTGGTATGGGTGGTATGGGCGGTATGATGTAATCAACCCGTATCCCAATAAAACTTTTTAAAACCCTCTCTTTTTGAGAGGGTTTTTTTTATGATAATAAACTTACTATTTTGGATATATGCGCTTTATCAGAGCCCAAAAGATTAAGTAGCCCAGATAGTGTTATCATTTTATCTTTGCTCCAATTTCTATTTAGCCCAGAGAACAGGCATGCTTGACTCTCAAGTATCGTACCTGATTCTATTCTTTTTAACTGATTAGCAGCTAGTGTTGATCCGGTGCTTGTTATGTCAATTATTATTTCTGATGAACCATACGCTGGAGCACCCTCCGTTGCCCCATGACTATCAACAAGCAGGTAATCAGATAAACCAATTTTTTCAAAAAAATTACGGGAAATATTTGGATATTTTGTTGCAATTCTTAGTCTCTTGCCAGTTGATACACGAAAGTTATAAATTACATCCTCCAAATCATTAATGCTCATAACATCAATCCATGTAATTGGAACGGCAACAACTACATCAGCTTTGCCAAAACCAAGCTCAAGTATGTTATGTGTGCTCATATCAGGTAAGTGCACATACTCATTGATCAAATCTAAGCCAGTGACACCTAAATCTATTGACCCTTTCATGAGTTCGAGTGAAATTTCTTTTGGTGAAAGAAAAATCAATTCAATATTATCATAGCCGATCAACTTACCAATATACCCTCGATCCCCCCTTCCACGCTCAATTTCAAGACCATTTTCTTTTAGAAAGTCTACTGTCTGTTTTTGTAATCTACCCTTATTTGGAATACCTAAAATTAGCTTATGACTCATTATTACCCTCATCGAATAACAACCGATCAACATAAATTGAACATCCAACAGCTGGAATAGGTTCTGCGGATCCTAGCTCTTCAAATATTTTATCGTAACGACCCCCTATAGCAATTGGCTCATTTTTATTTTCATCTTTCGTTCTGATTTCAAATATCAAACCTGTATAATATTCAACCTTTCTGGATAATGTTGCATTAAACTCAATCATATCCTTTGCTATCTGATTTTTTTTCAAGATTTTTACTCGATTTTCTAAATTTTCAATCCCTTCTGCAAAATCAATGTGATATTTCTTCTGAAAATTATCTAATAGTTCGATTACTCTCGAGATATCTCCCTTGATAGACAAAAATTCTGTTATTTGCTCGATTACTGTGTCGTTAATCATAGTACCATTAATGAGTTCTGATTTATCGATATAGCTTTTTACAATATCATCAGGTCGCCTACCTGAAAATATAGATAAATCGTCAGATCCAGTTAATTTTTGAATTAATGCCGTGCTGGATAAGTTATTATTCTTATACTCATCTATGAGATCTAAGCGAGGCTTTGCTTCAAATCGTGTATTAATAATTTTTTTTATTGAGTCTTTTATTTCAGTCGCACCCAGCCCGCTCCAATAGAGTCTTCTGACTCTATTGAATAAGTATGTATCAATTTTCAGGTGATTGAGTAACTGATAAAACATAGAAATATCACTGATCTTTATTTCTAAATGATCATCATAAAACGACGAGAGTATTTCACAAGCTTGAGATATGACATCCCCCTCAACGTTTATCTTATTTATATCCCCAAAATTCTCTATACCTATTTGTCTGAACTCAGGGCAATATCTTGTTTTTTCATTTATTGATGGAAATCTGAATGCGTAACCATCATACACAAACTTATTTGCTTGCACTTCATTATTAATATAGCTAATAGCAAGCGGTAGGGTAAAATCTGGTCTCAAGCATAGCTCATCACCACTAGGAGAACTTGTGAAAAGTAATCTGTTCCTAACATCTTCACCCATAAAGTTCATAACAATATCAGCCGGTATTGTCATGGCTGGATTACAGAACGTGTATCCTTTATTGATAAAAAATTCTCTGATTGATGAAGGATCTTTGTCCATTGCTTTATTCATACTTAAGTCTTATCTTTTTTGAGAATTTGCGAAATTTCTTTGACTACCTCACTCCTAATTACTTCAAATTGAATCTCATCATTTTTGATCCAATTATCTCGGCTACCAATTGTTGCTGATACTTCCTTTCCCTTTGTAAGGTTTTTTATTGTTACAATACCCTTTTCTCGTTCAACTGTGCCCTCAATAATTACCAATGGTGAACCTTTCTTGTCTGCATATTTCATCTGAGCCTTCATGCCAGCCGTACCGAGGTAAACTTCAGCCTTAATACCATATGAACGAAGCTCTTGTGCCATTTGATAGTAGCTATACTCATAATCTTTATCCATATTTAAGATGAGTATTGGCCCATAATTTTCTCTCAATATCTCAAAGTTCATCATTTGCATTACGGTACAAAGACGGCTGACCCCAATAGAAAAACCACTGGCACCTACCTGGTCTTTTCGAAACCTTGATATCAACTCATCGTATCTACCACCTCCACCAACTGAGCCAATAACTGGAAGATTTTTGTCGTTATCCTTAGATATCAAATTCGCTTCAAAAATCACTCCCGTATAATATTCAAGACCTCTTACAATAGAACTATCAAAAACAACAGATTTATTATAATTTAATTTATCCAAGATATTGTTTATGCTCCTTAATTCCTCAATTGCTAATTGTCCAAGGTCATTTTCACCCACAAGCTCGATAGCTTGAGTGATGAACCCATCCCTACTCTGTGAGCCTATCGATATAAAATCGAGTATTTTTGAGATACTAGCTTCTTGCAGCTTTGCGCCAATTGTATAATCACCTGACTCATCTTTTCTACCTTCAGATAATAATTTTTGAACCCCATCAATACCAATACGATCAAGCTTATCAATTGCCCTAAGTATTGTTAGCCTTCGAACTTCATCAATATCTTCAGTGTCTGATACTAGAGCGAGAATGGCATCCAATAACTTTCTGCTGGATACTCTTATATTGTAATTTTCATCATTTAGACCCAGCGAGCTCATGGAGTCAGCAGATAGCATAATTAGTTCTGCATCAACGCCATATGAGTTTGAGCCTATAATATCTGCATCTAATTGTAAAAATTCCCTGTATCGACCTGGGCCAGGTTTTTCATTACGCCATACATTACCGAGCTGATACCTCTTATAGGGTTTGGTAATTTTATCAAAATTTTCCGCGACATACCTCGCTAATGGCGATGTTAAATCATATCTTAATGAAAGCCATTTTTCATCATCATCTTGAAATGAAAATACGCCAGCATTTGGCCGATCAGAGTCCGGTAGAAACTTACCGAGTGCAGAAGTGTATTCAAAAGAAGGCGTTGATAGCTCTTCAAACCCATATGACTCATAAATAGGAATAATCTTTGAGGTTAAATTTTTAATAAGGTCTAACTCTGAATGCCCAATGTCGCGCAGGCCCCTTGGTAGAGCTGCCTTTAGTGTATTTTTTGAGCTATCATTGGTCATCTTTTATATCTTATATCTGAATTATAAATCCAATTTTTTAAAATAAATTTTGAAATTATACTAGTTTGTCATTAATACAAGAAAATTATTAATATATGAATAATTTGAAGCCAATACCACTTTTAGTAAAATTTACTATATAAAACAATATATTTATTGAAATTAGAACAAAATACTATTATATCTATATAATTGAAATATTAAACTAATATAATAATAGGCTACATATGGCAACAAAACTGGATAGAATAGATCGTAAAATACTCAATCTTCTCCAAGAAGATTGCACCATATCCGTATCAGATATTTCAGCGAAAGTCGCACTTTCCTCAACACCCTGCTGGCGAAGGATTCAGAGAATGGAAAAGGAAGGGATAATTTCAAAGCGCGTTGCATTATTGAACCCAAAGAAAATAAATGCAGATGTCACCGCTTTTGTCGCAGTTAAAACAAACGAACATAATAACCAATGGCTTGCAGAATTAAAAAAAATTATAAATTATTTCCCAGAGGTAGTTGAATTTTACAGGATGGCTGGGGATATCGATTATTTATTGAGGGTTGTTGTGCCAGATATTTCTGCCTTCGATCGATTTTATAAAAACTTGATTGAAAGAATAAATTTAACCGATGTCTCAACAAGCTTTTCTATGGAGCAAATTAAATATACAACATCACTGCCACTGAATTACACTGAAGAAGTTGCAAATTCTGATACAAACCTCAACTAACCACCCGTCACAGACATATGCCTATCCACTGCAGGGGCATTATTATATTCATCAATTTTGAAGTCATGGCTTTTTGGCTTTAAACTAATAGAACGGTGAATCAATTGAATTATTTCTTCATCCGTAGCATTATCCCTCATTAGTTTATTGAAATCTACAGAGTCATCTTGCCCCAAACACATATACATTTTTCCTGTGCATGTTACCCTCACTCTATTGCAATCAGAGCAAAAATTATGACTCAGCGGAGTTATCAAACCGATTTTACAGCCCGTCTCGGTTGATGTGTAATAACGAGATGGTCCTCCAGTACTATAATCTGACTCTGTAAGCTTGAACTCTTGCTTGAGAACTTTCATATAGTCTGTTAATGGCAAATAATTTTCAGTTCTATCGCCATCAATATCACCCATTGGCATTGTCTCAATTAGTGTTACATCCATACCGTTAGAGTGTGCCCATTTAATGATTGACGGGATTTCCTGATCATTAATTCCTTTTAAGGCTACAGTATTGATTTTAATTTTAATTCCAGATTCTTGAGCTACCTTTATACCATCAAGAACTTTGGATAACTCTCCCCATCTTGTTATTTTTTTAAAGAGATCACCATCCAAGGTATCCAAAGAAACATTAATTCTTTTTATTTCATTATCTGCAAGATCATTTGCAAAACCAGCAAGTTGGCTTCCATTTGTTGTAATTGTTATCTCTTTAAGATTTGACTTGCCAATTTTTTGAGATAGTTTTTCAATAAGCCACATCAAATTTTTACGAACAAGTGGCTCACCACCAGTGAGTCGAATCTTCTCTATCCCACACTCAATAAATAGTGATGCCAGTCTGTGTAACTCCTCTAAAGTTAAAAGATTGGCCTTAGGGAGAAATGTCATATTTTCAGACATACAATAAACGCATCTAAAGTCACAGCGGTCTGTAACAGAAATTCTCAGGTACGTTATATTTCTATTAAAAGGGTCAAGCAATTATTTGCCTCCATCAAAATCATGAGGTTTACGGAACACAGTTTAATCATAACAAAGTTCTTGTGTTAAATAAATTCAATTTATATTATATGCATATTTGTATTTAGCAAAAATTGGAAGATAAATGTCATCAAAAAAAGTGTACCAAAATGCCCATGAGGCGATGCAAGGAATTCTTCGTGATGGATTGACAATTTTATCAGGTGGATTTGGTATTTGTGGTATAGCAGAAAATATCACAGAAGAGATTAAAAATAGTAAAGTAAAAGATTTGACTGTTGTTTCCAACAACTGTGGCATTGATGGTTATGGACTCGGAACGCTCCTGCAAACACGGCAAATTAAAAAAATGATATCGTCCTATGTAGGCGAAAATAAAACCTTTGAAGAGCAATATTTGAATGGTGATTTGGAATTAGAATTCTCACCCCAAGGCACGCTTGCCGAAAGATGTAGAGCGGGGGGCGCAGGTATACCGGCATTCTACACAAAAACAGGTGTTGGAACAGTGATTGCAGAAGGAAAAGAAACAAAAGTCATAGATGGTGTTGAATACCTTATGGAAAGGGCAATAAAAGGTGATTTATCAATAATAAAAGCATGGAAAGGCGATCATTCGGGAAATCTAATTTTTAGGAAAGCAGCTAGAAATTTTAATCCGCCAATGGCAAAGGCGGGAAATATTTGTGTGGTAGAAGTTGAACACTTAGTAGAAATAGGCGACCTGGATCCAGATCATATTCATCTACCGGGGATTTATGTTGATCGAATATTTGAAGGCACCTACACTGAGAAAAAAATAGAATTTGTAACGTTAACGGAATAGCAAAGGAAGTTATTTTGCCTTGGACAAGAGAAGAAATGTGCAGTATTGCAGCAATGGAGCTAAAAGATGGTTACTATTGTAATCTTGGGATTGGCATGCCAACAAAAGTTGCCAATTATATACCTGAAGGGGTAAATGTGACACTTCAATCGGAGAACGGCATGCTCGGAATGGGTCCATTCCCCAAAAAAAACCAGGTAGATGCCGATATCATAAATGCAGGAAAACAAACAATTACTGAGCTTCCCGAAACTTCGTATTTTGATAGTTCAGACTCATTTGCCATGATAAGGGGCGGTCATATTGATCTATCCATTTTGGGTGCTTTACAAGTATCAGAGGAAGGGGATTTAGCAAATTGGATGATACCTGGAAAGATGGTAAAAGGAATGGGCGGCGCAATGGATTTAGTGGCCGGCGTAAAGAAAGTGCTAATTTTGATGGAACACAATGCAAAAGATGGGCAACCAAAATTATTAAAAAAATGTACTTTACCGCTCACTGGGAAGTCAGTTGTAAATACAGTTATTACTGATCTCGGTAAATTTGATATTTTACCAAATGGTGTAAAAATTAATCAAGCAGCTCCAAATGTTGATATAGATGAAATACGCTCCAGAACTGAAGCGACCATTATTGATTGATCAATTCTTATTTCTTACTAATTCACGATTTATAAGTATAATTGGTAATAACCCTGCCAAAACGATAGTTAGCGCAGGCAATGCCGCTTCTTCAATCTGTGATAGAGACGCATAGGTATATACATGGGTTGCCAGCGTATCGAAATTGAATGGTCTTAATATTAACGTTGCTGGCAATTCTTTCATTGAGTCAACAAAGACGAGCAAGGCTGACATAATTAAAGCTGGCTTAATAATTGGAAGTTGTATTTTTAATAGGGTAGAATATTTTGATTGTCCCAAAACTCGTGAGGCCGCAGAAATATCAGGATTCAGAGTTACAAAACCCGACTCAATTGTTCCGTAAGATATTGTTAGAAAGCGAATTACATACGCATAGATAATTGCTATCATTGTACCCGAAAAAATTAGTCCAATTGTGATATTGAAATATTGACCGAATATACTTTTGAGATAACCATCGAGAGTTACGAGCGGCACAATTACACCTAATGCAAGTACAACTCCAGGTAGCGCATAACCAAGTCTTGATATGCTCACCGAAAGCCTAATTATTATGTTGTTCGACGTAATATATGTATTCACTAGAAATACGCCCAATATTATTGTTAAAATTGCTGCACATATTGATAAAAAAAGAGAATTAAAGAGTAGGCTTGCATATTCAAAAACCTCTATCTCAAATATCCGTTCTATAACAAAATCAAATAACACAATAGATGGAAATAAAAACCCAATAAAAATGGGTACAGCACAAATTATCAGCACAAAAGATGATCTTTTCTTGCTCAACTTTATCCTATTGGTAGTAATTGGACTCTTGTTATTTTGAGCAAATGATCTTTTTTTTCTAAGACCTTTCTCTATCATCATCAATAGAAAGATAAATAGCAGCATAAATATTGCAATCTGCGCTGCTCCACCAAGGTTATTTTTTCCAAGCCAGGTAATGTACACACCAACACTTAGTGTATCAACCCCATAGTACTCGAATGCTGCAAATTCATTCATTGACTCCATAATTACAAGTATTAATCCAATTATTATGGCAGGTCTTGCCATTGGTAATGCGATATGAAAGAAACTATATATTGAAGATTTTCCAAGTGTTGAACTAACTTCAATTAATGTCATTGACTGTCTTAAAAAAGCAGCCCTTGATGTCAAATACACATAAGGATAAAGCACAAATGACATTACAAAAATTGCGCCACTCGTTGAATATATACTGGGGAACCAATAATCCTTGATAGAAGTCCATCCAAAAATTAATCTCATACTCGATTGCACAAAACCAGTGTAATCAAGAAGATCGCCATAAGCGTAAGCAACAATATAAGCAGGCATGGCAAGAGGGATAAGGCATAACCACTCCATAACCCGTCTCATTGGGAATTCATATACAGTTATAATCCATGCTAATCCGACCCCTATAAACACTGTAATAATTGAGATACCCATTAGCACTATGAAAGTCGTGGTGATGTACCCTGGAAGAACAGTCGAAGCTAAATGAGGCCAGATATTATCATCCGCCGAAAATGCTATATAAAATATTGTCAAAATTGGTATCGCAATTATAGATGCAACAAAGAGAGCCCCTAGGGTTTCTAGAAGCTCTCTTTGATAGGAAAGTTTATGTAAGATTGCTCTCATGAACAATGGTCATACCATTTTAAAATTAAATTGTCATATAATTTTATTTGGTAATCTCATTATTCATCAAAGCCGACTAAATCAACCATCTCACTGGCCATTTCACGACCATTTGCGATAGTTATGAGATCTAATGTGTCAGCATTTAGTTCACCAAAAGATGCCACCATATCAGAAATACCTACATTCCTTTTTAGTGGGTACTCATGGTTGACACCAGCATACATTGCTTGCGCGGTATCTTGAGTTAGGAATTCGATTAATCTGATACCATTTTCAGCATTTGGTGCATGCTTGGCTAAAACTGCCCCAGATAAGTTCATGTGTGTTCCACGACCATCTGCGTTAGGCATGATAATCTTTGCACTGGCAGCCCATTCTTTCTGCTCAGGCTCTTTCTCATTGGTTCTCATCTTAGCCATATAATAAGTATTACCAATTGATACGTCACACTCACCAGAGTAGATACCTTTTACTTGGGCCCTATCGTTACCTTGAGGTGTTCTTGCAAGATTTGCTTTTAGACCTCTAAGCCAGTTAATTGTCTCAATTTCACCATGATGGGCTATCAAAGATGAAAATAAAGCGAGGTTGTAGGCATTTTGACCTGACCTTATGCAAACTCTACCCTTCCATTTTGGACTAGCAAGCTCTTCATAAGTTATCTCATTTTCTGGCACACGATCAATTGATGCGTATACAACACGAGCTCTTGCAGTAAGACCAACCCAATGACCATTTGGGTCACGATATTGTGGAGGAATATTTGACTCTACAATACCTGATTGGAAAGATTGTGTTACACCGCTATTAACAGCTCCGCTCAAACGTCCGATATCTACTGTTAGAAGCACGTCCGCTGGGCTGTTTTCTCCTTCTTGCACCATCTTATCTACAAGACCTTTTCCTGCGAATAAAACATTCACTTTTATGCCTGTTTCTTCAGTAAATCTCTCAATCATTGGCTCAATCAGATATGGTTGCCTGTATGAATATACATTGACCTCTTCATGATTGTGCCCTAATGACCAAGACTCTGTGTAGGTTGCAGTTAAAATAAAAATTGATAGTGAAAAAAGTAGAATTTTTTTCATAAACGTCATCAATTTCTCCTAGTTTAGAATTATTATAATTTGATGTATGAAAAAATTTCACGCGGGAGAAATACGCGCAAACGAATATTATGTCAATAACTATTTTTTATTTTTATTTGCCATCTTAGCCGACGCGATTATTTCATTTGCAATTTCAATTGCGTCATCGGGATTAAAATCAATAGGCAGACTTATTTCTTCATTCTGAATAAATAATCTGACCATACCTTCTGTCGTTGGCCCAACTTGTAAATCAGTTTCTTTATTATGCTTTGAATTAATTCCCATCGCTTGAACTTAATGAAAAAATGATATAGTTATCTTACGTATTAATTATTATACCCCTTGTTTAAATTATTTGGTATATAATTTATCAGAGTAATTATGTGCCGCTGTAGCTCAGCTGGTTAGAGCGCCTGATTGTGGATCAGGAGGTCCTTGGTTCGAATCCAAGCAGTGGTACCAAATTCAACTCAAACGACGTGTACCTCATTGTTACTCCTAGAGCCACTTTCAAGAGAATTTAACAATCTCATTAGCTGAAATATACCATAGTTGAGAATCCCTAACAAACCCTTATTTTTGAGGTTTTTTGTTGATAAATGACAACAATATGACAACAAAGGCACTATTAAAAAACTCAATGATTTCAGTAGCTTATGTAAGACCTTCAGAAACTCAAAAAATAATCCTGACAACAAAAGGCTCTGTTTATTTTCCGTAAGTATTTATTAAATCTGTAACCCACTGTTTTTAAACGATTTTCATAAATTAGAGAGAGAAAGAAAAGGGATATTTTGGGACTTAGATGATTCTAAGGACTCAAAAAAGAACGGAAAAGACTAGCCTCAAACACTTCTTAACCCTCTTAATTCTCTTAAATTAGTTATGAGAGTTAAGAAGGTTAAGAGGAGTTATGTGTGGGGTATTATTTCATTCTAACACTACCACTCAAGCTATTACTCACACTACCACTCAATTTAACATTCAAATAATCAAAACTACTTAGATCAGCCCAAGCAGGATTAACTGCCCCTTTAAATGCTATCCCACAGATACCTAATGCCATGATACCTAAGATTACAATTACTGATGTTTGAAGTTTAACTACGTGTACTACTTTTTTCTCCATGATGATTCTCCTTTATTCATTATGAGAATTCTATCAGATAGGTCGTTCTATGACAATGCGGGGTATAAATACACCTTAAATGATAATGCTAATCATTTGAAAAAATCAAAAAACTTTTCTGAGAATGACTTTTTTCTTTTTTTAAATCTATTGGCGTTATATTCATCAGTATCGATTATATTGGATCTAGCCTCTTCATTATTTTTTTTTTGCCAGCTGGATAGGTCTATCTCTGCAACGACGTAGGCTGCTTTATCACAATTACAACGATCAGCAGTCACCATCTTACCTTCATTACCAAACACATAAATTTTAGTACTGCACGAACCAATGGGGTCCCTGTCGTTATCAAAATATTTAAATTTTAGATACCCGCTTACAAGACGATTACTTCGATTGACTAATGTACCGTATACTGAATATCCACCCACACATGCTTCAACATCTTTAATAACAACATCTTTCATGTTTGTATTTAGAGTAATTGAATATGAGCTCTTTGGATTTATAAGTACGAATACAAATGTCATAAAAATGGTAATATTAGATAAAAACTTTTTCATATCTTATTCTTTCTGAGTTGTTCCTGACGCTTTTCTTCTTCTTCTTCATACTCCCTAGTTATAAATGTTTGCAATTTATTCCAATGTTCATCGAAATGTGAAGCAAGTTGATCAGGGGGTATAATGGAGCAAGCCCACTTTTGACGAATTTCGCCTGTTTCCCAATTTTTATAGTAGACGTTGAGTGTTTCTCTGTCTATCTCTGTCCAATTCCGATGGACTCGAGTGCTCTTGGTATCTCTTACCTTATCAATAATATCTTGATATTCTTCCACATACTCTGTTTTAGAAACATAAAATCTTTTATCAAAAGACTCTTTTATATCATAAAAAGAGTTCCAATTATTAACCCCATTTTCACGCACATCAAAACTTATTTCTCTGAGCACACTTGATCCACGACCTTGATATCGTTCAAGTTCATCTTCCCTCCACCACGGACTTAAGAATGGTTTTGCATCTTCTAACCAAAGCTTGAAATTTGGAATGATATGATAGATCCTGTCAGATATCCCTTCCGGAGGATACCGGTCAGGAAGCTCGGCTCTCATGTCTCCGTATTCATTTTTGCAATGAAGTGCTGACTCTCTAACCTCACTCCTCGACTCCCCAGCAATAAAGAGACTCAAAGAGAGAACCAACGTTAATGTTAGAAAGTTTTTCATATGAGAAGTCTATCAGATAGGTCGTTCTATGACAATGTGGGGTTATTGAGTATCGAATTGCTCAAATTGATGCTGATCACCTAATTGAATGATATATGTCGCCTCCTAAACTAATCGCTTTTCCATACGCACCAAGAATCTCTACAAATTTTCCAAAATATTCATTTTTTGAAGCGTTTTCAACATGTCGTTCAACACTTTTCATCGATGTAAATTTTTCATTAATTGTAAAGATGATATTTCCAGTAAACCCCTTTGTTGGATCTGTAGGGTCTATAAATTCTTGTGCCTTTGTAAAATAACAACTTATTAAATGTTCTTTGCCTTCATTTTCCTCTGCATAAAATTCGTTCATCCACGAAGCATGTTTCTTAAATACGTTTTCGACATCACCAGCATTATCTGATGAAACAACATAACTTAAATTTATACATTTGATTTCTGACATATTTCACTCCTTTAAAAAAATTCCTCATACGAGAAGTCTATCAGATAGGTCGTTCTATGACAATGTGGGTATTAGTAGTAGTAGTTTTCCATTGGAGGATAAATGTATCCCCCGTCGATTACTTCTTGAAACCTCTCATCACAAGGTAACCAGTGTTGACGTGCAGAGAAACGTGCATCAGAGTATGGTCTGTAAGCTAAACAAGTTTCATTCATGATTCTATCGTGAATAACCATTGAGTCGTATTGAGGAAAATGAATTACATACCTATTCATCTGAATGTAGTAAGTGATGAACGTTAAACCGAGAAAGAGTACGATAATCTTCCACGAGGTTAATATCTTAAAACCACATCTGATGTATTTCTTGAGTTTATCCATTATATCTTATTCTTTCTGAATTGTTTGTTTATTTTGTTGGTTCGTTTCCAAACTTCGGAAAAATAAAATCTACTTTATCGCAAATGTTTCGTTCTTCGAGATTATTTACAAATTGAGGCTTTAACTCGCAATACCAAAAATGCGCGTTATACCTTATTAAAAGATCATACTGCACTGGATCTTTGAGGGGTCCAATCCCTCTAATTTCTTTAACGTGATAACCCATAATCTCCCCTTCATATAAAATTTCGTAATCAGAGACATCTGCTTCCGACTCCCCAACAATAAAGAGACTCAAAAAAAGAACCAATGTTAATGTTAAGAACTTTTTCATACGAGAAGTCTATCAACTAGCTAACTTCTCCGCAATCTTACTCTGATCAGCATGTGCATATCTGAATAACATCTGAGGGGTACTATGACCACTTATTGAGGCAACCTCAGGGATTGTCAGACCCTTCTCAAAGAAGCGACTGATAGCCTCATGTCTGATGTCATGGAACCTGATCTCCTTAAAACCTGCTTTGACCCTGATTCGTTTCCATGCACTTGCTATGGCTGAAGTAGTAGTATTAAAAACATATTCAGATTGTGAGGGTATAGACTCAAGACATTCTATAGCCTTGGGGGTCAGTGGAACAAACCTAACCCTCCCTGCCTTAGACTCAGATATTCTTGCAGTGTTTCGTGTCCTATCTATATCTTCCCATTTGAGGTTAACAAGCTCCCCACGTCTCATAGCAGTCTCAAGACCAAAGATAACAATCCACCTCATGACTGACTGTTTCTCCCTGAAAATTTTATCAAGCTCCTTAAGGTGTTCATCACGAATACGACGTATGG